>JAUIML010000009.1 GCA_030432715.1 Acidimicrobiia bacterium | reverse complement strand
CTGCTCTCGGGCTTCCTGTCCAAGCAGTGGAATACGCGCGACGACGAGTACGGCGGGAGCGTCGAGAACCGGTCGCGGTTCCTGTGCGAGGTGTTGCGCGCCGTCAGGACCGAGGTGGGCGCCGACTACCCGGTGTGGTGTCGCCTCGATGCCCTCGAATACCAGACCCCCGACGGGATCGTCTTCGAGGACACCGAGGTCACGGCCCAGCTCGCCGTCGAGGCCGGGGCCGATGCCATCCACCTGAGCGCGTACGGCGACATGACCTCGGCGTCGGCCTTCACCGAGGGGACGTTGCCGCACCGCGAGGCCAAGCACGCCGCCCTCTCAGGGCGGCTGAAGAAGCGGGTCGCGGTGCCGGTCATCGGTGTCGGCCGCATCCGCCCCGAAACCGGCGAGGAGATGATCGCCCACGGCAAAGCCGACCTGATCGCGATGGGTCGCCAGATGCTCGCCGATCCGGAAACGGCGCGGAAGCTGGCCGAGAACCGTGAGGCCGACATCCGGCCCTGCATCAACTGCTACACGTGTGTGGCCCAACCGTTCTTCGACCAGCGGGTGCGCTGTGCGGTGAATCCGATCCTGGCCAACGAGGTCGAGCTCGGCGAGGTCGAGCGCACGAAGGCCTCGACGGCGAGGAAGGTCGTGGTGGTCGGCGGCGGGCCCGCCGGCATGGAGGCCGCGCGGGTGGCCGCCCGGCGGGGCCACGACGTGACCCTGCTGGAAGCCTCGGACCATCTGGGCGGCGCGCTGCGTTTCGCGGCGCTCGTCTACGAACCCAACCTGCGACTGTTGCACTGGCTCACCGGGCAGATGGACGCGCTCGACATCGACGTGCGCACCGGCACCCCGGCCGACGCAGAACTGATCAAGCAGCTGGCCCCCGACGAACTCATCGTTGCGACCGGTGCCGCCCGGGAACGGTCGACCCTTCCGGGGGCCGACCGTCGGCTCGTCGTCGACGGCGACGACCTGCGAGCGATGCTGACCGGGTCGGGCGACGTGCGCTCGGCGTTGAAGAAGCTGCCCCTCGCGGGGCGCATCGCCGCCACCGTCGGGCGCCGGGTGGGGCTGCTCGACGATCCCGGACGGCTGGCCAAGCTGACCGAGCACTACATGCCCATCGGCAAGCGGGTGGTCATCGTCGGCGGTGGGCTCGTGGGCATCGAACTGGCCGAGTTCCTCGTCGACCGCGATCGTGAGGTCACGGTGCTCGAGGAGGGTCCGGTGCTCGCGACGGAGATGGCGCATCCCCGCCGTTGGCGGGTGCTCACCGATCTCCGCGACCACGGGGCGCAGCTCGTCACGGGGGCCGTCGTCAGCCACATCGACGAGCGATCGGTGAGCTATGTGGTGGGCGACGACGACGATGGGGTGGCCTCGACGATCGAGGTGGACTCCGTCGTCATCGCCACCGGCCTCGTTGCCGAGGAAGGCGTGGCCGACCGGCTGCGGTCGGCCGGCTTCGCACCGACCGTCGTGGGCGACTGCAAGGGCGTCGGCTACCTCGAGGGCGCCATGCACGAGGGCTTCCACGCCGGCCTCGCCGTCGGCTGAGCATCCCACCGAACCAAAACACGAACGACCCGGCGTCGTCCCCTGGGGGACACGGCCGGGCCGCCCTTGTGGTGTGGTCGGGACCGGCGTCGATCCGGTGACCTACCGCTTTTCAGGCGGTCGCTCTGCCAACTGAGCTACCCGACCCCACAAACGGCCACCCCGGAGGGTGGCCGTGTGGCGGTCCTGACGGGATTTGAACCCGCGGCCTCCACCTTGACAGGGTGGCGATCACTCCAAACTGATCTACAGGACCCCCCGCCCGGCGGACCGGGCGAAGATTCTGCTGTGCCGCCGAGGCGCCACCGCAGAGAGTCAAAAGGTACGGCACGAACCCCGCGATCACAACCCGGTAACGATGGTGCTCGTCTAGGTTCGTCGGCGATGTCGACACCACTGCGCCCGTGGTCCGTGCGAGCGGTCAACCTCCCCGAGCACGCCGACAACCCCGTGCACACCCGCGACGGTGGACTGGCGGCCGGCTACGCGGGTGCCGTGGTCGCCGGGACGACCGTCTACGCCTACCTCACGCGGCCGGTCGCCGAGGCCTGGGGCACCGACTGGGTGACCGGCGGAACCGCCGACGTGCGCTTCCGGGCCCCGGTCCTCGCCGACGAACCCGTGGAGATCCTCCCGGAGGAGACCGACGACGGGTGGACGGTCGAGGCCCGCAACGCCTCCGGGACCTGCGCCGTGCTCCAGGTTGCGCGAGCGGGGCCGGCACCGGGGGAACCGACCGGCGCGCGCCTGGAGCCGCTGGTCGTCGAGCTGGACGATCGCTGGGCGGGCTACGGGGCGCGGGCGGGAGAAGACCTGCCCTTCTACGCCGAAACGGGTCTCGTCCATCCCGTCGTGTGGCCGGCGCTGTCCAACCGCCTCTTCTCGGCCCAACTGGTGGACGGTGCGTGGGTCCACACCCGGAGCGCGATCCGTCATCTCGGCGGCGCCCGGCCCGGCGACACCGCCCTGGTCGAAGGGTGGTTGCTCGACCGGTTCACCACCCGGTCGGGTGAGCGGGTCGTCGTCGATGTCAGAGTGAGTGTCGGCCACCGCCCGGTTGCCGTGATCGAACACGAGGCCATCGTCCGGCTGGCATCGCCATCGGCCGGGGCCGAATGAGGAAGAGGATGCCGTGAGCTTCGTCGAGGGTCATGCCTGGATCGCCGATGCGTTCGGTGCGCCGGGCGACGCGCTTCGTTGGACCCCGCGGCAGTGGGACGAGCCGGGCGACGGTGCCCTGCTCGTCGAGGTGCTCGCCGCCGGGGTGGGCCTGCCCGACTCGCTCATGATGCAGGGCGTGTACCCCCTGGTGCGCCGACCGCCGATCACCCCGGGCCAGGAGGTCTGTGGGGTCGTGGTCGCCGCGCCGGCCGGCTCGCGGTTCTCGGTCGGCGACCGGGTGCTGGGTCCGACGCACTTCCATGCCGGGTCCGGCGGCTTCGCGACGCACACCTACGTCACCGAGGCGCACGCCTCGCTCGCGCCCGAGTCGCTTTCCGACGAAGCGGCGGCTGGCTTCTACATCGGCTATCGCACGGCCTACACGACGCTCGTGACGCGGGCGGCGCTGCAGCCGGGGGAGACGGTGCTCGTGCTCGGCGGTTCGGGGAGCTCCGGGGCCACCGCGATCTCGTTGGCCGCGGCGCTCGGCGCCCGGGTGGTGGCCGTGGCGAGTTCGGAGGCGAAGCGTTCCTTCTGCGTCGGGCTCGGGGCCGAGGCTGCGATCGAACGGGATGCCGAGGCCATCCGCGACGCCGTCGATCAGCACACCGGGGGGCGAGGGTTCGACGTCGTGGTCGACCCGGTAGGCGGCGCGATCGCCAACGCCGCGCTGGGCGCCGTGGCCCGCTACGGACGGTTCGCGGTGGTGGGGTTCGCCAGCGGGTCGTGGGTCGATCCCGACCCGGTCGACATGGTGATGCGCAACTACTCGGTGGTCGGGGTGCTCGCGGCCGGGTTCACGGCGGAGGAGAACGCCGAGCACATCTCGGCCCTCCATCGCCTGGCCGAAGCGGGGCGGATCTCCACCCCGATCGGGGAGATCGCCGACATGTCCGACGTGCCCCGGGTGATCGCGTCGCTGGGCTCGACGGCTCCGCCGGGGAAGTTGGTCGTCCGACGAGAATCCGCGTCGGGCTGAACCCGGGTTTACACTGCGAGTCGGTACGAGGACGAAGTCCGGTGAGATCCCGGCACTGTCCCGCAACGGTGGTTCGTCCACGGTTCTCCGGAGCCAGCGACGACGAGTCCGGTCGAACTTCGTGCCGAAGCGAACCATGACCCTCGAGGAATGGGGTTGGTCCGGTCGGCAGTGATCCTGCCGTTCGAGCTGGCACAGACCCTCGGACGACAGGAGAACCAATGCACAGACCAACGTTGCTGACCGCGATCATCGTCGCGCTCGCCTTCCTGGGCGCAGCCTGCGGCGACGACGACACCGCGGGCGAGCGCGACGCGACGACGACGGCGCCGACCGACGACGGGGTGGTCGAGGGCGACTTCCCCGTCACGATCGAGTCCGCCGGCGGCACGTGGACGCTCGAGTCCGCTCCCCAACGCATCGTGTCGCTGTCGCCGATGGCCACCGAGGTGCTCTTCGCCATCGGTGCCGGCCCCCAGGTCGTGGCCGTCGACGCCTACTCCTACCATCCCGAGGAGGCACCGGTCACCGACCTCTCCGGCTTCGACCCCAACGTGGAGGCCATCACCGCGTACGAGCCGGATCTCGTCGTGATCGTCAACGACGCCAACGAATTGATCGCCGGCCTCACCGCCCTCGACATTCCGGTTCTGGTGAGCGCAGCCCCGGTCGACATCGACAGCGGCTACGCATCGATGGCCGAGCTCGGTGTGGCGACCGGCCGGATCGACGAGGCGGCTGCGGCCGTTGCGTCGCTTCGAGCCGAGATCGACGAGGCCTTGGCCGATGCGCCACGGACGACGGCCCGGATCTACCACGAGCTCGGCGACTCCCTGTACTCGGCCAGTTCCTTCGGCTTCGTCGGTGCCGTCTACGCCGAGTTGGGCGCGATCAACATCGCGGACGCGGCCGATGCCGACCGGAGTGGCTTCCCCCAACTCACCGAGGAGTACATCGTCGAGGCCGACCCGGAACTGATCGTCATCACCGACCAGGTGAGCTACACGGCCGATGACGTGCTCGCTCGGCCCGGGTGGGGCGAGATCACGGCGGTGGCCAACGGTGACGTCCTGGTGGTCAACGCCGACATCGCCTCGCGTTGGGGCCCCCGCCTGCCCGAGTTCATCACCGCCGTCGCTGACGCCCTCGCCGGAATCACCGCACCGGTCTCGTAGTGGCCTCCTCTGCCTCCGCAGCCGCGGCCGAGCCGGAGTCCGCCGCCGACCTCGCGGTCGGCCGGGCCTTTCGACTCCCCGCGGCTGCGTTGGCCATCGGCGTCGCGGCGGTGGCCGCGGTGGCCGTCTTCAGCGCCACTCAGGGCGCGGCCGGTCTTCCGGCCGGTGGGGTGCTGTCCGCCATCTTGGACCGGGTGCCGATGCTCGGCGTCGAGAGCACCCTCAGCGAACGGCAGGAGAGCATCCTCTTCGAGATCCGGATGCCCCGGATGGTGCTCGGCATGCTCGTGGGTGGCTCGCTGGCCATGGCCGGGGCCGCCTATCAGGGAGTGTTCCGCAACCCGCTCGCCGACCCGTACCTGCTCGGGGTGTCGGCCGGTGCCGGCTTCGGTGCAGTCCTGGCCCTCGGTTTCGACCTCGACGTGGGATGGGGCCCGTTCGATGCGGTGTCCGCCGCGGCGTTCGTCGGGGCGTTGGTCGCGGTCAGTCTGTCGGCGGCGATCGCCCGTGGGCCCGGGTCATCGCCGGCCACGTTGCTGCTGGCCGGCGTGGCGATGGCCGCGCTGTTCTCGGCATCGCAGACCTTCGCACTCCAACGGTTGAGCGACACCCGCGCTCGCGAGGTGTTGTCGTGGCTCTTCGGGCAGCTCAACACCAGCGGGTGGGAGCAGGTCTGGGTCCTGGGCCCCTACTTCGTGGTGTGCGGTCTGCTCCTCGTCCTGCACCGCCGTCATCTCGACGTGATGCGGGTCGGTGACGCCGAGGCCGCCAGCCTCGGACTCGACCCGGCCCGGGCCCGGCTCGTGATCATCATCGCGGCATCGGTGTTGACCGCTGCGGCCGTGTCGGTCAGCGGCCTCATTGCCTTCGTGGGTCTGGTGGTGCCCCACATCGTGCGTCTGCTCGTCGGCAGCAGCTATCGGGCGATCGTGCCGCTGTCGGCGCTGTTCGGCGCGGCCTTCCTCGGCTTCGTCGACGTCGGCGCCCGAACGCTGCTCTCCCCGGCCGAACTCCCCGTCGGGGTCATCACCGCCCTCGTGGGCGCTCCCTTCTTCGCGTTCATCCTCTGGCGGGGGAAGGCGGTGGCGGCATGAACGCCGTCGCCCTGCGGTGTCGTGACGTCACGGTCCGCTTCGGTGAGAGGATTGCGGTCGATGCGGTGTCGGTCGATGTCGCGCCGGGGGAGTGGCTCGGGTTGATCGGCCCGAATGGCGCGGGCAAGTCGAGCCTGCTGGGTGCGCTCGCCGGCATCCACGACTACGACGGTGTCGCGCAGCGTGGCGTGGGCGAGCCGATCACCCGTCGGGATGTCGCCTATGTTCCCCAGCTGCCGGTGGCGCCAGAGGGAATGACGGTCGCCGAGTACGTCCTGCTCGGCCGCACCGCCCATCTCGGTTGGTTCGACCGCGAGTCCAGGGCTGACCGGGCGATCGTCGCGTCGGTGCTCGCCCGGCTCCGCCTCGACGAGTTCGCCGCCCGGGCCCTGACCGAACTCTCGGGCGGAGAACAGCAGCGGGTGACCGTCGCTCGCGCCCTCGTCCAGGACGCGCCGGTGCTCCTGCTGGACGAACCCACCAGCGCGCTCGACCTCGGGCACCAGAACGCCGTCTTGGAGCTGGTCGACCGTCTCCGTCGAGAAGAGGACCTGACGGTCGTCGCGGCGATGCACGATCTGTCCACCGCATCGCGGTTCGCGGACCGTCTCGCGCTGATCCACCACGGGCGGCTGGTCGCGCTCGGCTCGCCGGCCGAGGTGCTCCGGGCCGACGTGCTGTCGGAGATCTACGCGACTCCGTTGGTGATCGAACGACTCGGGGGTGAGATCGTGGTGCTCCCGGCGCCCCGCCGGCGCGACGGCTAGGGCCGGGCTGGCCGGTTCATCGGCAGACCTCGTGGAGCAGGTCGGCGAAGTCGTCCACGTCGCGGGTCGACCGGCCGGCGACCTTGGCTCGGTCGTCGATGCGTCGCAGTTCGATGGCTGCGGCCGCGTGGGGAAGCGCGTCGAAAGCGGCGACCTCGTCGGGTGTCATCGGACCTCCCTGCTGGGCGAGGCTCTCGACGGAGGACGCGGAGAGCGTGTCGAAGTAGCCGGGTTCGGTCGCACACAGATGGCGCTTCGCGTCGACGTGCAACGCGATGGGCGCGGTCACGCCCTCGGGGAACAGAGCCGCGAGGTGGTCGGCGCCGAGTTGCTGATGTCGACGATCGTCTTCGCGGTCGACGAACAGGTGGCCGATGTCGTGGAGCAGGCACGCCGCGACGAACTCGGCCGGGTGGCCGTCGGCGATCGCGAGTTCGGCTGACTGGAGGGCGTGCTCGCGTTCGGTCACCACCTCGTCGTAGAGATGGTCGGCGGCCGGTGAGCACAGGAGCTCGATGACCGATCGGACGGTGAGCACGGGGGTCTCCTCGCGAGGTGGGGCGGCGGGCTTGCCGAGGAAGTCGTCGTTGAGCGAGATCATCAGATTGCCCGACGGGGCGATGCCGGCGGCGTCGTCGAGACGGCGACGCTTGTCGGCGTAGTAGGCCTCGCGGTGGTCGCCCTCGGATGCACGGTTGTAGGTGAGGTACAGGGCCCGGCGAGCACGCGTGGTGGTGTTGGTGTCGCTGCGGTGCGGTGCGAGGCCGTCGAAGAAGACGACATCGCCCGGTTCCACCACGGCCGGGACCCATTCTGCGCGGCGGCACCATTCGGCGTCGATCGTGCCTCGCTGGTGGGCCAACACCTGGCGCGGGTGGTCTCGGCTGAACCAGAGGCACCCGTTGTCCGGCGTGGCGGGATCGAGGGGAACCATCACCGACACACACGAACGGATCTGCGGGTACGCGGTGATGTCCTGGTGGGGAGCGAACCCGCCGCCACCCGGGTGCTTGTAGTTGATCTTCTCCTTGAACAGCACCGGCGGCTCGCCGAGCAGGTCGGTGAGCGTGTCGGTGATGACGCTGTCGCGCATGAGCCGACGCAGCGCGGGCTGGTGCGGATCGAAGTCCTCCGATCGGGCGATCCGCGTGCCGGTGGCCGTCTCCTCGAAGTGGGCCAGACCGGGTTCGCCGGCCCACGATTCGACCTCCCGGGCGGCGCCGTCGATCTCGGCCACCTCGCCGTCTCCGAGCGCGCCGCGAAACACGACCCAACCGTGGTCGTGCCAGTGGGTGCGGTCCCTGTCGCTCACGCGCATCGTTGCCTCACAGTGTCGGACGCGGTTCGTGCCCCGGATCCTCCCACAGGGGGATCCGGGTTCGAACCGGTGGCGCACTGGCACCCCGTACGGGATTCGAACCCGTGTTACCGGCGTGAAAGGCCGGCGTCCTAGGCCACTGGACGAACGGGGCCCAGTCAGCGAACTGACCGAGCCACAAGGATAGGGGTTCGATCTCGCGACCCGGCACCAAATCCGGCGGGCCTCCGGAATAGGGGCCGGCGTACCACGGTTTCCGCGGCATGACGCTCGCCGAGCTGCACTGTTCCCGACGGTCGCTCTCGCTACGGTCGTCGCGGTGAGACGCATCATCGGTTGGGTCGGCGCAGCGGTGACCGGCTACCTCGTCGGCAACCTGTCCGGCGCCGATCTCGCGTCGCGGGCGGCGGGCGGGGCCGACCTCCGGCGTGAAGGCACGGGGAACCCCGGCGCGATGAACGCGAGCCACGTCCTGGGCCGGAAGTGGGGTGTCGCCGTGTCCGCCCTCGACATCGGCAAGGGATCGGCGGCCGCCCGCATCGGTCACCGCCTCGGTGGTCCCGCGGGCGCCAACCTGGCCGGCACCGCGGCAGTGGTCGGCCACTGCTTCCCCATCGGGCGCCGCGGCGGCAAGGGTGTCGCCACCTCGATCGGGCAGGTCGTGGGCACCTTCCCCGCGTATCTCCCGATCGACATCGGCGTCGCCGTCGCCACGTCGGCCCTCCCGTTCTTCCGGCAACGGACCCGCGTGGCTACTGCCGTCGCCAGCGCGACCTGGGTCGGGTGCGCCACCCTTTCGTGGCGTCGCGGCGTCCGCACGCCCGGCGGGATCGAGCCGACCGCCGCGTTGCCGCTCGCCGCGCTGGCCAGTTCGGCGGTGATCGCGGCGCGCTTCGCGGCGGAGGCCGACAAGGTCGAGGCGTACAACCGGGCTGCGGCGCCATGATCGCCCTCGTCACCGACTCGACCTCGCAGATCCCGGCGGAGCTCGCGACGCGACTCGGCGTGATGGTGGTGCCCGTCATCGTGACGATCGACGGCGTGGATCATCGCGAGGGCATCGACATCGACGCCGACGGCTTCTGGCAGACCTTCGCCGGCCAGCGGCTGCCCGAGGTGGCGACGTCGCAACCCAGTCCGGGAGCGATCCACGCCGTCTACGACGCGGCCATCGCGGCCGGCGCCACCGAGATCGTGTCGGTCCACGTCGGCGCCGAGCACTCGGGCACCCTCAACTCGGCCCGTCTGGCCGCGCAGTCCACCCCCGTGCCCGTGCACCTCGTCGACACCGGCACCGCCTCGTTCGGGGTGACCTGTTGCGTGTGGGAGGCCGCCGCGGCTCTCACGGCCGGTGCCTCGGCCGAGGAAGCGGCGCGCCGCGCCGAGCAGACCGCGCCGTTGGTCGGGACGACCTTCATCATCCAGGCGCTCGACTTCGCTCGACGTGGCGGACGCCTCGCACCCCATCTCGAGGAGGACCACGACGGGGTCATGGTGCTCGGGGGCGTCGGCGGTGCGATCGACGTGCTCGCGACGGGTCACTCGATCGACGAACTCTGCGACCACATGGTGGCGCCCTTCCTCGCCGACGGGGTGCCGATACGCGCCGGGGTCTCGCTGGCCGACCCGGCCACCGAGATCTTCACAGCCGGGATCGAAGCCCGCCTGCACGACGCCGACATCCCCGTCGACCTCGTGCGCTACCGGGTGGGCCCCTCGATCGCCGCCCACACCGGCCCCGGCACGGCCGGTGGATTCTGGTACCCCGTCGGCGACTGACACGGCGATGCCGCCCGACTCGTCGATACTGGGCCGGTGACCGAGGAACCGCGGCCGAGCATCGCCACCACCCCACTCCCGCCGGGCATCCGGACCTTCTGGCGGGTCATGGCGCTCGTTCAGGCCGGCATCGTGGCCATTGCGGCGATCGTGCTCGGGGTCGTCGTCGAATCGACGATCCTCATCGTCGTGGCGATCGTGGTCGTGGCCGTCTTCCTCGGGCTGCGCTGGTGGGTGATCGATCTCGACTACGCCCGCTGGCGCTGGGGGGTCGACGATCGCTGGGTCGAACGGCGCAGTGGCGTGATCATCCGCACCACCCAGGTGGTGCCGCGATCTCGCGTCCAGACGCTGACGACCCGCACCGGACCGATCGACCGATGGCTCGGCCTCAGCTCCATCGTGATCCACACGGCCGGCACCCACACCCCCAATCTCGTCATCCCCCATCTCGAAGCGGAAGCCGCCGAGCGTCTCAGAGAGGAGCTCGGCGCGTGAGCGACCCCATCGACTGGCGGCGGCCCCATCCACTCACCGTCGTCGTGTTGATCGTCACGTTCATCAGTGGCAACGCCTTCCCACTCATCGCCGTCGTCGCCTTCGGCGGCGGTGGTATCGGTTTCGACACTGCGGCGGTCCTGGCCGGCGGTGTCACCGTCGGGTTCGGCGCGCTCGGATGGTTCATGACCGGCTACGCCGTGACCGACGAGGCCGTCCACTACCGCTCCGGTGTGCTCAATCGTCAGGCTCGCTCGATCGCCCTGTCGCGCATCCAGCAGGTCTCGGTCTCCGAACCGGTGATCGCCCGGGCGGTGGGCCTCGCCGTCGTCGAGGTCGCCGAGGCCTCCTCCGACGGCGACATCGAGATCCGCTATCTGGGCAAGCCCGACGCCACGGCCCTGACCGAACGACTGCGCTCGCTCGCCCGTCAGCGTGAGGTCCCCGCCATGGCCGACGGGGTCGCGAGTTCGCTGGCGCCACCTCCCGAACCACCCGCCGTGGTGCTGCACACGACCTCGACCGGTGCGCTGATCCGCTACAACCTCGGCACCGTCGTGCCGGGCCTCACCGGGTTCGCGGTCGCCGGAGCAGTCGTCGTCGCGATCCTCGCCCTGGGTCCCGGGCTCGTTGCCGCCGTGCCGGCCGCCCTCGTGGTCGCCGGAGTGATGGTCCTCGCGGCGACGTTCAGCACCCTCGGGGTGGTACTCACCAACGGCGGCTTCCGCCTCGAACGGTCCCCACGGTCGCTGCGGGTCGAAGCGGGGCTGTTGTCGCGTCGTCAGGTCGAGGTCCGACCCGAACGCATCCAGACCCTCACCGTCAGCTCCGGTCCGATCGTGCGTCGCATGGGGCTCCACCAGGTCGCCTTCTCCGCCGCGACGGGCAAGGCGTCGAGCCAGAACAACGCGATCGTCCATCTCTCGCCGGCCGTCTCGACGGCCGAGGTCGCGAAGATCGTGCAGGGCTCGGTCGACGTCGACCCGGCGTTCGGCGTCACCCTCGAGCCGGTGAGCGCCGTGACCGTCCGCCGGCAGCTCGCCCGCTCCGCGATCGCGTTCGTCGTCGTTCTGCTCCCGCTCTCGATCGGCCTCTGGTTCGTCCACCCGGTCGCGTCGTTCCTCCCAGCCCTGGTCTTCTGGCCGCCCGCCGTCTGGTACGCCCGTCAACGGTTCGGCCGCCTCGGCCTCTCGATCGACGACCAGCGCCTCGTGGTGCGGCGTGGTGTGCTCAACCATCACCTCACCCAGGTGCCGCTCTCCCACATCCAGTCGGTGACGACCCGGGCATCGTTCTTCCAGCGCCGGCTCGGAGTGTGCAGCCTCGACGTGAGCACCGCGGGCATCGGCCCGGGCAATCATGTGTCGGTGCCCGACCTCACCGCATCACGGTGCCGTGATCTGGCCGAGCAGCTCTCGAACGCCGCTGCGTCGTCGCGCTGGGAGCTCCGGGCCTAGCGGGACGGAGCCGACGCCGCCCGGACGAGGAACTCGAGCAGCTCGCCGGTCCACTCGTAGAGGAAGGTGGCCGGGCCTTCGGGGAGTTCGTGGGCCTCGAGATCGGCACCGTCGAGCTCGAGGCGTTCCCCGAGGATCAGCCGCATCATGTTGAGGCACTGCATCCACGCGGCGACATCGCCTTCGTCGAGGGTCGCGCCACCGATGCCGGCCTCGACCACGTCGAGCAACTCCAACCGGGCCCGCAGCATGTCGTCGTCGACCATCTCCCGGTACGCGGCTTCGGCCTCCTCGTTGTCGGGGTGAGCCGGCGGCTTCAACCGACGCAACGAGTCGTGCGAATCGGACATCAGGAGGTGACGAAGATCCACGAGCAGGTTCTCCAGCACCTCCTGCTCCTGATCGCCGAGGTTCACCTCGACCCCCTCCTCCGCCGCCAGGAACGGCCACGACGGATGACTCATACCGCACTCACGAGTCGTGCTCCATGTCTTCGGTCGCACTCACGAGTCGTGCTCCCTGTCTTCGGTCGCACTCACGAGTCGTGCTCCCTGTCTTCGGTCGCACTCACGAGTCGTGCTCCATGGTCGCCCAGAGGCCGTGTTCGTGGAGGCGGAACACGTCCATCTCCGCCTTCTCCTTCGGCCCGGAGCTCACCACCGCCTTGCCTTCCGTGTGGACCTCCATCATCAACCGATGGGCCTTCTCCTCCGAGAAGCCGAACAGCTTGCGGAACACGAACGCCACGTACGACATCAGGTTGATCGGGTCGTCCCACACGAGCACCTTCCACGGTCGCGAGAGATCGTCGACCGAGTCGGTCTCGCGGTCCTCGACGATCAGCGGCGCAGTCACGAGGTCGACACCCGATCCGCAGCGGGTGCCCCGATCAGGCTCGCCTCGAGGTCGAGACGGACGATGTTGATCCAGGCGATCGACGCCAGGGTCACGTGGATGCCGACCAGCAGCACCGGCACGCCGGTGAAGTACTGCCAGTAGCCGATCACTCCCTGGGCCACCACGAGGCCCGTCACGAGCAGGGCGGCACGGCGAACGTCGACGAGGCCGCGCTGGTCGGCCAGCCAGAGGACATACACGACGGCACCGAGCAGCAGCAACGCGGTGATGCTGTGGATGCGGGTCACGTCGCGCACGAGGAACGGCAGCCGCTCGGCCACCTCCTCCTCGTCGCTGCCCGAGTGCGGGCCCGACCCCGTGACGATGGTTCCCATGACCAGCACGACGATGCCGATGAGCATCACGACGCGGGTGACTCGGCGAACCGAGTCGGCATCGGTCGGTCTGTCGGTCGGCTCGTCGGGCAGGCCGGCGCGGTGGACCAGGACGGTGGCGTTCCAGAGGAGCACCATCGACAGAAGGAAGTGGCCCATGGTGAAACGGGGGTCGAGTTCGGTCTTGACCAGGAGGCCACCCAGCACGATCTGGGCAACGACGCCGGCGACGAGACCCCAGGACAGCCGGGTCAGGTCGGCCCGCTTCGGCCGCCGGAGCAGCGACCCGAGCACCGCACCGATGACGGCCAACGCGACCACGCCCGTGAACATCCGGTTCCCGAACTCGATCATGCCGTGGTACTCGAGGTCGGACACCAGCTGGTCCTCTTCGCAATTCGGCCAATCGGAGCAGCCGAGGCCGGAACCGGTCAGGCGGACGCTCGCGCCGGTGATCACGATGATCGTCAGCGACCACAGGGCCGCTCGGGTCAGGGAGAGATAGCGCGCCGGACTCACGAGCAAAGCGTACGGCCCCGTTGGGCGGTGATGCCCCCTCGGCCGTTAGCCTTTCGATCGTGACCGCCACCGTCCCCACTCGTCAGCGTCCGCGTGCGCTCGCGTTCATCGCGCTGACCAAGCCGCGGATCATCGAGCTCCTGCTGATCACGACGGTGCCGACCATGATCGTGGCCGAGGGCGGAGTGCCCTCGCTCTGGCTCATGGCCGCAACCGTCATCGGCGGCACCCTCGCCGCCGGCGGGGCGAACGCGTTCAACATGTACATCGATCGCGACATCGATCGGCTGATGGAGCGAACCAAGAACCGCCCGCTTCCGGCAGGCGAGGTCACGCCGCGAGAGGCGTTGGTCTTCGCCTTTGCGGTGGAGATCGCCGCGTTCGCCTGGCTGTGGGGCTTCGTCAACCTGCTCTCGGCCGTGCTGGCCGTGTCGGCGACCCTCTTCTACGTCTTCGTCTACACGATGTGGTTGAAGCGCACCTCCACCCGCAACATCGTCATCGGCGGCGCCGCCGGTGCCGTCCCGGTGCTGGTCGGGTGGTCATCGGTCACCAACGAGCTCGACTGGCCGCCGGTGGTGCTCTTCGCCATCATCTTCTACTGGACGCCGCCCCACTTCTGGGCCCTCGCCATCCGCTACAAGGACGACTACCAGGCCGCCGACGTGCCCATGCTCCCGGCGGTGGCGTCGCTGCGCACCACCGCGACGCGCATCCTGGCCTACACCGTGCTGCTCTGGGCGCTCACCCTGCTGTTCGGCCCCGTCGCCGACATGGGGCTCACCTATTACATCGCCGCGGTGCTGCTCGGTGCCGTCTTCACCGGCCTCGCCGTGCAGGTCTTCCGTCGTCCGGAGCCCGCCCTGGCCATGCGGCTGTTCGGTTGGTCGATCACCTACGTGACCCTGCTGTTCGGCGCGATGGCGGCCGACGAGATCGTTCGCAACGGCTTCTGAGCAGGCCGACGGAGAAAATCCGTCGAAAATCCTCTGCCGCCCGGTTTCCATCCCGGTGCGCGCGGGGCTGTAGGCTCCCGTCTCGGTACTGCACCTCGGGAGATGCCGCGCAATGCGCGGGTTCGCCCGCGGTGCGCCAACGAACGAAGCAACAGCTGCGCCACCGCTGTCTCGGTGCAACTGTCGGAGGACACCTGCCACCATGACGATGACCGAATCACCGCCGGCGAACGACACCGCTTCGGCGGTTCCCGCGCCTGTCGTGGCGGGGCTCTACGACGCCCTCACCACCACCGACCACAAGAGCATCGGGCGTCTCTGGCTGCGGGCCGGCATGGTGCTGCTCGTCGGTGCCGTCGTGCTGGGCGTCCTGCTCGGCTTCGAACGCGTCGACAGCGAGTCGACCGACCTCTTCGGGGGCGACAACGCCTTCTTCCAGGTCTGGGCCCTCTACCGCCTCGGTCTCGCCCTGCTGGTGGCGGCGCCGCTGTTCATCGGCATCGCCACGGTCGTCGTGCCGATGCAGGTCGGCTCGACCAACATCGCCTTCCCCCGTGCGGCCCATGCCGCCGTGTGGGCCTTCATCATCGGCGCCGGCATCACCATCGCCGCCGTTCTCGCCAACGGTGGGTGGGGCGCCGTCGACCGGGTCAGCAACGAGGAACGGGAAGCGATCGCCCTGTCGATCGTCGGTCTCGCCATGGTCGTGCTCTCGCTGCTGCTCGCGTCGATCTGCATCGCGACCACCGTCGTGTCCATGCGGGTGAAGGGCATGACGCTGCTGCGAGTGCCGCTGTTCGCCTGGTCGATGCTCGTCGCCACCTCGGTGTGGCTCCTGACGCTGCCGGTGCTGCTGGCCAACATGCTCATCGCCTACGTCGACATCCACAACGGTCCCGGCAGCTTCGGCGGCGACCTCAGCGGAGATCTCGGGGCCTACGCCCAGATCGCCTGGGTGGTCGAACAGCCCCAGGTCTACGCCTTCGCCATCCCCGTCCTCGGTGTGCTCGGCTCGATCGTCCCCGTCGCCGCGGGCGTGCGTGCGGCTCGCCACGGACTCTCGATGGGCCTGATCGGCGTGTTCGGTCTCCTGTCGGTCGGGGCCTGGGCCCAGCCGTTCTTCCAGCCGACCAACAACGCCGTGGTGCGCTACGACGAGAAGTTCGTGTTCATCGCCTTCGGTCTCGCCGCCATCCTCCCGGTGCTCGGTGCCCTCGGGGGCGCCGCCGACTCCCTGGTCCGTGGTCGCGGCGTGCAGGGCGTGCCGCCCGCGCACCTCCTCGGCGCACTCGGCGGTGGGCTGCTCCTCCTGGCCGGCACGGCTGCGGGTGTCGCCCGTGTCATCGAGCCCTTCGAACTCGGCGATCGGGTCACCGTCGCCGGGGTCATGAGCCTCGTGCTGTTCGCCGCAGTGGCCTCCGCCATCGGCGCCATCTGGTTCTGGAGTCCGAAGGTGTGCGGTCACGAACTGTCGCCCGTGGCCGGTCGCGGGGCCGTCATGCTCGTCGTGCTCGGCGGCCTCGTCGTCGGCGCCTCGCAGGTCATCAACGGATTCTTCGAGACCGCCAACAACCCACTCGTCGCCCCCACCGAAGACGCCGGCGACGTGCTCAACACCGTGGCGCTCGTGGGCATGATCGTCATCGCGCTCGGTGCGGTCGGTGCCCTGGCCACGCTGCTCAACGCCATGCGTACCGGTGGCGCCGGCACCGCCGACGACCCGTGGGGCGGCCAGACCCTCGAATGGTCCACCGCCACCCCGCCCCCGCCCGGCAACTTCGCGGAACCGCCCGCGCTCGTCACCTCCGAGGCACCCCTGCTCGATGTGTCGTCCGACGAAGGGGAGGAGTCCTAGATGACCGCCACCACCACCGGTCTCCCCGCGGCTGAGGTCACCCGTCCCCGCACGGTCCTGGTCGGCACGATGTTCGCCTCGGCTGCCTCGTTCATGGCGTTCCTGGGCGTCGTGCTCGTCTACATCAGCGAACGGGCCCAGGCCCGCACCGACGGAGCCGAGTGGTTCGCCGACGGTGCGGTCGAGCTCGGCCCGGCCGGGTTCGTCTTCGCCACCCTCATTCTCTCGATCTTCACCGTGCAATGGGCGGTGCAGGCGATCAACGCGGGTGATCGCACCAACGCCCTGGTCGCCCTGGTCCTCTCGGGTCTTTTCGGTGCCGCGGTGTTCAACCAGCTCTGGTTCATCATCAACGACAGCGGGTTCGCCCTTTCCGGCTCGAACTCGGAGTTCATGTTCTTCCTCGTGCTCGGCACCTTCGTCGTGTTCATGATCGCGGCCGTCGGCTTCGTCACGCTCACCTTCCTGCGGGCCGTCATCGGGCAGTTCGGTCCGCGCAAGGCCGACGCAGTCGCTGCGGCCGCTTTCTACTGGAACACAGTCGTCGCCATGTACGCGATCGCCTGGTACGTCATCTTCGTCACGAAGTAGGGATCAGATGTTCACAACGGGCTTCAAGTTCTTCTTCGGCATCGGCGTCGCCTTGGTGACGGCCGGTGTCCTCTACGGCTACACCAGCGGCGGCAACCACATGGGTCCGCTGTCACTCGGGTGGAAGGGCGGCGTCGGCGAGCACCTCGGCTACGGCCTGCTCGTGGGCACGGGAGTGTCGGCCATCGGCATCGCCCTCACCCTCATCTTCTTCCGCGACGCCGACCCGGCCGACCAGGCCGACTACATGGGTGTCGACGACATCGCCCCCACCACACCCGTCACCAGCAGCTTCTGGCCGGTCGTCGGTGCGTTCGGTGTCGGCACGATGGCCATCGGCCTCGTGCTCAACACCGCGGTCTTCATCACCGGCCTGGTGATCGTGGGTGCGGTCGCGGTCGAGTGGATGATGGACGCGTGGGCCGACCGGGCGACCGGCGACCCCGAAGCCAATCGGGCCCTGCGCAACCGGATCATGGCACCGATCGAGATCCCGGCGGCCGGGGCCGCGGCGGTCGCGCTGGGTGTGCTGGCCGTCTCCCGCATCCTCCTCAACACCACGAAGCTCGGGGCCGTCGTGATCGCCGGTGTCGTCGCGGTGCTGATCCTCGGGCTCGGCACCCTGGCGGCGTCGGACCGCAAGTTCAACCGCAACCTGATCGCCGGCGGCGCCCTCGTCGTCGGTGTGGCGGTGCTCGGCGGTGGCGTGTGGGCCGCCGTCGACGGTGAGCGTGAGTTCGAAGAGCACCACTCCGAGCACGGCGACGACGCGGAACACAGCGACGACGCGGAACACAGCGACGAAGGCAGCGATGGCGACCACTCAGACGGAGAGACTGACAGTGAGTGACAAGTCCAACTTCTGGCGCCGTATCCCCGGCGCAGGTGTCGTCGCCCTTCTGGGCCTCACGCTGGCCGGTTGCGCGAGCGACGCCGAACTCGACACCCTGAAGCCCGAGAGCGGCACGGCCGACGAGATCTACGGACTGGTCCTCCCGGTCTTCATCGTGGCCGGGCTCGTCCTGGTGCTGATCTGCGGCGCCGTGCTGTGGCTCGCCCTCAAGAACCGTGTGCCCACCTACGAGGGCGACGACGAGTTCCCCGAGCAGGTCTCCCACAACAACACGCTCGAGATCACCTGGACCATCGTGCCGGCCGTGATCATGGTGATCATCGCGGTCCTCACGATCGTCACCCACATCTCGATCAACAAGGACGAAGCCGCCGCCATCGAGATCGAGGTCGACGGTGAGGCCCGCATGTGGGACCCGACCATCGTGGTCGTCGGCCAGCAGTGGTGGTGGGAGTACCGCTACTACCTCGACGAGTTCGATCTGGATGCATCGATGCTCGAAGACCCGCGCGACCTGCCGCCGGCCGACATCGTCACCTCCGGACAGTTCGCCATCCCCACCGGGGTCGAGGTCGACCTCGTGGTCACGTCGCGAGACGTGATCCACTCGCACTGGATCCCCCGTCTCAACGGCAAGCGCGACGCCGTGCCGGGCCGGTTCTCGCCCTGGAAGATCGAAGCCGACGACCCCGGCGTCTACTTCGGGCAGTGCACCGAGTTCTGTGGCCTGTCCCACAGCCGCATGCGCATGCAGGCGATCGCGATGGACGAAGCCGACTTCCAGCAGTGGATCGACATGCAGATGTCGCCGGCCACGTTCGGCGAAGAGCTCCAGCCCTATGTCGCGTCGTACCGGGCCGGCGAACCCGCCACCGTCTCCGAGGATGCCAGTGGCGTCCTCCGTGGCCTCGACACCTTCGTCGCCCAGTGCGCGTCCTGCCATCTGGTCGACGGGCTCAACGACCTCGACTACGACGGGGCAGAGGTCGTGTCGGGCTCGGCCCCGAACCTCACCCACTTCGCGAACAACACCACGTTCGCCGGCGCCATCTTCGATCTCTACAACGACGACGGCACCTTCAACCGCGACGATCTCGCCGCATGGATTCGCAATCCGAACGACGTGAAAGCCAACTTCGCGAACGACCTTGCCGACGGCGAGCTGCCCCGTGGCATGCCCAACCGAAACCTGACCGAACGACAGATCAGTGACGTGATCGATTTCCTCGAGACACTGGGCCCCCGCCCGTCCGATGAACGCATCGCGGCCACGGAGGTGGAGTGAGATGGCGATCACCGAAGAACCCCTCGCCCTGACATCGGGCGAAGCCGCGACGGTCGAACGCCCGCTCGGCGCGCTCACCCGCCCCAAGGGCGGCAACGGCTGGCGTGACTGGCTCAGCACCGTCGATCACAAGAAGATCGGCATCATGTACGGCGTCGCCGCGATGTTCTTCTTCGTGGTCGGTGGCATCGAGGCGCTGCTCATCCGTCTGCAGTTGGCCGCACCCGACGGACAGATCCTTTCGGCCGAGGTGTACAACCAGGTCTTCACGATGCACGGCGTCACGATGGTGTTCCTCTTCATCATGCCGCTGGCCGCCGCCTTCGCGAACTACCTCATTCCGCTCCAGATCGGCGCGCGAGACGTGGCGTTCCCCCGTCTCAACGCGCTTTCGTTCTGGATCTGGATCTCGGGCGCGGTCTTCCTCAACACCTCGTGGATCGTCGGCGGAGGTGGCGCCGACTGCGGTTGGTTCTGCTATTCACCCAACAGCGGGCTGGCGTTCTCGCCCAGCCATGGCGTCGACTTCTACGTGATCGGTCTGCAGATCGCGGGTGTCGCGTCGCTGATCTCGGCTGCGAACCTGATCGTGACCGTGCTCAACATGCGGGCGCCGGGCATGACCCTGTTCCGCATGCCCGTGCTCACCTGGATGCTGCTCGTCACGCAGTTCCTGCTGCTGTTCGCCCTGCCGGTGATCACGGTCGCCCTGTTCCTGCTGATGTTCGACCGGCTCTTCGACGCCCAGTTCTTCAATCCGGAGACCGGCGGCGACCCATTGCTCTGGCAACACCTCTTCTGGATCTTCGGACATCCGGAGGTGTACATCATCATCCTGCCGAGCTTCGGCATCATCTCCGAGATCATCCCGACGTTCAGCCGCAAGCCGATCTTCGGCTACTCGTTCATGGTGTTCTCCGGCATCGCCATCGGGTTCATGGGCTGGGGCGTGTGGGCCCACCACATGTTCGTGTCGGGCATCGGGCCGTTCTCGGTCGCCGCGTTCTCGCTGTCGACCATGTTCATCGCGGTGCCGACCGGCGTGAAGATCCTCAACTGGTTGGCCACGATGTGGGGTGGCAAGTTGCGGTTCACCACCGCGATGCTCTTCGCCGTGGGCACCGTTGCGATGTTCACCATCGGCGGCCTGTCGGGTGTCACCCACTCCTTGGCTCCCGCCGACAGCCAGCAGACCGACACCTACTACATCGTCGCCCACTTCCACTATGTGATCTTCGGTGGCGGCGTGCTCGGTCTGATGGGCGGCCTCTACTTCTGGTGGCCCAAGATCTTCGGCCATTGCCTCAACGAGTTCTGGGGCAAGGTCCACTTCTGGGTGATCCTGGTCGGCTTCAACCTGACGTTCGGCCCGATGCACGTGGTCGGCCTGCAGGGCATGAGCCGCCGGATCGACACCTACGCCGCCGGCTACGGCTTCGAGTTCTGGAACCTGGTCGCCACGATCGGCTCGTTCATCATCGCCCTCGGCGTGCTCATCTTCTTCTTCAACGTGTGGAAGTCGCGTCGCGATGCAGCCGACCTGCCGGCCCCGGGCCCCGACCCGTGGGATGCCCGCAGCCTCGAGTGGATGCTGCCGTCGCCCACCCCCGAGCACAACTTCGACACGATCCCGGTCGTGGAGAGCGAAGACGAGTGGTGGCACCGCAAGTACGGGTACGACGAGAACAAGCGGGTCGTGCGCATCGCCACCATCGAGGAGGCCGCCCAGGACGGGTCCGCCACCGGCGTGCACCTGCCGGCGCCGTCGTTCTGGCCGCTCGTGCTCGCCCTGGGCCTGCCCCTGATCGGCTACGGCCTGATCTTCAACCTGTGGCTCGCCGTGGTCGGCGGCGCCCTCACCGGTCTCGCCATCTACTCGTGGGCGCTCGAGCCCGTCGACGACCCCGATGCCGACCACGGCCACGGTCACGACGATCATCACGACGATGACGACGATGGTGGCGACGATCACGCCGCCGACGACAGCGAACCGGTCACCGCCGGCGCCGAAGGAGGCGAGTGATCATGGCGACCGCGACCATCGACAGTCCCGACACCCACGCCGCCGATGGCCACGACGAGCACCACACGTCGACCGGCATCTCCAACACCAAGTTGGCGATGTGGGCCTTCCTCGGCTCCGAGTGTCTGCTCTTCGGCGGGTTGATCTCGACCTACCTGCTCTACAAGACCCGCCGTGGCCCGGGGCCCGACAACACCACGATCCCCACCGACATCTTCGACATCCCGTTCACGTCGGTGAGTTCGTTCGTGCTGCTGATGAGCTCACTCACGATGGTGCTCGCACTTTCGGCGCTGACTCGCGGTGACAACCAGGCCACCCGGGCCTGGCTCCTGAGCACGGCCATGCTCGGCGGTGTCTTCATCGGCGGTCAGGTCTACGAGTTCACGAGCTTCCTGCGGGAAGGCGTCGGTTTCACCCACAACCCGGCCAGCTCGGCCTTCTTCACCCTCACCGGCTTCCACGGTGTCCACGTGAGCCTCGGCATCGTGATGCTCATGTCGCTGTTCGTGGCGTCGAAACAGGGGAAGCTGACCCCGAAAAACACCGAGACCGTCGAGATCGTCGGCCTCTACTGGCACTTCGTGGATGTGGTGTGGATCTTCATCTTCACCGTCATCTACCTGATCCCCGTCGAGTAAGCGGAGCACCCGATCATGAGCGAGACCCTCACCGAGCCGCACGTCGACCACGACGATGCCCACGAGCATCCGTCCGACTGGGCCTACATCAAGATCGCCCTGATCCTCGCCGTCTTCACCGGCATCGAGGTCCTGACCTACTTCGAGTCGGCCCTGCCGATCTTCGAGAACACTTCGGTCACCATCGCCACGCTCATGTTCCTGATGGTCGTGAAGTTCTATCTGGTGGCGACCTGGTTCATGCACCTGCGCTTCGACAACAAGATCTTCAGCCAGCTGTTCGTGGGCGGGCTGATCCTGGCGACCGGCGTCTACGTCATCGCCCTCGCCGCGTTCGAGTTCTGGGCCTGATGACATGGCGGCGAACCTCCTCGCCGTGAGTCCCTGGGCCTTCGAGGCCCACCCGGAGGTCTGGCTCCTGATCGCGGGCATCGTCGGGCTCGGCGTCTACGCCACGCGCGCCATCGGTCCGCTGGTGGTCGCCGAGGGCGAGCCGGTGGTCACCACCGCCCAGAAGCGCTACTTCCTCGCCGGCGTCGTCCTCCTCTGGATCGCGGCCGACTATCCGATGCACGACATCGGCGAGGAGTACCTCTACTCGGTCCACATGCTCCAGCACCTGCTGATCGCGTTCATCGTGCCTCCGCTGTTGCTCCTGGCGATGCCCGAGTGGCTCGCCCGCCTCCTGGTGCTCGACGGCGGCATCACGTCCAAGATCCTGGGGGTGCTCACGAGGCCGATCGTGGCCGGCGTGATCTTCAACATCCTCCAGGTGCTGACCCACTGGGGCGCCGTGGTCAACACGAGTTCGGAGAACGGCGCGTTCCACTACATGATCCACCTCGCCGTGTTCTTCTCGGCGCTGCTGATGTGGTTCCCCGTGCTCGGCCCGCTCAAGGAAGTCCAGATGAGCGAGCCCGGCAAGCTCGTCTATCTCTTCTTGATGTCGATCGTGCCCACCGTGCCGGCGGGGTGGCTCACCTTCGCCGAGGGCGTCGTCTACGAGGCCTACGACAAGGAGACGAACCTCTGGGGCATCAACCCCACCGACGACCAGCAGCTCGCCGGTGCGATCATGAAGGTGGTCGGCGGGTTCTACCTCTGGGGCATGATCGCCCTGCGGTTCTTCCGTCACACCGCTCGCCTCCGCCAGGGCGACCTCGACCGGCGCCGCGAAGGTGGCCGGCTCACCTACTCCGACGTGGCGCAGGCGTTCGACGCGGCCGGTGAGCCGCCGCGGGAGTCCGAGATCGAGGCCACCTAGCCGGGTCGCCTCCAGCCCCCGGGAGAATGTGCCGGGTGGGGCCACAGCGAACGGGTACCGTCTTCGACATGCTCGACATCAAGCTCATCCGAACCGATCCGGAGGCGGTCAAGGCCGCCATCGCGCGTCGCGGGGATGACACCTCGTCCATCGACGAGGTGGTGGAGCTCGACACCCGGGTTCGGGCGATCGGTACCGAGCGTGACGACATCCGGGCCGAGGTGAAACAGCTCTCGAAACAGGTCGGGCTTCTCCACAAGGAGGGCAGGGGCGATGATGCCGCCGCCCTCCAGGACCAGAGCCGGGCCCTGGGCGAGCGCGAGAAGGCGCTCAGCGACGAGGCCGACGACCTCGCCGCGACCATCCGGTCACTGCTGCTCAACGTCGCGAACATGCCTGCGCCCGAAGCCCCCGACGGTCTCACCGAGGACGACAACCTCGAGCTGCGGGTCGAGAACTTCGACCCGGCCGGCTACGCCGACCATCAGCGGGTCCCTCACTGGGAGGTCGCCGAGGCGCTCGGCATCCTCGATGTGGATCGCGCCGTGCGCATGTCGGGTTCGATGTTCGTCATGTACCGGGGGGCGGGCGCCCGTCTGCTCCGGGCCCTGATCGCCTACGGGCTCGATCGCAACCGCGATGCGTTCGAAGAGGTCAGGCCGCCGACCGTCGTCAAGACCGAGACGATGATCGGCACCGGTCATCTCCCCAAGTTCGCCGACGATGCCTACCATCTCGAGCGCGACGACCTGTGGGCCATCCCCACCGCCGAGGTGCCCCTCACCTCCATGGTCGCGGGCGAGATCCTCGACCAAGCCGAGCTTCCCCTGCGTCTCATGGCCCACACGTCGTGCTTCCGGCGCGAGGCCGGGTCGGCCGGGCGCGACACCCGGGGCCTCCTCCGGGTGCACGAGTTCGACAAGGTCGAGCTCTACGCCTTCTGCACCCCCGACCAGGCCCAGGAGATGCACATGGAGATCCTCGGTCGGGCCGAATCGGCCATCAGCGACCTGGGCCTCGCCCACCGGGTCCTCGACCTCGCCTGTGGCGACATCAGCGGCGCCGGTGCCCGCACGTTCGACATCGAGGTCTTCGCCCCCGGCGCCGACCGATGGCTCGAGGTGTCGTCCGTCTCGTGGTGCACCGACTACCAGGCTCGGCGGGCCAACATCCGCTATCGGCCCGAGGGGGAGAAGGGCACGCGGTTCGTCCACAGCCTCAACGGCTCCGGCCTCGCCGTGCCGCGGGTGTGGGCGGCCATCATCGAGACGTACCGGCAGGCCGACGGGTCGGTGCGGATGCCCGAGGTCCTGCTGCCGTATCTGGGCGGCATGACCGAGATTCCGGCCCCCGCCTGAACATGCCGGGCACGGTGCACCACCTCGATCCCGTGCGCCCACTCGAACACCTCGAGCCGGCCCACCACGACCACCCCATGCGGGTGGTGACCAACGAGATGGCGAGGGGGGCCGAATTCGGCGGCGAGCAGGCGGCGGCGGTGCAGGCGCTCTTCGATTCGATGGCCGACGGTTGGCATGCCCACGATGTCCCGGAGCGGCTCGTCGCCCTCGAGGACGTGTTCGAGCGGGTCGACCTCCCCGACGGAGTCCTGGTCGAGCTCGGCGCGGGAACGGGTATCGGCACGAAGGTGATCAGTCGTTTCCGGCCGGTGCATGCCGCCGTCGACCTGTCGGCCGGGATGTTGGCCCAGGCCCCGGCCGGGCTGGCCCCGTGGACTCGGGCCGATGCGAGCCGTCTCCCCCTCGCCGACGACTCGGTCGACGTGCTGGTGCTGCTCAACATGCTCCTGTTCCCCGCCGAGGTCGATCGGGTACTGGCCGACGCCGGCGCGATCGTGTGGGTCAACACCGTCGGTGAAGCCACGCCGATCCATCTGTCGGCCGAGGCCGTGGTCGAGGCGCTACCCGGCCAGTGGGTCGCCGAGGCGTCACGGGCCGGTTCCGGCACCTGGTGTGTGGCCCGGCGGGCCCCTCAGCCGAGCTGAAGGCCCAACCAGGCGGCGGCCACGCCGCCGACCAGCGACGCCGTGAAGTAGAAGACCGCCCGCTTCCGGTCGGCGGCGGCTTCCGTGACGACCTCGGCGATGAATGTCGACCAGGTCGTGAGCGTCCCCAGCCCGGCGACACCGACCACCGTGGTGGTGGCATCGCCCTGGCCCATCAGCAGCCCGAGTACGAAGGAGCCGACGAGGTTGACGGCCAGCGTGCCGTCGATCCAACCCAACGCCGAGGCGGTCCGCCACCGGATGACCCCACCGAGCGCCGCGGCCACGACGAAGCCGATGGCGGTCATCGGACAGGCCGCCCGGTGGCGGTGCCCGCCCCGAAGGCGAACACCCCCAGGAGGAGTGAGAGCAGCATCAGGCCGAGACCGTCGACCGGTCGCCCGGCGTCGAGGCGGACGGCGACCTCCACCGCGAACGTCGAGAAGGTCGTGAGGCCACCACAGAACCCGACCCCGACCAGCAATCGCCGGACCGACGAACCTCGCAATGCCCCCCGGGTCACCGCGCCCAGCAGGCCGGTTCCCACGGTGTTGACCACCAGCAGCGCCATGGCCGTGTCGGTGATGATTTCACCGATCACCCACCGCAGCAGTGCCCCCGCGACACCCCCGACGGCGACGACGATCAAGGCTCGACGCTCCACAGGAGCACCGTAGGCTGGTCTGATGGACCTCGCGGCGATGCGCGAACACTACGAGTCGGAGGGGCTCGACGAGTCCGATCTCGCGCCCACTCCGCTCGAGCAGTTCACCGAGTGGTTCGCAGCTTGGGTCGAGACCGAACCCTTCGACGCCAACTTCGCGACCCTCTCCACCGCCGGTGCCGACGGCTGGCCGGCCTCGCGGGTCGTGCTGGTCAAGGGGGCCGACGATCGCGGATTCGTCGTCTTCACCAACCGGCATTCGGCCAAGGGCCTGGAGCTGGCCGAGAACCCGAGGGCGGCGCTCACCTTCGTCTGGCGAGAGGTCGCTCGCCAGATCCGGGTCGTGGGCGATGTCGAGCAGCTCTCCGACGCGGAATCCGACGGCTACTTCGCCGATCGGCCCCGTGGCGCCCAGATCGGGGCGTGGGCCAGCGCACAGTCCGAGGTGATCGCGTCGCGGGCCGAGCTCGATGCCCGGTGGGCCGAGTTCGACCGGCGCTTCCCCGACGGGGTGCCTCGCCCGCCTCACTGGGGTGGCTATCTCGTGCGGCCGCGATCGGTGGAGTTCTGGCAGGGCCGTCCCAACCGGCTCCACGACCGGCTCCGCTACCGCCGTGCGGGCGACGACTGGGTCGTGGAGCGGCTGGCGCCCTGATCAGGGCGCGGCCGGTGACCACGAATCGACGGCCGCGCTGAGCACGTCGATCAGTTGTTCCACCTGCGGGGCTCGCCCGGTGCCGAGCCAATCCGACCACTCCGCCTCGTCGCGGTTCCAGCGGCTGGTGGGCGGGAGCTCGATCTGCACGCCGGCCTGTGACGGCAGGTTGACGGGGTTGGCCGGATGTTGGCCGCGGAGCCCCTTCGGGATGTCGTCGAGCCGGTCGACGATGCCGAATCGCTCGTCGATGCCGCCGCGGAGATGGTCGCCCACATGGGTGGCCAACGCCCGATTGCGGCCGCCGAGCAGCAGGTCCCAGAAGCGATCCTGACGCCCGTAGCCGTGGATGGCGATCACGATGTCGACATGGCCGACGAATCCGGCGAGGGCCTCCGAGTGATCGGGATCGAACGCGGTCGAGGGGATGTGTTGACGCAGTGGAGGGGCCTGCACGACCGTGTAGAGCGATGCGTCGGTACGGGCCGCGACCTCGGTGGCGATCACGTCGGTACAGCGCTCGAGGTTGCCCCCGTGGAACGCCATGACGCCGAAGGTACTGCGGAGCTCGCAGACCTCGGTGACCTCAGGACGTGCGAGCAAGTCGCGCAGCATGCTGCGGACGATACCGATCCACGCGGCGCCACACGATCCAGGCGACCAATCCCAGGAAGACGATCTCGAGCGGCACGCCGCCGCGGAGCGGATCGGTGAACCAGTTGGCGATCCGGTCGGGCCACCCGGCCACGAAGCGCAGGACCGGGAGGACGACGAATTCGCCCTCGTTGTAGATCTCGACGAACACGTAGGACGCGAGGTAGGCGATCGTGACCGAGGCCCGGGCGATGGCATCGTCGAGGTCGTCCCGCCACCCCACGACGAGTGCGCCGATGATCCCGAACAGTGAGAGGAGCCCGATCCGCTCGGTGGTGGTCTCCTGGATCCAGGCGGTCGTCGCCTCCTGGAACTCGAGGAACGGGTCGACCAGGAGGTTGCCGGCATCGAAGTCGTTGCTGACGACGACCCGGTAGTCCCAGATGCCGTAGTCGATCATGTAGATGCCCGCGATCACCAGCAGCACCCCCGACAGGCGGGTGATGTAGGGGAGCAGGCGGCGCATGCTCGTGGCCACGTTGCTCTTCGCCAGGGCGAGACTCATGGTGAGGAACGTCACGACCACGCCCATGCCGATGCCGTAGGCGAGGAAGTTGCCCGTACCGCGGGCGATGCCGTCGGCCGAGAAGGAGTTGCTGACCCCGGAGATGAAGATGCCCACGGTGCACGAGAGCGAGACCACGGCGTAGCTGACCCCGAACATGAAGACGGAGCCCAGGTCGCGACTGCCGGTGCCCTTGTTCATCTTCGGAAGACGCAGGACGAGTTCGCGGCCGAGGAGCATCGAGATGCCCAACGGGATGAGCAGAACGCCGATCGCGATGATGACGTAGGGCACGAACTCGAGCACGTCGCCCTGATTGATCACCGTCGCGAAGAGGATGCCGAAGGTGCCGAACACGGCGATGAACCCCATCGTCATCACCAGTCCGACCACCAGGCCCCGGGCGACCGTGGTGAGCCGACGGGGATCGGACTCCTTGCTCTCGATCCCGAGAAAGTACGAGAGGTAGGCCGGGAGCATGGCGAACCCGCACGGGTTGAACGCCGCGAAGATCCCGAGGCCGAACGGCCAGGCGAACTCACCCATCAGAGGATCTCCTCGTCGATCTTCTCCCGGAGCGACTCTGCGTCGAGCACCCCCGACCACACGCGCGTGATGCGTCCGGTCTCGTCGACGAAGGCGGTGGTCGGCATCGAGAGGCCCGCGAAGTGGGCGTAGAGGTCCTCACTCGGATCCCAACCGACGTCGTAGGTGACACCGGTGGCTTCGACGAGGGCGAGGGCCTCGGCCGGTCCGCGATCGATCGAGATCCCGATGAAGTCGACCCGACCGGCGAGATCCTGCGAGACGGCCTCGAACTCGGGCATCTCCGTGATGCAGTTCACGCACCATTCGGCGAAGAAGTTGACGACCATGGGGGTACCGATGCGGTCGTCGAAGCTGGCCGAGCCACCGTCGAAGGTGGCGTAGTCGAGGCCGCGCACCGAGTCGGCAGTGGCGGTGGTCGTGTCGCCGTCGTCGCCGCATGCGGTGGCCAGCAGGGTCACGGCGAGAAGGGCGGTGGCGAGGCGGGACGACATGGAGACTCCGGGGAAACGGTACCTGCACCCTGCAGGTCGGCAGCGGTCGGCGGGGAAACCCGCCCGCCGCCGTCAGTCTTCCCAACGTCGCCCGGCCACCACGCGTTCCCGAGGCGTGACAGGTGTCTGACACCTGTCACGCCTCGGGCGTGGCGTTCGGTGACAGGGCCGGGGCTCGCGTACTCCGTTGCCCGGACCCGGGGAGGTCACCGAAGGGAGGGGGTCAGGCCGTCAGCCGTTGGGCCTGGTCCACGAGGTGGGCCGGCACCGGGATGACCGGCATCTGGTCCTCGGGGCGGGCCACCTTGGGCGGCCGGCCACGGCGCCGTTTGACCGTGAGCATCTTGCCGTTCATGAACAGCTGTCCGCCCCAGACGCCCCAGGGCTCCCGCCGTTGGAGCGCTCCCTCGAGGCACGGCGCGAGCACCGGGCACTCGGCGCAGACGCGCTTGGCCGACGCGATCTCGCCGATGTCCTCGCTGAAGAAGAGCTCGGCGGCGTTGGCGACCGAGCGGCAGGCCGCCCGGTCCTCCCACGCCTGGTCCCCGTCGGCCGGCTGGTCGTTGCTGAGTTGTTTGTCGACGAGGAGTCCCATGACCTCGTCTCCTTCCCTGGTGGGTTGTTTCTTGCGGTGTGTCGGTGTGTCGGTGTTCGGTGTGGATCTGGTGTGTCGTGGCGGGTGCGGGGCCGAAAAGCAGAAAAGCCGCCGGGTGTACCGGCGGCCTCAGTGCTTCTCTCCCGTCTTCGGGTGACGTTGGTGTCACCCGGGAGAGGCTCCGGAGGGCCGCTGGTCGCCATACGGCTTCGTGGCAAACGTCCACGAGGTCGAAATGGCCAGGGCTGCATGCACGTCCACGCGCGCACGAGCGGCGGCGTTGAGGCCGTTCTGATGCTCGTTGCACATGATCGAGTTCATGTCGACTCCTGGTCGCGACCGGTCCCTCCGGCAGGTGACACCGTCGCGAACGATCACGGATCCGTCAACCGAATTAATTTCGAACTGCTCGGGTTCGCCGCTGGGGCGGGCCGCTACGGTGCCGATCATGGCCGAACCGGGTGCTGCAGAGATCACGCCGCAGCCGACCTCGGGCCGGGTGTTCCGTTCGGGTCGACGCGTCCGTCTGGCCGATGTCGACCCCACGAGTCGCTGCCGTCTGGATGCGCTGGTGCGCCACCTCCAGGATGTCGCTCGCGACGATTCCGCCGACTCGAAGCTGTCCAACCCGATGAACTGGGTCGTGCGCCGCACGATGCTCGAGATCCGTCAGCCGCCGCGCTTCGAGGAGTGGCTCGACATCGCGACCTGGTGCAGCGGCTACGGAGGTCGGTGGGCCGAGCGACGGACCGAACTCCGTGGTGATCGAGGCGCCCACGTCGAGGGCTGCACCGTGTGGGTCTATGTCGACGGCGAAACCGGACGACCGGCGAAGCTTCCGCCCGACTTCTTCGACATCTGGGGTGAGACGGCCGGCGATCGCCAGATCTCGGCCCGCACGACACTGCCGTCGGCCTGGCCCGACGATGTGGTCGACGAGGAATGGCCGGTGCGATTCGGTGATCTCGACGTGCTCGGGCACGTCAACAACGCGGCCCAGTGGATGGCGGTCGAGGAAGCGCTCGAGCGGTCGGGCCGGCGGAAGTTCCCGGTGCGGGCCGAACTCGAGCACGGTCCGGGGGTGGAGCCCGACACCGACGTCCGGTTGAAGTGGCGACGGGCCGATGGCGGGATCGACACCTGGCTCACGACGGACGGCGTGGCGGGCAGCGTCGCCCGGGTCCGGCCCCTATGAGTGGCCGAGGCTGAAGCGGAGCAGGCCGTCGTCGTCCCGACGGGCCGACGCCTCGCCGGTCACGCGGAGATGTTCGAGGTGGGCGTAGGTCTCGCTGGCGGCCATCTCGCCCCACGAGCGTTCCTTGAAGAGCACCTTCATCCACGCCTGCACCGGGGCGTCGACATGGGATGCCGCGGCGTCGCGGAGCAGTTGCAGGCGGTCGTCGTGATGCTCGCGGATGTGCGAGCACCGGCCGGCGAGGTCCTCGAACGGGTGTCCGTGGGCGGGGAGGGCGCACGTGAGTCCCTCGAGTGCCGCCACCTTGTCGAGCGAGGCGAAGAAGGTCGCCAGCGGATCGTCGACCTCGGTGGAGCCGGCGATGTGCGGTGTGATCGTGGGCAGGACGTGGTCGCCGGCGAGCAGCACACCCTCCTCGGGGTCGTAGAGGCAGAGATGGTCGGTGGTGTGGCCGGGGGTGTGGACGGCGAACCAGTCGCGACGGGCCAGTCGGATCACCTCGTCGTCGGCCACCCGGATCGTCGGCTCGGGACCGCGGAATCGTCGGTTGCCGCCGTCGCCCATGACGATCCATCGTCGGATCGCCTCATCGGGCGGAGGCTCACGGGTGGTGCCCCAGGGTGTGGGTTCGAAATCGGCGAAGCGCTTTTTCCAGAGCTCCACGAGCTCGTCCTCGTCGGCGTCGAGGAGGTCCATGTCGATGTCGTCGTTGGCCTGGGCCACGAGTGAGCGGAACGACTCGTGGGTCAGCACTTCGGCGCCCGCTTCTTCGTTGAGCTGGTCGGCGCCCCCGAAGTGGTCGGGATGCGAGTGGGTGACGATCGTCGTGTGCACCCGCTCGAGCGGGATGCCGGCCGTCTCCAGTCGCGCCATGAGCGCCATCCACGACTCGGGACCGGGGAGCCCGGGGTCGACCAGGGCGAACCCCCGCTCGTCCTCGAGGGCGTAGGTGTTGACATGGCCGAGCCCCGGCATCGAGATGGGGAGCTGCATGCGCAGGACGCCCGGCGCCACCTCGGTCACCTCGTCGGAGGCCGGCTCCTGTTCCTGCTTCGAGTAGACGGGTTCGGACACCCGGGCACCCTATTGGGGTGAAGGCGGACTGACGAAAAGCGACGAGCGATAGTGACGGAGTTCATCGAGGCTCTCGCGGATGTCGTCGAGGGCGCGATGGCCGGCCGCCTTCTTCGGCGCCGCGGCGAAGGCCTCGGGATGCCAGCGGCGGGCGAGCTCTTTCAGGGTCGACACGTCGATGCTCCGATAGTGGAGGAACTCCTCGATCTCGGGCATCTGTGTGGCCAGGAAGCGGCGGTCGGTGCCGATCGAGTTGCCGCAGAGGGGAACCTTCCGTTCCGCCGGGATGTGGTCGCGCAGGAAGGCCAGGGTCTGGGCGGCGGCCTCCTCGAGGCTGACGGTCGACGCGGTGATCTCGTCGAGCAGCCCGCTGCGGGTGTGCATCTTCGTCACGAAGTCGTCCATCTCCGCCAGCTGGGCGGGAGTGGCGTGCACGATGAGGTCGGGGCCCTCGGCGACGATCTCGAGCTCGTCGTCGGTCAGCAGGGTGGCGATCTCGACGATCGTGTGGCGAGCGGGGTCGAGCCCCGTCATCTCGAGGTCCATCCAGGCGAGCATCGGGCCAGGGTAGACGGGCTGGGTAGGGTCGGATGGTGATCGATCTGCCCGTCCTCCGCCTCGACCCCGACCTGCCGCTTCCCGCCTACGCCAAGGACGGCGACGCCGGTGTCGACCTCGTTGCCCGTGAGAGCCTGACGCTTCCACCGGCTGGTGGTCGCGCCCTGGTGCCGACGGGGATCGCCATCGCCCTGCCTCCCGGCTACGCCGGGTTCGTGCAACCCCGGAGTGGGCTGGCGTTCACACACGGTGTGACGGTGCTCAACACCCCGGGCCTGGTCGACAGCGGCTACCGCGGGGAACTCAAGGTCTGCCTGATCAACCTCGATCCGGTCGCGCCGTTCGAGATCGTTCGCGGGGAGCGCATCGCCCAGCTCGTCGTGCAGGCGGTGGCGCCGGTCCGTTTCCTGGAAGTCGATGTGCTCGACGAGACGGAGCGAGGCGACACCGGTTTCGGGTCGAGCGGTCGCTGAGCCTCAGGCGTGGTCGACGTCGGCCGGTGACTTGCGCAAGCGAACCCAGCCGTGGTCGGGGTCGATGTCGTAGTCGTCGACCAGGCCGCTCGCGATCGTGTCGAAGCGATGGACGGCCGCCTCTCCCACCGCCCAGCCCTCGCCGCGGGTCGCCTCGAGCTCGAACTGACCGTCCGTGAGGCGGAAGACGACGTCGATGTCGGCGTCGTGCTCGTCGTCGAGACCGTCGAGCAGCACGATCATCGCCTCGTCGATCGCCAGTCGGAGATCGTCGATCTCGCCGAAGCCCATGCCCTGGCGGAGGGCGAGCGCCGCCGCGCCGACCCTCACGATGCGGGCGTAGGGAGCCCGAGCCGGCACTCGCAGCAGGATCTCGCTCGCGTCGGTCGAACTCACTGCGTGAGTCTGTCACGCCGCGCCACGCCGTACCGACCGCGACGGCGCGGATAGCGTCGACGTCGTGGCCGTGCTGGTGGACGATGCGCGATGGGAATGGCGGGGTCTGCGGTGGGCTCACCTGGTGAGCGACCGTTCCTACGACGAGTTGCACGAGTTCGCGCGGGGCATCGGCAAGCGTCGGCTGGGGTTCCAGGGTGACCACTACGACATCGACGAGGTCGACCGGGAGCGGGCCATCGACCATGGCGCCGAGCTCGTCGACAGCCGCGACCTCGTCCGACGGCTCCGCGACGCGGGGCTCCGCAACCGCCACGACAAGCCGGCGTGGCGTCGCCTGGGTGACTGGCCGCCGGGTGTGGCCGCCTCGGGTGCGCCCCACGACCTGATCGAGCGGGCTCGGGCCCTGCGCCTCGACCCGACCGATGCCCACGTGGGTCTGTTCGTCGATCTCCGACATCGGGTGCTGCTCTGCGATCTTCCGCCGTCGGTGCCGGTGCCCGACCCGGCGGCGCCGTTCGCCACCGGACCGCGGGCCGACGGATGGTGGAGCGTCGAGCTCTTCCATCCGGCTTGAGTGCCCCACGGGGCCGGTAGCCTTTTCCCGTGGCCCTGTATGTGCAGAAGTTCGGCGGTACCTCCGTGGGTGATCCCGACCGGATCCGAGAGGTCGCCGACCATGTGGCCCGTTGCCGAAGGCGCGGCGATCAGGTGGTACTCGTCGTCTCGGCGATGGGCAAGGAGACCGATGAGCTGCTGCGTCTCGCCGACCAGGTCTCGGTGACGAAGCCCGGTCGCGAGATGGACATGCTCATCACCGGCGGCGAACGCAAGGCGTGCGCCCTCGTCTCGATGGCCCTGCACGACAAGGGCATCGAGAGCGACAGCTTCACCGGGAGTCAGGCCGGGTTCCTGACCGACTCGACCCATCGCAACGCCAAGATCCTCGAGGTCACCCCCTACCGCATCAGGGAATCGCTCG
>JAUIML010000235.1 GCA_030432715.1 Acidimicrobiia bacterium | reverse complement strand
GGGACCCATCGGCGTGGGAGCGCACCTGGTGCCGTTCCTGCCCAACCATCCGCTCAACCCCGTCGCCGGCCCGCCCACGGGCGCCGGCCCGATCGCGGCGGCGCCGTGGGGGTCGGCCGGCATCCTGCCGATCCCGTGGATGTACATCCGCATGATGGGCGCCGACGGACTGCGGGCCGCAACGGAGACGGCCATCCTCAACGCGAACTATGTCGCCGCCCGGCTCGGCGACCACTATCCCGTGCTCTACACCGGCGCCGACGGGCGTGTGGCCCACGAGTGCATCCTCGACACCCGGGTGCTCAAGGCTGAGGCCGGCATCGAGGTCGACGACATCGCCAAGCGGCTCATCGACTTCGGCTTCCATGCGCCCACCATGTCCTTCCCGGTCGCCGGAACCCTCATGGTCGAACCGACCGAGTCGGAGAGCATCGAGGAACTCGATCGTTTCTGCGACGCGATGCTCGCGATACACGCAGAGGCGATGCGGGTGCAGCGCGGCGAGTGGCCGGCCGACGACAATCCGCTGGTCAACGCCCCCCATCCCGCCACCGAGGCCACGGCCGACGAATGGACCCACCCCTACAGCCGCGACGAAGCGGTCTTCCCCGAGGGGTGGGACCGGGAGAGCAAGTACTGGCCGCCGGTCAGTCGCATCGACGGCGTCCACGGCGACCGCAACCTCGTGTGCAGTTGTCCTCCCCTCGAGGAGCTCGCCGAGGCCTGAGACCCGACCCGCCAGATTTCGGCGCGCCCGGCGGTCGCGCGTAGGTTCTCGGGGCATGGATGACGAGAACCACGATCTGCTGGTCGAGCGCGACGGACACGTCCTGATCCTGACCATGAACCGACCCGAGCGCTTCAACGCCCTTTCGGGGGCGATGCTCATCCGGATGTACGACGCCTACGAGGAGGCGTCGAACGACCCCGAGATCCGGTGCATCGTCGTAACCGGGGCGGGCGGCAACTTCTGCGCCGGCGCCGACCTGCGGGCCATGGCGGGCGATGCCAAGGACGGCGACCCGATGGACACCCAGGCTCGGATGGCCGAGGACCCCGACATCGTCTACAAGGCCCTGTTCCGTCACTACCGACCGACCAAGCCCATCGTCGCGGCCGTCGAGGGCGTGGCCATCGCCGGGGGCACCGAGTTGCTCCAGGCGATGGAGATCCGGGTCGCCGGCGAGAGTGCCCGGTTCGGGGTGAGCGAGGCCCGCTGGTCGCTCTATCCGATGGGCGGTTCCGCCGTTCGGCTTCCCCGCCAGATCCCCTACACACAGGCGGCGGAGATCCTGCTCACCGGCAAGCATCTGGAGGCGCCGGAAGCCAAGGACATCGGCCTGATCGGCCATGTCGTGCCCGACGGCACCGCGCTCGACAAGGCCCTGGAGCTGGCGAACGTGGTGGCCGCCAACGGTCCCCTGGCGACCGCAGCCATCACGCGGACGTTGCACGAATGCGACGGCATGGAACTCGACGATGCCCTACGCCACGAGTGGGAGTACGGCCAGGCGGTGTTCGCCAGCAACGACGCGAAAGAGGGCCCGAAGGCCTTCGCCGAGAAGCGCACACCGAACTTCACCGGCACCTGATTCCGCGCTATCGTAAAACCGGAACGCGTTCTACTTTTCGACACAGGAGCACTCATGGAGTTCGGCCTCTTCTTCAACGGATACCTGCCCGGACCGGCAGCCCACGACCCCGACTCCGAGCACCTGATGCTCATGCGCGAGGCCGAATACGCCATCCACGCCGACAAGTTCAACTGGAAGTACACCTGGTTCGGCGAGCACCACGCCCTGACCGAGTACAGCCACATGTCGGCTCCCTACCCCTTCATGGGTTACGTGGCGGCGAAGACCGAGCGCATCCACATGGGCTCCGCCATCACCTCCTTCCCCACCACCAAGGAACACCCGGTCCGCCTCGCCGAACGGGCGGCCATGATGGATCATCTGTCCGAGGGTCGGTTCGAGTTCGGGACCGGTCGCGGGGCCGGCAGCCACGAGGTCGCCACCTTCGGGGGCACCGATCTGTCGGTCACCAAGTCGATGTGGGACGAGGTCGCCCACGAGATCCCCCGCATGTGGGAGCAGAAGGACTACTCCTTCGAGGGCGAGCACTTCTCGGTGCCCAAGCCCCACAACATCCTTCCCAAGCCGTACGGCAAGGGACACCCGCCGATGTGGGTGGCGTGCGGCAACCCCGCCACGTTCGCGAAAGCGGGTGGACACGGCATCGGCGCCATCGCCTTCAACTTCGAGCCGATCCACAACCTCAAGGGACGAGTCGAGGCGTACAAGGAAGCCGCCGAGAACGTCACCGACCAGATCGGTCAGTACCAGAACAACAACGTGATGATGACCAACGCGGTGATCTGCCTCGAAGACCGTGAGGAGGCCCGGGCCATGGCCAAGCGCAACCTCCGCGGCTATCGCGTCACGATGGTCAACCTCTACCACGACTCCATGCCGCAGAGTCCCGACGCGATCGTGTGGCCCAACCCCACCAACCGTTTCGAACTAGACGACGACACGCTCGACTTCGCGATCAAGGAGGGCTACATGCTCTGCGGCAATCCCGAAGAGGTCTGCGAGCAGGTCGTGGCGTACCAGGACGTCGGGTGCGACCAGGTCGCCTTCGGTACCCCCGACGAGGGCTACACCCACGACCAGACGATCGAAATGATCGAGTGCTTCGGCAAGTACGTCATTCCCGAGTTCGACAAGGACCCCGTCCACTCGACCACCCGGATGCGCGAGGCGGCGGAGCCGAAGTTCCCGATGTTCAATCACCCGGTCGATCCGATCGTCGAGATGGCGGAGCCGCCCGAGTTCCCCATCTCGGTCTGACCGGAGTCCACCATGGTCAAGGTCGGAATCCAGATCCAACCCCAGGGCACCTCGGTCGCCGAGATGCGGACGGCGTGGCGGGCGGCCGACGAGATGGGGGCCGATTCCATCTGGGTGTGGGATCACTTCTACCCTCTGTTCGGCGATCCCGATGCCACCCACTTCGAAGCGTGGACGCTGCTGGCGACGATGGCCGCCGACACCGACACCGCGCGACTGGGCACCCTCGTCACCGGCAACAGCTACCGCAACCCCGAACTCCTGGCCGACATGGCCCGCACGGTCGATCACGTCAGCGACGGCCGGATGTACCTCGCAGTGGGAGCCGGCTGGTTCGAGCGGGACTACACCGAGTACGGCTACGAGTTCGGCACTGTCGGTTCGCGGCTCCGCCGGCTCGAGGCCGACCTCGGCCGGATGAAGGACCGGCTCGGCAAGCTCAACCCTCCACCGCTCGGCGATCTGCCGATCCTGATCGGCGGCTCGGGTGAGAAGGTCACGCTGCGCCTCGTGGCCGAACACGCCGATGCCTGGAACACCTTCGGTCCGCCCGAGAACCTCCAGCGCCTCAACGGCGTGCTCGACGACTGGTGTGCCAAGGTCGGACGCGACCCGGCGGCGATCGAGCGCACCGTGGCCGTCCAGGCCGACGACGTCCACGACATCGGCCGCTATCTCGACGCCGGCGCGGATCACATCATCGTGATGTCCGGTGCCCCGTTCGACCTCGCGCCGTTGCAGACGCTGATCGACCAGCGCGACGCGCTCGGCTGATCCGCGGCATCGACCGCCGTCCGGATCCGGCGGGGCAATGGGGCTCGTCGACCCTTGCGACCCCCGGTGGACCGCGGTATCCAGGGTCGGATGCGCTGTGAGGGCCTGAGACGTTGCTCCGCTATCTGATCGGGCTCTTTCTCTTCGTTCTCGCGCTCGGCTCCGCCTATGGCGGCGTGCGCGCCCTCCGCCGCGCCGTCATGCCCCGCTGGACGGGCGCGCCCGGCGCCCTCGCCGAGATCGTCGCGATGCTCGCCGTCGTCATCCTGGTCACCCAGATCCTCGGCATCCTCGCGGTCTACGGGCTGGCGACGGGCGTGATCGCCTACATGGCCACCGGCTACGGCCTGCACCGTCTGGCCGGTCGCCTCGAGGGACGCGGCGACCCCGCGCTCGCCCCGGCCCCGGCGGACCGTTTGGGCCGCGCCGGCCCCCTCGTCGCCGGTCTCGGCGTCGCCGCCGGTCTCGGACCGTGGATCGTCCGCGCCGCCGTTGGATTCACCGGCGGTGTTCCCGGTGCGGACACCAACTGGTACCACCTGCCCGCCGCCGCGAAGCTGGTGCAGACAGGCTCGCTCCAACAGATCGAGTTCTTCGACGGCGGCAACCTCACGGCCTACTACCCGCTGGCGTCGACCTGGTTCCACGCGACGGGGATGCTCTTCCTCCGAAGTGACATCCTGTCGCCGCTCGTCAACCTCGCGTGGGCGTGTCTCGTCCTCCTGGCCTGCTGGTTGCTCGGTCGGCCCTTCGCGATGCCATCGGCGGCGCTTCTCGCCGGGGCCGTGTCCCTGTCCTTCCCCGGCTTCGTCGGCCACAACGGTGGCTCGGCGATGAACGACATCGTCGCGATGAGCCTCGTATTGGCTGCGCTCGCCCTCCTCGTGAACGCCGACACGGCGCGTCTGACGACATCGGTTCCCGTCGTTGCGCTCGCGGCGTTCTCCACGGGCGCGGCGCTCGGTACGAAGTGGACGATCATCCCGGCCACGGCGGCTCTGACCCTCGCCGTGCTCGTCGCCCCTCGGCGGGGCCCGTGGTTGCGCACCTCGGCCATCTGGCTCATCGCCAGCGCGTCGACCGGCCTGTTCACCTTCGTCCGCAACCTCGTCATCGTCGGCAGTCCGGTGCCACCCCAGGACATCGCGTTCGGCCCGATCGAGTTCGAGTCGATCCGCGAGGCCGAGGGCGTGGCCTCGATCGCGAGTTGGCTGGTGGAGGACGGCGCGTGGGAGGGCGTCTTCCGCCCCGGCCTCGACCTCTGGTTCGGCCCGCTGTGGTGGGCTGCCGTCGCGATGACCTTCGTCGGCCTTGTCGTCGGCCTGCTGTCGGGGCCGGGAGTCGGCGTGCGGATCGCGGCGTTCACGGGGCTCGTGTCCGCGCTCGGCTATCTCTTCATGCCGCAGAACCTCGAGGTGTTCGGGCTCCCCAACTACTTCCTCTCGAACCTGCGTTACGGCGTTGTCGCGATCACGCTCGGCTTCGTTCTCCTCACCGTCTCCCCGCTCTTCGCTCGGGGGCGACTGGCCGCCCTGCCGCCGGCACTCATGTCGATCGTCCTCGTCACTTCCCTGACCGCGCCGGGCACCTGGACCGGCGTCGACGACTGGCGGTACCAGGACAGCGTCGGAACCGACGACACCGCAGCGGGGATCATCGGAGCGATCGTGCTCGCGCTGCTGGCCCTGGCCCTCATCCGGCGGCCGCAGCTGCGACGGCCGGTCGCCGCCGGTGCGGCTGTCCTCGCCGTGCTCGTCAGCATCGTCCTCTTCGACGCCTACTCCGACGAGCGGTACGCAGAACCGTTCCACGAAGCCCACGTCCTCGAGGACGCCCGCGTGGCGGTGAGCGGCACCAATATCCAGTACATGTACTACGGGCGTGATCTCGGCAACCACGTGCAGTACGTCGGCGACGTCGACGGCGGCGTGATCAGCGCGCCGACGACCTGCACGGCCTGGGTCCGCGGCGTCAATGCCGGCGACTACACCCACGTGGTGGTGGGTGTTCTCGCCGAGTCCGCCAAGGACATCGACGGGCCGTACCGCTGGACCGCCGACGACCCCGCCTCGACGCTCATCAGAGACGCCGACGGGTCGGTCAACCTGTTCACCGGCGACGTCGACGGCAACGTGATCGCCCTGTTCGCCCTCGATG
>JAUIML010000008.1 GCA_030432715.1 Acidimicrobiia bacterium | reverse complement strand
CGGTTCGACGACGATCGACTACGACGGCCGCGAGGTCGATCTGTCGACCCCGTGGCGCCGCGCCACGATGGAGGAGCTGGTCCTCGAACACGCCGGTGTGGAGGTCAGCCTCGACACGCCGATCGACGAGTTGCGGGCGCTGTGCGACCGGTTCGGCGTCGAGGTGAAGGACCACTACGGACCCGGCAAGTTGATCCTCGAGATCTACGAGAAGACCACCGAGCCCGAACTCTGGGGCCCGATCTTCGTGACCGACTATCCGGTCGAGGTGTCTCCGTTGTCTCGCGAGCACCGGGAGCGGCCCGGCTACACCGAACGGTTCGAGGCGATCGTCGCCGGCCGAGAGCTCTGCAACGGCTTTTCCGAGCTGACCGATCCGGTCGTGCAACGCCAGCGCTTCGAGGCCCAGGAGGCCGAGGGAGCCGCCGGCGACGACGAGGCGATGGTCGTCGACGAGGACTACCTGCGGGCGCTCGAGTACGGGCTGCCGGCGACGGCCGGTCTCGGCATCGGCATCGACCGTCTGGTCATGCTGCTCACCGGCACCACCACCATCCGCGATGTGGTGCTCTTCCCGACGCTGCGCCCGGAGGCGAACGAAACCCCCGGGGTCGAGGGGCCGGTCGACGATTAGATCGTGATCACGAGGTTTCCGGTGTGGCGTTTCTCGACGAACGCGGCCTGGGCCTCGTCGATCCGTTCGAGCGGATAGGTGCCCGCGACGACGGGACGGACCTCGCCCCGCTCGATGTGGCCGACGAGGTCGGCGAACACCTGCGGCCCGTAGACGGTGGCGCCGTAGAGCTCGAGGTCGTTGAGGTACAGGGTGCGCAGGTCGAGTTCCACGACCGGCCCGGCGATGGCGCCGGAGGTCACGTAGCGGCCGCCACGAACCAGCGCATCGAGCCACTCGACGAAGCCGGGGCCACCGACGATGTCGGCGACGACGTCGAGGGGGCCGCCGTTGGCTTCGACGACGGCCCGGACGAGATCCGGCGTCTCTCGGGCGATGACCTCGTCGGGTCCGAGCGCCCGAACCTCGTCGAGCTTCGCGGCGCCGGCGACGGCCACCACTCGGGCACCCCGAACCTTGGCGAGCTGCACGAGGGCGCTGCCCACCCCACCCGAGGCTCCGGGGACGGCGATCGACTGTCCGGCCGTCAGGTCGACGCGTTGGAGCATGTGCGCCGCGGTCGACCAGGAGCACGCAAAGGTCGCGAGTTCGACGTCGGACAGGCGTGACACGACCGGATGGACGTTGCGGACGGGGACGGCGCAGTACTCGGCGAACCCTCCGTCGTGTTCGCTGCCGAGATAGCCGGCCAGGGTTCGGTCGGCCGGGTCGTGCTCGTCGCGGATCCACGGGTCGACCAGCACCCGCCGGCCGATCAGGTCGGCATCGGCGTCGTCGCCGACGGCGACGACGGTGCCGCAGATGTCGGCCCCCTGGATCCGCGGGAACGCGAGGCCGCCCTTGCCCCAGGTCGCGTCGTCGGTCTGCGACTCGGCGAACCCGTCGCCCGACGTGCCCGATCTGACCGACCGTGAGTACCAGCCGACCCGCGTGTTGATGTCGGTGTTGTTCACCCCGCACGCGGCGATCCGGATCAGGGCCTCACCGGCCTGCGGTTCGGGCACGGCCACGTCGTTGCGGACGACGAGCATCTCCGGGCCTCCGTTGCCGAGCAGCAGGGCGGCCCGCATGGTGCGGGGGACGGACGGGTTGGCGGCCATGCCTCCATCCTGGGGCATGGACGAGGGGCTCCGAAACCGGAGATCAGACGCGCGACGGGGACCGGTCGCGCCTCCTTGCCGGCGTCTTGAACGCGAGCATCGGCTTCTCGACGAGGAACCACGACGCCGCCGTGACGAGGGCGGTGAGTCCCAGGGCGAGGACCGTCTTCCAGAGCGTCGATCCATCGCCCCACCAGTGCCGTACGGCGATGAAGACCAGCGCGTGCCAGAGGTAGAGGCCGTAGGCGACCTTTCCCACACCGCGCAGCCACGCCATCGAGAGCACACGCCCGTAGACGGTGCCCTCGGCGCCGAGCGCGCCCCAGAGGATCAGGGCTCCGGACAACGCGACGAGGGTCCAGCCGAATTCGAAGAAGAAGGGTTCGCTGAGGCTCCTCGCCGTGACCGCCCAGACGAAGAACGCCCACGCGACGCAGGAGAGCCAGGTCGGGCATCGTCGCGGCACCCACCCCTCGACCCAGAGGAAGGCGAAGCCCGACCCGACCATGAGCGAATCGGCCCGGCTGAACGTGCCGGCATAGAGCCTGAACACCTCGGGGCCGCCTTCGTAGCTGCCGTTGCGGTAGAGGAGCGTCGCGCCGATCGTGGTCGCGATCACCGAGACGATCCAGACCGATCGTCGGCTACTCCGACGGATGAGTTCCAGCACCCCGGTCACGACCGCCCAGACGCCCAACGTGACAAGCCATCGGCTCGTGTCGGCGCTTTCGTTCCACACATAGTTGTGACCGGCCATCACGACGGCTCCGCCGGCGCCGGCCGATGCCGCGCGGTTGATCGCCGATCGTGGTGTCAGCATCGCGACGGTGATCGCCGGCCACACGATGTAGTACTGCTCCTCCACCGACAACGACCAGAGGTGCCCCAGGCCGAGCGAGATGTCGTAGCCAGAGCCGATGTCGTCCAACCAGTTGAGGACGAAGAACGCGGCGCCGAGAATCGACGCGACCTGGTCGGATCCGTCGGTGCCCGGGCTGAAGAGCCCACCGTTCGGGATGTCGGTGAGGTTCGCGAACACGATGTGCGCAGCCAGGAAGACGAAGAGGGCGGGGAGGAGGCGGAAGACCCGACGTCGGTAGAAGCCCGCGAAACTGATCGAACCGTCGGCAGCGTGTTCGTTGAGCATCAGCGCGGTGATCAGAAAGCCGCTGAGCACGAAGAACAGGTCGACGCCGAGGTGACCGGAGCGCAACCACGAGAACTGACGCTCGAGGATGTCCGTCGGGTAGTGCCACAGCACCACGAGCAGTACGGCGATGCCGCGGACGCCGTCGAGCGCGGGTTCGTGGCCCAGGCGTCGGCGCGCCGCTCCGGTGGTCGTCTCGGCGGCCATCAACCCATGACACACGGTCGCGTGACGGGTCGCAATGAGTCGACCGGCTCAGCGGGCCTTGCGGCTGAAGCGCTTGCGACCGAGTGGCGCCGCGGCCCGCTCGATCAGGTGATCGGCGGCGGCCCGCAGGGCGCGGGCCCCTGGGGTGTCGGGCAGGTCGGTGAGCGTTGCGGCGGCCTTGTCGGCCCACCCCTGTGCCTCGTCGAGGGCGATGCGCACACCGTCGCTGGCGCGCACGAGTTCGCGGGCTCGGTCTCGCTCCGCGGTCGTGATCGTGGGCGTGAGGAGGGTCCGCAACTCGGCCGCGACGGTGGGATCGGCCAGGGCGTGGATCACCGGCAGGGTGTAGATGCCCTCGACGAGGTCGTCGCCGGCCGGCTTGCCGAGCTGCTCGTCGGTGGCGGTGATGTCGAGGATGTCGTCGACGACCTGGAAGGCCATGCCGTAGGCCTCGCCGAACTCGGTCATGGCCTCGACGACGGGTCGGGGCAGTTCGCCGACGATCGCGCCGATGCGACACGCAGTGGCCAGCAGCGATGCGGTCTTCCCGGCGATCGAGCGCTCGTAGGTGTCGATGGTGCGATCCGGCTGATAGGCCGACTCGAGCTCGAGGATCTGCCCCTCGCACAGCTCGGTGATGGTGGTGGCGAGGATGCCGGCGACCTCGGTGCCGAGGTCGGCGGCGAGCTCGGACGAACGGCCGAGCAGATAGTCGCCGGCCAGGATCGCGCGCAGGTTGCCCCACTCGGCATTGACGCTCTTGACGCTGCGCCGTGTGGTGGCGTCGTCCATCACGTCGTCGTGGTAGAGCGACCCGATGTGGACGAGTTCGACCGCGCAACCGCCCCGGATGACCTCGATGGAAGCGGCGGCCCCGGTGGGATCCAGCACGGAGGACGCGGCGATCGCGAACCCGGGCCGGACCCGCTTTCCGCCGGCGAGGATCAGGTGGCTGGCGATCTCGGTGAGGAAGTCCCCCTCGGATGCCACGACGCGGAGCAACTCCTCTTCGACCCGCTTCAGGTCGTCTTCCATGCTCGGGAGGATGGAGAGTGGGGACGTGGCCACGCCGACACGCTACGGGAAAACGGACCGATGGGCGCAGCCGAGGAGTTCACAGTCGCCCTCGAAGTGCCGATGATGTCGACAGGAGTTGCGTGATTCGACCGTTTCCGGCCGGATCCCACCGATACACTCTCCTGAACGACCCAGACCTGGGAGGCAAATACCGATGTTCGAGCGGTTCACCGACAGGGCTCGACGAGTGGTGGTGTTGGCGCAGGAAGAAGCGCGCCTGCTCAACCACAACTACATCGGGACGGAGCACATCCTGCTCGGCCTCATCCACGAGGGCGAGGGCGTTGCCGCGAAGGCACTCGAATCCCTGGGCATCAGCCTCGAGGCCGTGCGCAACCAGGTCGAGGAGATCATCGGCCAGGGCGGTTCCTCGCCCAGCGGCCACATCCCCTTCACCCCGCGGGCCAAGAAGGTCCTCGAGCTGAGCCTGCGTGAAGCGCTCCAGCTCGGTCACAACTACATCGGCACCGAACACATCCTGCTCGGCCTCATCCGCGAGGGCGAGGGCGTGGCGGCCCAGGTGCTGGTCAAGCTCGGTGCCGACCTCAGTCGTGTGCGCCAGCAGGTCATCCAGCTGCTCTCCGGCTACTCCGGCTCGGGTGGCAGTGGAGAGGCCAGCGGTGGCAGCGGCGGGTCCGACAAGGCGGGCGCGACCGCCGGTGGGTCCGGCGGCGACAGCGCGTCGGGTTCGCTCGTGCTCGATCAGTTCGGCCGCAACCTCACCCAGCTCGCCCGCGAGAAGGGCCTCGATCCGGTGATCGGGCGGAGCCGTGAAGCCGAGCGGGTCATGCAGATCCTCTCGCGCCGCACGAAGAACAACCCGGTGCTCGTGGGTGAGCCCGGCGTCGGCAAGACCGCCATCGTCGAGGGCCTGGCGCAGTCGATCGCAGCCGACAACGTGCCCGAGACCCTCCACGGCAAGCAGCTCTACACGCTCGACCTCGGCGCCCTGGTGGCCGGGTCGCGCTACCGCGGTGACTTCGAGGAGCGCCTCAAGAAGGTGCTCAAGGAGATCAAGACCCGCGGCGACATCATCTTGTTCATCGACGAGATCCACACCCTGGTGGGTGCGGGTGCCGCCGAGGGGGCCATCGATGCCGCGTCGATCCTGAAGCCGATGCTCGCGCGCGGTGAGCTCCAGACCATCGGCGCCACCACGCTCGACGAGTACCGCAAGCATCTCGAGAAGGACGCGGCGCTGGAGCGTCGCTTCCAGAAGGTGGTCGTCGACGAGCCGACCGTGCCGCACACGATCGAGATCCTCAAGGGGCTGCGTGACCGCTACGAGACCCACCACCGGGTCACCATCACCGACCAGGCGCTCGTGGCCGCGGCCAACCTGGCCGATCGCTACATCGCAGATCGTCACCTGCCCGACAAGGCGATCGACCTGATCGACGAGGCCGGGTCGCGCCTGCGCATCAAGCGCATGGAGACCCCGCCGGAATACAAGGAGCTCGAGGCCGAGATCTCCGACGTCGTGAAGCAGAAGAAGGACGCCGTCGAGTCGCAGCAGTTCGAGGAAGCCGGTCGGCTCCGCGACAAGGAGAAGGAGCTGCTCGCCCGCCGCGAGGCGATGGAGGGTGAGGCCAAGGCCTCGGGCCTCGATCTCTTCGACGAGGTCGACGAGGAGGCCATCGCCGAGGTGCTGTCGCTGTGGACGGGCATCCCCGTCTACAAGCTCACCGAGGAGGAGACCGAGAAGCTCCTGCGCATGGAGGACGAGCTCCACAAGCGGGTCATCGGCCAGGAAGACGCCATCAAGGCCGTCTCCCAGGCGATTCGCCGCACGCGGGCCGGTCTCAAGGACCCGAAGCGCCCGAGTGGTTCGTTCATCTTCCTGGGCCCATCCGGCGTCGGCAAGACCGAGCTGGCCAAGACCCTCGCCGAATTCCTCTTCGGCGACGAGAGCGCGCTCATCAGCCTCGACATGTCGGAATACATGGAGAAGCACACCGTCAGCCGCCTGGTGGGTTCGCCCCCCGGCTATGTCGGCTACGAAGAGGGCGGCCAGCTCACCGAGAAGGTGCGCCGCAAGCCATTCTCCGTCGTGCTCTTCGACGAGGTCGAGAAGGCCCACCCCGACGTCTTCAACACGTTGTTGCAGATTCTCGAAGAGGGTCGCCTCACCGACTCGCAGGGTCGTTCGGTCGACTTCCGCAACACCGTGCTGATCATGACCTCCAACCTGGGCACCGCCGATCTCCGCAAGGCGCAGATCGGGTTCGGTTCCGGCGACGAGGCCGTCAACTACGAGAAGATGAAGGAAAAGGTCAACGACGCCCTGAAGGCGCACTTCCGGCCCGAGTTCCTCAACCGCATCGACGACACGATCGTGTTCCACGAGCTGAGCCAGCCCGAGGTGCGCCAGATCGTCGACCTGATGATCAGCCGCACCGCCGTGCAGCTCGGCGGGCAGGGGATGGGCCTCGAGCTCACCGACGCCGCGAAGGACCACATGGCCGACAAGGGCTACGACCCCACGTTGGGTGCTCGTCCGCTGCGTCGGGCGATCCAGCGGCTCGTCGAGGATCCGCTGTCGGAGAAGCTCCTCTACAAGGAGTTCCGGGCCGGCGAGATCATCATCGTCGACGTCGAACCCGATCCCGAGAACGACGGCGAGCTCATGGTCGTCTTCCGGGCGATCGAGGGCTTCGAGCCTCCCGAGCCCGAGTTGGCCGACGCCGTCGACGGCGGCGACGTCTTCTAACATCGACCGGTTGCGCCCTCTCGGGCGGTGCTGGCCACCGCGTCGTCCCCGTGGCGTCTAGTTTCGACGGAATGCGCCGGGTACGTCTACTGCTCCTGGGGATCCTGATCCTCTTCGCGAGCGCGTGCCGTGTCGACACCACGGTCGACATCGCGGTCGACGACGACGGGTCCGGGACGGTCACGGTGATCGTCGTCGCCGACGCCGCGGCGGTCGCCGCCCTCCCCGACGCGCCCGACGGGCTGCGCTTCGACGACCTCGAGGCCGCCGGCTGGACCATCGACGGCCCGGATCTCGACGCGTCGGGGGCGATGACGATCTCCGTTGCCAAGCCCTTCACCGGGGTCGACGACCTGCCGGCGGTGCTGGCCGAGATCGCCCCCGAGGGCGTCTTCATCGACGTGGTCCTCGAAAAAACCCACTCCTTCGACCGGATCGGCCTCGCCCCCGCCACGACCGACTATCGCTTGAGCGGCGAGATCGACCCGAACCCGTCCCTCGAGGTGTTCACCGACGAGTTCCTGCCCGCCACGGTCGGCATCGACAGTCGAATCCCGGAGATCGACGAGCAACGCAACGGCGACGACCGGGTGCTCGTCCGAGTCCGGCTCCCGGAGAGCGAGTCGAGCGACACGGGCGAGAAGGTCGGCGAGGCGATCGAGTGGGAGACCACCTTCGGGTCGACCGAGTTGATCCAGCTCGACGCCCGGTCCTCGGTCGACGACATCCTTCCCCGGGTGTGGGCGATCGTCGCGCTCCTCGCCTTCCTGCTGTTCCTGGGGATCCTGTTGGCCCGCCTCGGGGGATTCGCGTTGGCGAAGATCCGCACCCCCAAGGGAAGACGTCGGCGGGACGTGCGCCGCCGCCAGCAGAACGCGGCGTCGCGCGCCGAGGAAGCCAACCGGCCCCGGCGCCGGATGTTGCGGTTGCTCATCATCGACGTGCATGGGGTCGTGGTCCGTCCGACCGACCCGCTCGAGGGCCTCCTGCTGCCGCTGATCGTCGCCGAGCAACCCGACGCCGACCCCGATCGGGTCCGTGAGCTGCATCGACGCCTGATCCTGGGTCGGATCTCGGTCGAGGAGTTCTGGGCCGAGGTCGGTCTCGGCCCTGTCGCCGAGAAGATCGAGACGAAGTACCTGTCGTCGTTCCGGCTCGTGCCGGGGCTGCATCCGTTCCTCGACCGCATGGCCACCAGCCGACTGCCGGTCGCGGCGATCGGCAACCAACCGAGGGCCTGGGGCGACCGCCTTCGGCGGATGGCGGCACTCGACGATGCGGTCGTCTCCTGGATGGTCAGTGGCGACGTGGGGTCGGTCCTTCCCGAGCCCGCCCTGTTCGAGGCCACCCGGCGCACCATGTCGGTCGACCTGTTCGACTGCTTCTACCTCTCGAACGTGCCGGAGCATCTCGACGAGGCGAAGGCGATGGGCATGGCGACCGGCCTGTTCGTGGCCGGTACCGAGAACGCTCCGGAGACCGAGCACACCGTCGTGCGGGGGTTCGAGGACCTGCTGCGCAGTCGCGGCGGCTGATTCCCGGGCCGGCGCTGTCACACCGGCCCTCTAGGGTGCGGCCATGGCACGTACGAGAACCGTCCACCGATGCACGGCCTGCGGCGCGGCCGCCCCCAAATGGGCGGGCCGCTGCGACGGGTGCGGCGAGTGGAACACCCTCGTCGAAGAACTCGACGTCCGCGACACTCCCACGGTGCTCGGCGGACCCCGCACGGTCGCGTTGCCGATCGCCGAGGTCGTCGACGAATCGTCACGATTGCGCAGCACGGGCCTGGCCGAGGTCGATCGGGTGCTGGGGGGAGGGTTGGTGCCCGGCTCGGTCACCCTCGTCGGCGGCGAACCCGGTATCGGGAAGTCCACCCTGCTGCTCCAGCTCGCCGGCTCGGTCGCCGAGGCCGGACAGAAGGCCCTCTATGTGTCCGGTGAGGAATCTGCGTCGCAGGTGCGGGCCCGAGCCGACCGGTTGGGGGCGCTCCACGACGACCTCTGGCTCGTCGGCGAGACCGTGCTGCCCCACGTGCTCGGCCATCTCGACGAGGTGAAGCCGGAGATCGTCGTGATCGACTCGATCCAGACGCTGGTCGATCCCGAGCTGACCTCGGCACCGGGTTCGGTGGCCCAGGTCCGCGAGTGCGCCCACGAGCTGGTGCAGGAGGCGAAGCGCCGCGGCATCGCCCTCCTCCTCGTCGGCCACGTCACGAAGGAGGGCACGCTCGCCGGCCCTCGGGTGCTCGAGCACGTGGTCGACACGGTGCTGGAGTTCGACGGTGATCGCCAGCACGGTCTTCGCCTGCTCCGTGCCTCCAAGCACCGGTTCGGCCCCACCTCCGAGGTGGGGCTCCTGCAGATGGACGAGCTGGGGCTGGCGCCGGTCGACGACCCGAGTGGCCTCTTCCTGGCCGATCGCGTCACGGGCGTTTCGGGCTCGGCGATCGTGCCGACCGTCGACGGCAATCGGCCCCTGCTGGTCGAGGTCCAGGCGCTGGTCGCCCCCTCCCAGCTCGCCACCCCGCGCCGTAGCGCCCAGGGGCTCGACCAGGGGCGTCTCGCCATGCTGCTCGCCGTGCTCGAGCGTCGCGTGGGGCTTCCGGTGTCGAGCGCCGAGGTCTATGCCCTGGCTGTGGGCGGTGCCCGCATCGTCGACCCGGGGGCCGACGCCGGGTTGGCGCTGGCAGTCACCTCGTCGCTCACCGGGCATCCGTTGGCCGACGATCTCGTGGTCATCGGTGAAGTCGGCCTCGGCGGCGAGCTCCGCCACGTCAGCCACATCAACCGACGACTCAGCGAGGCCGCCCGTATGGGCTTTCGGCGTGCCATCGTCCCGCACGCCACCGGAGAGGCGCCCGAGGGCCTGCAGATCCTTCGGGCACCCACGTTGGCCGCCGCCGTGCAGCTGGCCGACGTCGGGCCGTCGTAGCCGTCAGCGCGAACGGATCGAGAGCTGCTCGCGATTGGTGATCACGTAGCGACGGTCGCTCTGGTCGAGCCAACCGAGCTTCACGAACGAGGCGATCGCCTTGTTGACCCGCTCACGACTGGCGCCCACCATGCCGGCGAGTTCCTCCTGGGTGATGGGCAGGGTGAACTCGTCCTCGTCACCGGCGAGTTCGAGAAGGCGCTTGGCCGTGCGCCCGGTGACATCGAGAAACACGCTGTCGGCCAGGGTCTCGTCCATCGACCGGAGCCGCTGGGCCAGGAGCTTGACGACGTTCCACAATTCGGCCGGTTCGGTCTCGTAGAGGGTGCGGACGGGGGCATAGGGGATGGCCACCACTCCCGATGGTTCCAGCGCACGGGCTTCGGCCGACCGACCGAGGCCGTCGAACAGGGGCATCTCGCCGAAGAGGTCGCCCGGCTCCATGAGGGCGACGACCGACTCGCGCCCGTCGATCGACTTGTTGGCGATCGCGATCCGTCCCGCGGTGACGATGTAGATGTGGTCCGGTTCCTCGCCCTCGGTGAACAGGACGTCGCCGCGGCGCAGTGTGCGCTCCGACGCGGCGGCGGCGATCATCGTCAGGTGGTCCTCGCTGACGTCGGCGAAGAGCAGCGTGGCGCGGAGAGTGCTGGTGTCAGGCATGAGCGAGCACCACACTAGACAGGTGATCTCACCGCGTGCAGCCAAGCCGACCCCATGAGTGGCCATGTGGCAGGCCCGGTGTGGACGATCCTGGTCGCCGCGGGAGCAGGATCGCGTTTCGGTGCACCCAAACAGTTCCTCGATCTGGCCGGCGTTCGCGTGATCGACCGCTCGGTGGCGACCGCGGCGCGACACAGCGCCGGCCTGGTCGTGGTGATGCCCGACGAGCCCGTCGCGGGGACGGATCCGGTCGAGGCCCCGCCGGGGGTCGAGGTCCGTTCCGTGACCGGCGCGGGGTCCCGCGCCGGTTCGGTGCGGGCCGGGCTGGCCGCGGTCCCCGACGAGGCGGCCGTCGTGCTGGTCCACGATGCGGCCAGACCGCTGGCCACGGACGAGCTCTACGAGCGGGTCATCGCTGCGGTTCGCGCCGGTGCCGATGCCGCAACGCCGGCGGTGCCGATCGCCGACACGCTTCGCCGTCGCGGTGGGGGCGTGGTCGACCGCGACGACGTGGTTGCGGTGCAGACACCGCAGGGCTTCCGAGCCGAAGCGCTGCGGCGGGCACATCGTTTCGGTGGTGACGCGACCGACGACGTGACCGTTGTGGAAAACGACGGTGGCACAGTGGTGATCGTGGACGGTGATCGACGCAACCTCAAACTGACGACGCCGATCGACATGGATGTCGCGCGAGCGTTCCTGGAGCACGGCGGTCCGGCGAACGGCGCGGGTTCGTGAGCGATCCCATTCCCTTCCGGGTCGGCCAGAGCTTCGACGTGCACGCCGTCAGCGAAGACCCCGCCCGGACGCTGGTGCTGGGTGGGGTCGCCTTCCCCGATGCGCCCGGCTTGGTCGGGCACAGCGACGCCGACGTGGTGGCTCACGCGTGCATCGACGCCCTGCTCGGCGCGGCCGGGCTCGGAGACATCGGTCAGATGTTTCCCGACACCGACCCGGCGTTGGCCGGCGCCGACAGCATCGAGCTGCTCCGCCGGGCCGCCGAGGCCGTGCGGGCCGCGGGTTGGCGGCCTGGCAACATCGACTGCTCGGTCGTGCTCGATCGGCCCAAGATCGCCCCTGTGAAGGACCAGATGGAATCGAACCTCAGTGATGCCGCCGGTGCCCCGGTGACGGTGACCGGTCGTCGGCCCGAAGGGGTGGGTGCGCTCGGTCGGGGGGAGGGCGTCGTCGCCTGGGCCGTGGCCCTGGTGGCGCGATGAGCCGCAACCCGAAGCGCACCCCCAAGGGTGGGTCGCGAGGAGGCAAGGCGGCCTCGCGAGGCAAGGGTCAGCCCCGCAACCCCCGGCCCCGCAGCGGTTCGTCGGGTGGTCGTGGCCGCGAGGGTCAGCGGGGCACCACCCCGGTCCGCCCCGGCGACGGTGCCGCCGCGAAGGGTGGATCGCTCGGTGGCGATCAGGTCGAGGGCCGCCACGCGGTGCGCGAACTGCTGCTCGCCGGTACCCGCAAGACCCGGGAAGTGGTGCTGGCCGGTGATCTCGATCCGGCCCCCATCCTCGACGAGATCATCGATCTGGCCGACGAGGCCAAGGTCACCATCACCGAGATCAGCCGGGCCAAGTTCGAGTCGATGACCCGCACGGAAGGCAGCCAGGGCGTACTTGCGCTGGCCCAACCCCTGCGCCCCACGCCCCTCGAGGACCTGCTCCGGCCTGGCTACGACGGCACGAAGCCGTTCCTCCTCCTGCTCGACGGCATCACCGATCCAGGCAACCTCGGCGCGATCCTGCGGACGGCGGAGTGCGCGGGGGTCACCGGCGTCGTGCTGCCCCGTCACCGCGCCGCCCACGTCACCCCCACGGTGGCGAAGGCGGCTGCCGGGGCGGTCGAGCATCTGCCGATGGCGCTCGTGGCCGGTCTGCCCGCCGCGATGAAGACCCTCAAGAGTGCGGGGGTGTGGACGGTCGGGCTCGACGCCGGTGGTGACCGACCGATCCACGATTTACCGGTGGCCGACGAGCCCGTCGCTCTCGTGCTCGGCGCCGAAGGTCCCGGCCTCTCCCGCCTCGTTCGGGAGCGGTGCGACACCGTCGCCTCGATCCCGCTGCTGGGGGTGCTCGACTCGCTCAACGTGTCGGCGGCCGCCGCGGTGGCGTGTTTCGAGGTCGTCCGGCGGCGCAGCCAAGGATGAGTACCGGTCGCGGGGAGCCCGAGACAGGGATCGAACCTGCGACCTGCTGTTTACAAGACAGCTGCTCTACCAACTGAGCTACTCGGGCGTAGGAGACAGGTTAGAGGCCACCCGGCTCCACCCATGCCCCCGTTTCTGCAAGGCTGTGCGGATGGAGCTCACCGAGGGCGAACGCGCAATGCTCGATTTCGAGCGATCGTGGTGGACCGAGCCCGGTCCGAAGGACGTCGCGATCAACGAACGACTCGAGATGTCGACGACGCGCTATCACGAACTGCTCAACGAGCTCATCGATCGACCCGAGGCCGAGGACCACGATCCGCTCGTCGTCCGTCGGCTTCGACGCATGCGTGACCGGCGTCGTCGGTCACGGGCCGAACACGTGGGCGCGACCAGCGAGGAGCACAGCTGATGACTGCACCAGGGCGTTATGCCGCATCCGACGGATCGTTCGCGAAGTCGGCGGGTTCGGCCGCGGCTCGCGGCGGCATCCTCATCGCGATCGCGGTCGTCATCGGCTTCGCGTTGCTGGCGTGGGGCTTCGACGGTGGCGACGACGAGGTCGCCGCCGGCGGCGGGTCCACCGACGGCGACCAGACCGACCAGGGCGACAACGGCGACGGCGACTCGACCACGACGGTGCCCGATGACGGTGCCGGCGACAACGGCGACGGCGACACGACCACGACGGTCCCCGATGACGGTGCCGGCGACAACGGCGACGGCGACACGACGACCACCGCCCCGGCGGAGCTCGACGATCCGTCGTCGATCCGGGTCGCGGTGCTCAACGGCACCGACGTGGGCGGTCTCGCCGGCCTGCGCCGCGACACCCTGGTCGCCCTCAACTATGTGGCCACCGCCGGCAATGCGGCCGGTCGACCCGACATCGTTGAGTCGAAGGTCTACTTCGTGACCGGCTTCGCCGACGAGGCCGCGGTGGTGGCCGAGGCCCTGTCGGGGCCGGCCAGCGTGCTCGAGCTCGCCCCCGACGATCCGGCATCGCTCGAAGACGGCGAACTGGCCGAGGCCGGTTCCGCCGACATCATCGTGGTTCTGGGTACCGACGACGCCTTGAAGTGACGTCCTCTTCGCTCGCCGTCTTCGGGCGGGCCCCCTCGCGCGCCGGGCTGTTCCTCGACTTCGACGGTGTCCTCGCCGACATCGCCCCCGAGCCCGACGCCGCGGTGATGCGTGACGGCGTGGACGCGTTGCTGGTGGCGCTGAGCGCTCGGCTCGGTCGCGTGGCGGTGATCTCCGGACGCCCGGTCGCCTATCTCGATGCCATGGTGCCGGCTGCGGTGGACGTGGTCGGGCTCTACGGGCTGGAGTGGCGGCGGCGGGGCGTTCACCACACCCTGCACGCGGCGGAGGTCTATCGCGACACGGTGGCCGAGATGGTCGCCGACGCCGAGGCGAGATTCGGTCCCGATGTCGTCGAACCGAAAGGTCTTTCGCTCACCGTGCACTATCGCCGCGACGACGCCCTGGCGGCCCCGATGCGGGCGTGGGTGATCGACCAGGCCGAACGCACGGGCATGGAGCAGCGGCCGGCCAAGCGATCGTTCGAGCTCCACCCTCCGATCGCCCGCGACAAGGGGACCGCCCTCGTCGAGCTGGCCGAGGACCTCGACCCGGTCGCGTACTTCGGTGACGACCTGGGTGATCTGCCCGCGTTCGATGGTCTCGATCAGCTCGCCCGGCACGGTGTGGCGACCCTGCGGGTGGCGGTCGACTCTCCCGAAGTGCCGCCGATCCTGCGGCAGCGGGCCGATCTCGTCGTCGACGGTCCGGCCGGGGCCGAGGCACTGTTGCGGGAGATCCTGGCCGTCGCCGAGTCCGCGGCCTGAGGCCGGTCGTCAGTCGCCGTCGACGACCCCGACCGCGGCGAGTTGGTCGGCCAGCCAGTCGGCCGGGCCTCTCGCTTCGGCTCGCCGTCGCAGCTCCGCCGCCGTGCGTGTCCTCGTCGACGCATCCATGTCGAGCGCCTCGGCGAGGGCGTCGGCCTGATCGGCGATGTCGTAGGGGTTCACCGAGCGCACCGCGCCGGCCAGCACATCGTGTACGCCCGCCTCGCGGCTCAGGACGACGGTGCCGTCGCGTTCGTTCACGAGTGGCCCCTCTTCGGCGACGAGGTTCAGACCGTCGCGGATGGGGTTCACCAGCAACACGTCGTAGCGGCGAAGGTGGGCGACGGACTTCGGGAAGTCGTCGACGAGGTCGAGCTCGATCGGCTGCCAGTCCGGCGTGGCCCATCGGTGGTTGACGACGTCGGCCAGCGCCTCGATCTCGGACCGGTACGCCAGGTACTCGGGTAGGCCCTCCCGGCTCGGGTAGCCGAGGGCTCGGAACACGACCGTTCCCCTGAGGTCGGGACGGTTTCGCAGCATGGTGTCGTAGGCCCGGAAGCCGCGAAGGAGGTTTTTCGAGAGCTCGATGCGATCGACCCGCACGATGAGCCGCCGCGAGCCCAGCTCGGCTTCGATCCGGTCCACCTCGTCGCCGCATCGCGACGACGAGGCGACCCCACGGATGTCGGCCGCATCCGGGGCGAGGGGTGAGACGAAGGTCGTGGCGTCGGCGATGTCGGCGATCTCGGCACATCCGGCCCGGAAGTCGCGTGCCCAGCGTTCGGAGTGGAAGCCACAGGCGTCGTGGCCCGCCATGCCCTCGAGCAGTTCGACCGCCAGGTCGTGGGGGAGGACCCGCATGAGGTGCGGTGGCGCGAACGGAGTGTGGGAGAAGTGCACCGATCGGAGATCGGGACGCCGTTCCCGTAGCAGGGGACCGAGCAGGGCGAGGTGGTAGTCCTGGACGAGCACCACCGCGCCCTCGGGTGCTTCCTCGACGACGACATCGGCGAACGCGAGGTTGTAGCGGCGGTAGGCGGCCCACGCGGTGCGAAACCCCGCATCGATGACCGGACGACGGCTCAGGTCGTGGAGTCCGTGGTGCAGGAACCAGAGCATCGAGTTGCACACACCGTCGTAGGCCTGGGCGAGGGTCTCGGGATCGATCGCGAGGGTGCGGGCGCGGAGCCCGTCGGTCTCGATGACACCCCGGGCCGCGGCGGTGCGGTCGGCCTCGCTCAGGGCAGCGGCGATCCACAGGGCATCGGTGTCGGCGACCAGGGGGGCCAGTCCCGAGACGAGGCCACCTCCACCGCGGGTGGCGACCAGCTCGCCGCCATCGTCGCGAAACGACAGCGGACCCCGGTTCGACACGAGCACGACGGGAGGCGGCACGACGCAACGTTAGTGGCCCGTGGCGTCGGTCCCCGGCGTTGTGGTGCACGATGGGGCCATGCGCGTCGTGGTCTGTTCCGACAAGTTCCGCGGGACCGCGTCGGCCCGATCGGTGGGCGACGCGGTGGCGGTCGCGGTGCACGCCGTCGGTGGTGAGTGTGTGGTGCAGCCGATGGCCGATGGCGGCGAAGGCACCCTCGACGCGTTCGGCGGTGCGAATCGTTCCTCGATCGTGACCGGACCGCTCGGCGAACCGGTCGACGCTGGCTGGGCTCTCCGCGATCAGGTCGCGGTCATCGAGATGGCGCGGGCGTCGGGGCTCGTGCTCGCCGGCGGCGCCGAGCACAACGACCCGATGGAGGCCACCACCGCCGGCACCGGCGAGCTCATCGCCGCGGCAGCGGAGGCGGGCGCGCGCCGGATCATCGTCGGCCTGGGCGGTTCGGCGACGACCGACGGCGGACTCGGTGCCCTACGGGCGATGGCGCCGCTGGCCCGCTACCGGGGCGTGTCGATCGAGGCGGCCTGCGACGTCCGGACCCGATTCGTCGACGCGGCCGAGGTGTTCGCCCCGCAGAAGGGCGCGAGCCCGGCGCAGGTGGCGATGTTGCGTCGGCGCCTCGAGCGGCTCGCCCAGGTCTATGCCGAAGAGCACGGAGTCGACGTGCGAGAGCTCGAACGCGGAGGGGCTGCCGGCGGCCTCGGCGGCGCGCTCGCCGTGGCTGGTGCATCCCTGACCGACGGGTTCACCCTCATCGCGGAGGCGGTCGAGCTCTACGACATGATCGAGTCGGCCGATCTGGTGATCACGGGAGAAGGAAGGCTCGACGCCCCGTCCTTCGAGGGCAAGGTGGTCGGTGGTGTCGCGGATCTGGCCGCGGCCGCCGGCGTCGCAGCGGTGGCCATCGTCGGTCGGGCCGATCAGGGGCTCGAGTCGCCGATACCCGTCGTCGACCTGTCGTCGCGGTTCGGGGAGCAGGAGGCGATGACCGCCGCCCTCGAATGCATCACGCGGGCAACCCGGGATCTGCTGGACTCAGCGTGAGCCCTTGGCGCCGATGATCCATCCCGCAACCGCGACGACCACGACGACCACGAGGGCGAACTTGATCGTGCCCACCACCGCGCTGATGACCCACTGGACGAGCGAGAGTGCGCCGAAGATGGCCAGCGCGCCGATCGCCACCCGCGCCGGCATCGAGATGCCCTGACGGCTCGCCGCGTGCGATTGTCGCTCGATCTCCACGGGGCCAGGGTAGATCACCCGTCGGTGGTGATCTCCGCGGCACCGTTGCGCAGGGTGATGATCGCGTCCGCGATGTTGAGGAGCTGGTCGCCGGCGTCGCCGTTGCGGGCGAGGGCCTCGTCGAGCGCGACCCGGGCGTTCTCGTGGTGGGCGCCGCTGAGTTTGCCCACGAGTTCGGCGAGGCGTTCGTGTGCAACGGCGCGGGAATCGAGGCTCATGGTCATCTCCTGACGGGCGGTTCGTTCTGGGGCGGGGCGGGGCTGTGGCATCCGAACCGGGGTTCGGACGCCGTACCCATGCATCGGGACGTCGGGCCCCGCGCTGAAGTGGCGATTTCGTGGATTCCCGGGCGGCCACGGGTCGGCGTTGGAGCCGGGGTCCTTATCCCGATAAACTTGGTCGGGATTCACCGGCTCCGTGGCCGGTGTCGATTCGCCACTGACTGGAGCAGCCTCATGAGCGTCACCGTTCGAGTTCCCACCACCCTGCGTACCCTCACCGCCGGGGAGGCGGAGATCGCGGTCGAGGGTGCGACGGTCGCCGACGTGCTCGACAATCTCGAGGGTGCCCATCCTGGGTTCAAGGAGCGGATTCTCGACGAGGAGGGTTCGCTTCGTCGCTTCGTGAACGTGTTCGTGAGCGACGACGACGTCCGCTTCCTCGACGGTCTCGGCACGGCGGTACCCGCCGGCGAGACCCTGAGCATCGTCCCGGCCGTCGCGGGCGGCTGAGTCCGTCCGCCCATGGATACCGCGGGCGGCTGAGTCCGTCCGCCCATGGATACCGCGGGCGGCTGAGTCCGTCCGCCCATGGATACCGCGGGCGGCTGAGTCTGGCTTCGTGGTTGCGAAATCGGTTGCCTCCGGGTTGAATTAGCAGTCTCGGCACGAGAGTGCCAACGACCCGCTTTCCGGAGGAATGATGGCCAAGACCATTCAGTTCGATGAGCAGGCCCGCCGTGGCCTCGAAAAAGGAATGAACCAGCTGGCTGACGCCGTGCGCGTCACCCTCGGTCCGAAGGGCCGAAACGTCGTGCTCGAGAAGAAGTGGGGCGCGCCCACGATCACCAACGACGGTGTCTCGATCGCCAAGGAAATCGATCTCGAAGACCCCTATGAGCGCATCGGCGCCGAGCTGGTCAAGGAAGTCGCCAAGAAGACCGACGACGTCGCCGGCGACGGCACGACCACGGCGACGGTCCTGGCGTGGTCGATGGTGCGTGAAGGTCTGCGCAATGTCGCCGCGGGGGCCAACCCCATGTCGGTGAAGCGAGGCATCGAGGCTGCCGTCGAAGCGGCCGTCGCCTCGATTCGCGACAACGCCCAGGACGTGTCGGAGAACAAGGAACAGATCGCCAACGTCGCGGCGATCTCGTCGGCCGATCCCGAGATCGGCGCCACGATCGCCGAGGCGATCGACAAGGTCGGCAAGGACGGCGTGATCACCGTCGAAGAGGGTCAGACGTTCGGTCTCGATCTCGACTTCGTCGAGGGCATGCGCTTCGACAAGGGCTTCATCTCGCCCTACAGCGTCACCGACACCGAGCGCATGGAAGCCGTGCTGGAGAACCCCTACGTCCTCCTGGTGGGTTCGAAGATCAGTGCGGTGCGCGACCTCGTGCCGGTGCTCGAGAAGGTCATGCAGTCGAGCCGTCCGCTCCTGATCGTGGCCGAGGACGTCGAGGGCGAGGCGCTCGCCACGCTGGTCGTCAACAAGATCCGCGGCACCTTCACCTCCGTGAAGGCGCCCGGGTTCGGTGAGCGCCGCAAGGCGATGCTGCAGGACATCGCGATCCTCACCGGCGGCCAGGTCATCAGCGAAGAGGTCGGGCTGAAGCTCGACGCCGTCACGCTCGACATGCTGGGCGAGGCTCGCAAGGTGGTCGTCACCAAGGACGAGACCACGGTGATCGAGGGCGCCGGCGACAACGCCGACGTGCAGGGTCGGATCAACCAGATCAAGGCCGAGATCGACAACACCGACTCCGACTACGACCGTGAGAAGCTCCAGGAGCGTCTCGCCAAGCTGTCGGGCGGCGTGGCCGTACTCAAGGTCGGCGCGGCCACCGAGGTCGAGCTCAAGGAGAAGAAGCACCGCATCGAAGACGCGGTGTCGACCACCAAGGCCGCGATCGAGGAAGGCGTGGTCGCCGGTGGCGGCACGACCCTCATCCGGGCCCAGGCCGCCGTCAACGCGATGGTTCCGGGCATCGCCGATCCCGATGAGCAGGTCGGTGCCAAGATCGTGGCGAAGGCCCTCGAGGGTCCGCTCACCCAGATCGCCGTCAACGCCGGCATGGAGGGGGGCGTGATCGTCGACAAGGTGCGCAACCTCGAAGGCAACATGGGCCTCAACGCGGCGACGGGCGAGTACCTCGACCTCGTCGCGGCGGGCATCATCGACGCGGCCAAGGTGACCCGTTCGGCCCTGCAGAACGCGGCGTCGATCGCGGCGTTGTTCCTCACCACCGAGGCTGTCGTCGCCGACGCACCGGAGGACGACGGCATGCCCGGCATGCCCGACATGGACTTCTGAGCACGTTCACCGATCGGTGAAGGACGGCCCCGCTTCGGCGGGGCCGTTCGTCGTTTTCGCCCCCCGTGCCGGGCGACGTCCGGGGTAACTCGGTAGCGTGCGAGGCGATGAGCAGCGGCGCGGAACTTCATGCATCGTGCGAGGCCCTGGCCCCGCTGGTCGGCACCTGGCGTGGTCCCGGGGAGGGGCACTATCCCACCATCCCCGACTTCTCGTATCTCGAGGAGTTGACATTCGGTCACGTCGGCAAGCCGTTCCTCTCGATGACGCAGCGGACCCGCGACCCGAAGACCCATGCGCCGCTCCACAGCGAGGTCGGCTACCTGCGTCCGCAGCCGCATGCCGCAATGGAGATGGTCCTCACCCAGCCGACCGGCGTGGTCGAGATCCACATCGGGTCGGTCGCCGAGGTCGGGGGGTCGGTTGTGGTCGACCTGCGGACCGAACGTGTCGAGGGCACCCGCACGGCGAAGCCGATCTCCGAGGTGCGGCGCCGGATCGAGGTGGTCGGCGACACCCTCGTCACCGAGATGTGGATGGCCGCCATGGGTCAGCCCTTGACCCACCATCTCCGGGCGGAGCTGACACGGGCGTAGCCTGCCCATCGTGGCCCCGAGAGCACGAAGCGAATCGCATCTCGTCCGGCGCCTGACGGCGAGGGGCGATGAGCCGCCGGTCGAGGCGACGGTGGCCTGTGAGGAGCCGATGGCCATCGAGCTGGACGGCATCAGGGTGGCGACCACGATGCGGACGCCGGGCGACGACTTCGAGCTCGCGGTCGGCTTCTGTCACAACGAGGGCCTTCTCGCCGGTCACCCGGTGCTCGACGTCTCCTACTGCCGGGACGGTGACGTCGAGAACGCGTTCAACGTCGTGCAGGTCGTGACGGGCGGCAAGGCGCCGACGCCGGTTCCCCGTCTGGCGATGACGACCTCGTCGTGCGGCTTCTGCGGGACCGACGACATCGACGAACTCGCGGCCCGGCTGGACCCGGTGGCCGGGACCCCGTTCGACTGGCACGTCCTGGCCACTGCGCCGGCGGCCCTGCGTGAGCAGCAGCAGCTCTTCGAGGCGACGGGTGCAGTCCACGCCGCCGGCCTCGTCGAGCCCGACGGAACACTGTCGTGGGTGAGGGAGGACGTCGGTCGTCACAACGCGGTCGACAAGCTGGTCGGCCGCGGGGTTCTCGACGGTGCCGTCCCGTTGACCGGTCGGGCGGTGGTCGTCTCCGGTCGGGCCAGTTTCGAGCTGGTCCACAAGGCGTGGGCGGCCGGCCTCCGGGCCCTGGTCGCGGTGAGTGCGCCGACCGCGCTCGCGGTGGCCACGGCCGAACGGGCCGGCATGCAACTCGCGGGATTCGCGCGCGACGGCGAACTGACCGTCTACGCCGGCTGAACGTCATCTGGCGAACCTTCGCGCTCGAGACTGAATCCGGTACACGCGAACCGCTCTCCGACGGGACTGGTTACCCTTTTCGGATCGTTCGAAAGAGCTGATCCAACCCATTCCTGGAGGAATCATGTCCAAGCGACTACTGGCGCTCCTTGCGCTCCTGCTCACGTTCGGCCTGCTGGCCGCAGCGTGCGGCGACGACGACACCGACGCCGGCGACACCACCACCACGGCTGCAGCCGACGACGGTGACATGGACGACGACGGCACGGACGCCGACGGCGACATGGACGAAGGCGACATGGACGATGAGGGCGAGATGGACGACGAGGGCGAGATGGACGAAGGCGACATGGTCGACTTCGGTCTGCCCGACCTCGAGGGTCGTACCGTCACCGTCGCCGTCGAGAACGCCTACCTGCCGTTCAACTACATCGACCCCGAAACCGGCGAGCCGACCGGCTGGGACTACGAGGTCATCGACGAGCTGTGTCACCGCCTCAACTGTGTCCCCGACTACCAGGAATACCCCTGGGAGCCGATGATCCAGGCCGGCGCCGACGGCCAGTTCGACATGGCCGCCGACGGCATCACGATCACCGACGAGCGGGCCCAGATCGTCGACTTCTCCGAGGGCTACATCAACATCGAGCAGCGCATGCTCGTTCGTCTCGGCGAGGACCGCTTCACCGACTCCGCCAGCCTCGCGGCGGGCGATTTCACGCTCGGTTCGCAGATCGGCACCACCAACTACGACACCGCCGTCGACCTCGTCGGCGAGGATCGCGTCAAGCCCTACGACGAGTTCGGCTTCACCATTCAGGCCCTCATCGCCGGCGACGTCGATGCGGTGATCATCGATGAGACCGCCGGTCAGGGCTACCAGGGTGAGAACGCCGACGAGCTCGAGCTCATCGGCGACTCGTTGTCGTCCGACGCGCTCGGCTTCATCTTCGTGCCCGGCTCCGATCTCGTGAGCCCGTTCAACGACGCCCTCAACAGCATGAAGGCCGACGGGTCGCTCGAGGAGATCTCGGGTCGCTACTTCGACGACGCCTTCAGCATCAGCTACGACGACCTCTCCTTCCCGGAGTATGAGGACGCCGTGCTGCCCGAGGGCTTCGAGGAAGACAGCGAGTGATCCGGCCGAGCCGGTGAATTCCGACTCGATGTGATCTGATGACGGGGCGTCGGCGCGAGCCGGCGCCCCGTCTGCGTTCTGAGGAGAGACACAGTGGCCCGAGCTGCCGGCGCCCCGGAAGGGCATCGCTTCGAGGGGATCGCGCATCCCGAGAAGCCGCTCGACGCCGATTCGCGCTGGGAGACCTTCCCCTACTGGATCCTGATCCTCGCCGGCATCGTCGGGTATCTCGGCTACCTCGCCCTCTTCAACGAGGCCTACGAGATTGCGTGGGAACGCATCTCCGAAGGCATCTGGATGACCATCCGGATCACTCTCTGGGCCTTCGCGATCTCGTTGTCGCTCGGGGTGGTCCTCGGCCTGGGCCGGATCGCCGAAGCCGATCACACGGCGTCGGCCCCGGTGCGGCTTGCGGCCACGCTCGGTCGGAACCTCAGCCGGACGTACATCGAGTTCGTGCGCGGCGTGCCGATCCTGCCGCTGATCTTCTTCCTCGCCCTCGTCATCATCCCCGATGTGACCGACTGGCTCGGCGTCTCCCGCCAGACCGTCGACGAGTTCTGGCGCGGTGTGATCGCCCTGTCGATCATCTACGGCGCCTACATCGCCGAGGTCATCCGCGGCGGTGTGCAGGGGATTCCGAAGGGGCAGATGGAGGCCGGACGATCCGTTGGGCTGAGCCGTTTGCAGACCATGCGTTCGGTGATCCTCCCGCAGGCGATGCGGTCGATCATCCCGCCGCTCGGCAACGACTTCATCGCCATCCTCAAGGACTCCTCGCTGCTGTCGGTGCTCGCGGTCGCGGATGTGACCCGGCTGGCCCGTCAGTACTCGTCGGGCAGCTTCAAGTTCCGTGAGAGCTATGTGGTGCTCGTCTTCATCTACGTGACCCTGGTGCTGTTCCTGTCGTTCCTGCTCACCAAGCTCGAGGAGCGGATGACTCGCGATCGCAAGGGAGAGCGCTGATGATCCGGGTCAGGGGTCTCGAGAAGTCCTTCGGCGACGTCCACGCCGTTCGGGGCGTGGACCTCGATGTCGCCGCCGGCGAGGTCGTGGTGATCGTCGGCCCGTCGGGCTGCGGCAAGTCGACCATCCTGCGTTGCCTCAACGGGCTCGAGCGCGCCACCCGCGGAACGGTCGAGATCGACGGGGTGGATCTCTCGGACCGCACGACCGACATCGATTCGGTTCGCGCCGAAACCGGCATGGTGTTCCAGCAGTTCAATCTGTTTCCCCACCTCACCGTGGAGGGCAACATCACCCTGGCCCTGCGCAAGGTGCTCGGCAAGGACAAGGCCGAGGCGGCACTGATCGCGCGCCAACAGCTCGAGAAGGTTGGCATCCCGGAGAAGGTCGATGCCTATCCGCGTCAGCTCTCGGGCGGCCAGCAGCAGCGCGTGGCGATCGCCCGTTCGCTCGCCATGAACCCCAAGGTGATGCTGTTCGACGAGCCGACATCGGCGCTCGACCCCGAGATGATCAAGGAAGTGCTCGACGTGATGCTCGCCCTCGCCGAGCAGGGGATGACGATGGTCGTGGTCACCCACGAGATGGGTTTCGCCCGCGCCGCCGCCGATCGGTTGATCTTCGTCGACCACGGCCGAATCGTCGAACAGGGCGATCCGACCGAGGTCTTCGAAAACCCCACCGAGGAACGCACCCGCGCCTTCTTCGACCAGATCCTCTGACCCGTCACACCGCAGTGACGGGCTAGTGGACGGCGTGGGCGGCGAGGCGTTCGTAGAGGGGGAGGGCCTGTTCGAGGGCGGCGTGCTGGCGGGCGGGGAGCGGGCGGCTGGTCGAGGTCGGCGGTCCGAAGCCCGTCGAGGAATGGACGTTGTCGTACCAGTACTGCGCCCACACCCCGTCCTCAGGCTTCGGGCCCGCGGGCCACGAGAGCATGGCCTCGTCGAAGTCGAGCCCGACCCGTTCGCATACCTGGGCGAGCACGCCGGCCAGGTCGCGCAGCAGCGCCTGGGAGTCGATCACGACGGGCCGTCCGCCTTCGGCGAGCACTGCGTCGAGCAGCTCCACGCACTCGACGAGTCCGGTGTCGCGCAGGTCGCACTCGGGCAGCTGGACCGAGAGCGACGCCAGCATGTCGCGAGGGTGCCGGGTCAGGATGAGGTTCTCGGTGTGGGCCAGATGACTGCGGTCGACACCACGCAGGTGGTGGGCCATCTGCTTCAGGTAGAGCACCGGTGTGGGACAGGGCCCGAGGATGACGTCGCGGATCACGGCGTCGGCGTCGGTCGACTGGCTCGCCATCGTTTCGTCGGCACCGGGATGCCCCCGGTCGTCGTTGTGCAGATAGTGGGCGTAGAGCGGCTCGTCCACCACGGTGGTGTCGGCCCGTTGGCGCCAGGAGTACATGAGCGCGGTCGAGATGTTGCGCGGCCCCGACCAGCACTGAATGCGCTTCACGTCCTGCATGCGCAGACCCTGAGTGTGCTCGGCGAGTTCACGAGCCGTCCGAGATCGACCGCTCGATCTCGGCTTCGTAGAGTTCGCGCAAGCGGATGGTCATCGGACCCTGCGACCCGTCACCGATCGTGCGACCGTCGATGGTGTGGACCGGCGTCAATCCGCCGAACGTGCCGGTGACGAACGCCTCATCGGCCGCGTAGACGTCGGTCAACGAGAACGGCGCCTTGTGGACGGGGATGCCCGCGGCCTCGGCCACCTCGCACACGAGGGCCGAGGTGATGCCGTTGAGGTTGTACTGACCGGTTGCGGTCCACAGGCCGCCCTTGCGCACGATGAAAAAATTCGTGGCGTTGCAGGTCGCCACGGCACCGGTCGGGTCCAGCATCAGGGCCTCGTCGGCACCGGCCTTGGTCGCCTGGATCAGGGCGATGACCTCGTGGAGCTTCGAATGGCAGTTGAGCTTCTGGTCGAGCGTGTCGGGCGGGGGACGGCGCACCGTGGCGGTGAAGAGCGAGATGCCACGATCGCGCACCTCGGGATCGGCGGCCTTGTGCTCGGCGATGATCACGATGTTGGGGCCACCGACATTGTTGGACGGATGCTGCGACGGCGTCTTCTTGTCGCCCCGCGTGACCATGAGTCGGATGTGGACCATGTCGTCCATCCCGTTGCGGTCGACGGTCTCGCGCAGGGCGGCCGTGATCCCGGCCCGATCGAGGCCGATGTCGAGATCGATGGCGGCGGCGCTGGCGAAGAGCCGATCGAGGTGGCGGTCGAGGTGCGCGAACACTCCGTGGTGCAGCCGGATGCCCTCCCAGATGCCGTCGCCCACGAGGAAGCCACTGTCGAAGACCGAGATCCTGGCCTCGTCCCTCGGGAAGAACTCGCCGTTGATGTAGATCTCGACCGTGGCGTTGCGCTCGTTGGCCAACGCCTGGTGGGTGCTTCTGGACATGGGCCGACGCTAGCTCTGCCGGACCGCCTCCCTAGACTTCGATCATGCTCGATCCCGTGACCACTTCGCAGGGCGTGGCCGTCGTCCACCTCTTCTGCGAGCGCACCCCCGACACCGACGACGCCGCCGTCATCGCCGCGGTGAAGACCGCCGAGGCCGATGAGGTGCAGGTGGTGACCGTGGCCGTACTCGGCCACAAGGCATCGCTGTGCTTCATGGCCCTGCACGCCGACGGGTGGAAGCTGCGCGACCTGCAGACCGGGCTGGTCGCCGCCGGACTCATGGTGGTCGACAGCTTCGTGTCGATCACCGAGCTCTCCGAGTACGCCCAGGGTCTGCCGGAGGAGATGGCCAACATGCGTCTCCATCCCGATCTACCGCCCGAGGGGAAGCACGCCTGGTGTTTCTATCCGATGACCAAGCGGCGCAACGTCGACCAGAACTGGTACGCGCTGCCCTACGACGACCGCAAGGCGCTCATGATGGAGCACGGCACGTCGGGTCGGAAGTTCGCGGGACGCATCGTCCAGCTCATCACGGCGTCGACCGGTCTCGACGACTGGGAGTGGGGCGTCACCCTGTTCGGGGTGAAGCTCGACGATCTGAAGGACACCGTCTACACGATGCGCTACGACACGGCGTCGGCCGTCTACGCCGAGTTCGGCGCGTTCTACACGGGCCTGGTCGGCCCGGTCGAGGAGATCCTCGCCCGCACGGCCTGAGAGGCACGTGTGGCCGAATGGCCACGGAACGTGACTGTCAGAGGACGGGTCGGCCCCTTTCCGGCGCCACCCGACCTACACTTCCCCGAAGTAATCCGGCTGCGTGGAGCCGCTCTTCCGCGCACGATCCCAATGGAGGGGAATCACCCAATGAAGCTTTCACGCAAGCTCCTCATGCTGCTTGCCGTGCTGCTCTCGTTCTCGCTCGTCGCCGCCGCATGCGGCGATGACGACGACGGCGACGCAGGCGACGGCGGCGGCGACGGCGGCGGAGACACCGAACTCGGCACGATCGTGGTCGAGGCCGGCACCGAAGTGCAGATCCGTTCACTCAACGCCATCACCGGCGACGTGTCGTTCCTCGGCATTCCGAACCAGGCGGCGATCGAGCTCGCCGTGGCCGACTACGGCCAGATCAAGGGCTTCGACGTCACCTCGGGCGAGGGTCTCGACGACCTCTGCTCGGCCGAGGGTGGCCAGGCGGCCGCGCAGCAGATCGTCGCCGACGAGCAGGTCGCCGGTGTCATCGGCACCTCGTGCTCGGGCGCGGCCGCGGCCGCAGCACCGTTGATCGGTGAGAACGGCCTGGTGATGATCTCCGGATCCAACACCTCGCCCGACCTCACGTCGGATCTCCAGGGCAACGCCGCCATCAGCTACGCCCCCGGCTACTACCGCACGGCGCACAACGACCTCTTCCAGGGCGCGGCCATGGCCGACTTCGTGTACAACGACCTGGGTCTCACCACCGCGGCCGCCATCCACGACGGCGACCCCTACACCCAGGGTCTCGCTCAGGCGTTCTCGGATGCCTACGAGGAGCTCGGTGGCGAGATGGTCGGTTTCACCGGTGTGAACAAGGAAGACACCGACATGGTGCCCGTCCTCACCGAGGTCGCCGCGGCGAGCCCCCAGGCCCTGTTCTTCCCGATCTTCCAGCCGGCCGGTGACTTCATCGCCGATCAGGCGTCGGGCGTGAGCGGCCTCGAGGAGACGCAGCTGCTCGCCGCCGACGGCCTCCTGGTCGACGGCTTCCTGGAGCTGCCGCAGTCCGAGGGCATGTACTTCTCGGGCCCCGACACCCGCTTCGGTGAGAACGTCAACGAGTCCACCGGCAAGTCCGCTGCCGAGGTGCTCGCGGCCTACGAGGAGAAGGTCGGCGAGCCGCCCTCCGCCGCGTTCTGGGGTCACAGCTACGACGCCACCGCGATGCTGCTCGACGCGATCGACGCGGCCAGCGAGGTCGACGGCGACGGCAACCTCGTCATCGACAAGGCCGGCATCCGCGAGTACCTGAACGGCATCTCGGGCTACTCCGGCCTCATCGGCACCATCAACTGCGACGCCTTCGGCGACTGCGGTTCACAGAAGATCACCATCGTCGAGCATCTCGACTCGACCGACATCGAGGCCTCCAAGGCCAACGTGGTCTTCGAGTACGCCCCGGCGTAGTCATCTGATCCGAGAAGGGCCCCGCCTCCGCGAGGAGGCGGGGCCCTTTGCGGTTTTCCACCTGTGCCATCACCGGTGGGAATGGGTTAGCCTCTGGCCTTTCTGGAGACCAGGGGGGATCGTTGACCACTGCGATGCGAGTCAGACACGCGCCACGGACGCGTGTCGACTGGTTCCTCACATTCCTTCGGTTTTCCCTGACCGCGCTCGTGACCGTCGGGCTGCTGGCCTTCATCGGTCAGCAGATCGACCCCGACAACTTCTTCGCCCGTGCGGTCAACGACGACGCCTCCCGTCTGTCGTGGGAGTCGATCAAGGACCTCGTGGTCTCGGGTCTGTCGCAGGGTGCCATGTACGGGCTGATCGCCCTGGGCTACTCGATGGTCTACGGCGTGCTCGGCTTCATCAACTTCGCACACGGCGAGGTGTTCATGGTCGGGGCCATGACGGGGATGATCACCTCCAACAAGCTCGCCGACGGCGGGCTCTGGGAGAGCAACTTCGTCCTCGCCATCCTGATCGCCATCATCGTCTCCGTGCTCTGCTCGACGATGACCGCGGTGTTGATGGAGCGGGTGGCCTACCGCCCCCTCCGCGGTTCTCCCCGGCTGATACCGCTGATCACCTCCATCGGCGTCTCGTTCTTCATCCAGTACACCTCGGCCCTGCTGCTCGGCCCGGGCGCCAAGAGCTACCCCCAGCTTCCCGACTGGCTCCGTGACGACATCCCGTGGCTGGGCATCGAAGGCAAGAAGATCGTCGTGCTCGTGGTCGCCGCCGTCTCGATGGCCGGACTCTGGTACCTGGTCGAGCGGACGAAGACCGGCAAGGCCATGCGGGCGGTCGCCGAGGACAAGGAGATCGCCTCGCTGATGGGCATCGACGTCGACCGCACCATCGTGACGACGTTCGCGGTCGGCGGCGCCATGGCCGGTGTGGCCGGAATCCTGTGGGGCATTCTCTTCGGTTCCGTTACCGAGTTCACGGGCTTCCTGCCGGGGATCAAGGCATTCAGTGCGGCCGTGGTCGGCGGTATCGGCAACCTGGGTGGGGCAATGGCGGGCGGGCTCACGCTCGGCAGTTCCGAATCGTTGGCCCCGCAGATGGTGCTCGAGCCTCTCGGCGTCACGGGCCACACGCAGTTGAAGGACGCGGTGGCGTTCCTCGTGCTGATCTTCGTCCTGCTCGTCAAGCCCACCGGTCTCTTCGGTGAGCGGCTCTCGTCGGAGGATCGCGCATGACCGCCCATCTCGAGTCCGGAACCCACGAGGTGATCCCGGCCCGCGGCGGCCTCGACCAGAACTGGCGCAAGCTGTTGCGCTACGGAGGGCTCCTCGCCCTCGTGCTGGTCTTCGTCTCCCTCATCGGCATGCCGGTCAAGCTCGACAGCCGCATCGTGGTCGAGCCCTACATCAGCATGGGCTACCTGTCGCTGCTGTGGCTCCCCGCGCTGCTGGGCTACACCGTCAGCGCCGAGAAGGTACTGGAGGGGATGGCCAGCCATGCCCGCGGCGCCCACGAACTGGTCGCCGGCGCGATCGTCGGCCTCGTCGGCGGCGCCGGGCTGGCACTGCTGATCTGGGGTCTCGACACCCGTGACCTCTCGGACCCCCTCGTCAACTGGGGCGACAACCTGCTCGGGTTGCTCACGTTCAACGAGACGGTCGGCTACGGCATGCTCGTCTGGCTGGGCATCTCCACCGGACTCGGGCTCCTCGGCGGCCTGCTCCACCTACTGCCTCGCACGGCGACGCGGGCCGTGCTCACCGCGCTCCTCGCCGTCTTCCTGGTGTCGGCGCTCGAGTCGGCCCTCGACGACATCTCCGAGGGCTTCCGCCTCGAGTGGCTGTTCGAGTGGCTGTTCGAGGCCCGGGGCGGACTCACACCCAAGGGTGCGATCGCCGTCGCCGTTGTCGCCGCGGGGTACGTGGTCTTCGGACGCAGCCGGGCGAAGGCCGTGCGCCAGCGTTACGACGCCATGCCGACGGTCGAGCGCACGAGGGCCAATGCCGCGCTGCTGGTGCTCGCCGGTGTGGCCGTCGTCGTGTTGCCGATGTTCCTCGGCAAGCTCACCAACGAGCTGTTGGCCAACGTCGGGCTGTTCCTGTTGCTCGCGCTGGGGCTGAACATCGTCGTCGGTCTGGCCGGCATCCTCGACCTCGGCTACGTGGCCTTCTTCGCCGTCGGCGGCTACACCACCGCGATCCTGACCTCACCACAGTCGCCGGGACTCTCGCCCGAGTTGCCGTGGCTCGTCGCCCTGGTCGTCGTGATCGGCATGGCGACGCTGGCCGGTCTGTTCATCGGTGCGCCGGTGATCCGGATGCGGGGCGACTATCTGGCCATCGTGACGCTCGGCTTCGGTGAGATCATCCGTCTCACGGTTCGGTCCGACTGGGCCAGCGGCCTGACCGGCGGGGCCCAGGGCATCACCGGCATCCCGGGGGCCGGGATCTTCGGTGTCGCGGAAGTGCGTGGCATCGATCCCCAGGCGGTCTTCTACCTGGTGGCCTTCTTCTGTGCCGTCGCCATCTACGTGAGCTGGCGGCTCGAACGCTCCCGGTTGGGCCGGGCCTGGATGGCCGTCCGGGAGGACGAATCGGTCGCCGAGGCGATGGGCATCAACACCGTCAACGTCAAGCTGATGGCGTTCGTGGTGGGCGCCATCCTGGCCTCGTTCTCCGGTGCGATCTTCGCGGCGAAGGTGGGCAGCGTGTTCGAGTCGAGCTTCAAGATCCTGGTGTCGATCGTGATCCTCGTGGTCGTGATCGTCGGCGGCATGGGCCGCATCGCCGGGGTGATCGCGGGTGCGGTGGTGCTGATCGGCGTGCTCGGCGGGCCCAATCAGCCCGGCCTTCTGGCCGAGTTCTCCGAGTTCAAGCTGCTGATCTACGGCGCCCTGCTCGTGTGGATGATGCTCAAGCGGCCCGAGGGACTGATCCCCAACGTGCGCCGCAGCCGTGAACTGCACCAGGAGGAGTTCCTCCAGGACGCCTGGCTCCGAGGGCAGGTCGATGCCGACGAAGAGGGCAACACGACCGGAGGGGCGACGGCATGAGCGGCGAACGACTCCTCACCATCGACTCGCTGAGCGTCACCTTCGGTGGGCTCGACGCCCTGAAGAACCTCGACTTCCACGTCGACGAGGGCGAGATCGTCTCGGTGATCGGGCCGAACGGGGCCGGCAAGACGACGTTCTTCAACATGATCTCGGGCATGGTGGCTCCCACCGCCGGCGACATCGTGTTCCGGGGCGAGTCGCTGCTCGGCTTCGACCCGAACCAGGTGACCGCCCGTGGCATCGCCCGGACATTTCAGAACGTCCGGCTCTTCGCCAACATGACGATCCTCGAGAACGTGATGGTCGCCCAGCACTGCCGCACCAAGCAGGGCGTCTTCGGTGCCCTCTTCAACACGCCGGGCTTCCGTCGTGAAGAAGAGGAGATCCGTGCGCACGCCGAGAAGGTGCTCGGCTTCTTCGGAACGCGTCTCATCGGATACCGACTCCATCAGCCGGCTTCGGTGCTCTCCTACGCGAACCGGCGCCGGCTCGAGATCGCTCGGGCGATGGCCACGAAGCCGACCATCATCCTCCTCGACGAGCCCGTGGCCGGCATGAACCCGAAGGAGTCCGAGGAACTCACCGGGCTCATCGGCAAGCTCCGCAGCGAGTGGGGGTTCACGATCGTCATGATCGAACACGACATGAACGTTGTGCGCGACGTCTCCGACCGCGTGGTCGTGCTCGACCACGGCGAGACAATCGCGCAGGGCTCCTTCGAGGAGGTCTCGACCGACCCCGAAGTGATCGAGGCCTATCTCGGTCGACCGGTGGAGGGGGCCTCGTGACGGACAACGGTGCGACACCGCTCCTCGAATTCCGGGGGATCAACACCCACTACGGCGCGGTGCACATCCTCAAGGACGTCGATCTCGCCATCTATCCGGGCGAGCTCGTCTGCCTTCTCGGCGGCAACGCGTCGGGCAAGTCGACGACCCTCAAGACCCTGCTCGGCATGGTCACTCCGACGACGGGCGAGGTCGTGCTCGACGGCGAAGTGGTCAACGACAAGCCCACGTCGTACCGCGTCGAGCGGGGAGTCACGATGGTCCCCGAGAACCGACGGCTCTTCAAGCGGCTGACGGTCAAGGAGAACCTCGAGCTGGGCGCCTACCTCCGCAACGATCGCGACGGCATCGAGGCCGATCTCGAGCGGATCTACGACATGTTCCCCCGGGTCAAGGAACGGCTCGGCCAGAAGTCGGGCACACTCTCGGGCGGTGAGCAGCAGATGGTGGCGATGGGTCGTGCCCTGATGGCGCGACCGCGTGTGCTGCTCATGGACGAACCCTCGATGGGCCTCGCGCCCGCGTTGGTGCAGACGAACTTCGAGCTGATCCAGCAGATCCACCAAGCGGGCGTCGCCATCTTCATGGTGGAACAGAACGCCAACATGGCGCTCTCCATCGCCGATCGGGGCTGGGTGCTCCAGACCGGCCGGGTCGTGCTCGACGACACCGCCGACGCCCTCCTGGCCAACCCCGACCTGCGGGCCAGCTACCTCGGCGAAGCCTGACAAGAGGGCTTCGCCTTCCCGTCGACTATGTCGCTCGGGCCTGCTCGATCGACTGGGTCGGGGTGAGTTGCCCTGGATCGACGACCAGATGCAGCAGCGCGCCGGTGGGCGACGCCATCGCCCGTGCAAACGCCGCCGGGAAGTCGTCGGTCCGCTCGACCCGCTCGGCGTGGAGGTCGTAGGCGCCGGCGAGGGTGACGAAGTCGGGGTTCACCAGGTCGGTTCCGACCACGCGGCCCGGATGGTGGCGCTCCTGGTGCATCCGGATCGTGCCGTACATCCCGTTGTCGATCACCAGCACGATCGGCTGGGCGCTTTCCTGCATCCCGGTGCCGAGCTCCTGGAGGTTCATCTGGACGTCGCCATCGCCGGCGAAGCACACGACCGTGCGGTCGGGGTCGGCGATCTTCGCGGCAACGGCGGCCGGGAGCCCGTAGCCCATCGAGCCGCTCTGCGGGGCGAGCAGGCGCGCCTCGTGGCCGTAGAGGAAGTACTTGTTCGGCCAGACGGTGAAGTTGCCGGCCCCGTTGGTGAGCACCGCGTCGTCGGGGAGGTGGTCCCGTAGCCAGGCCATGACCCGACCCATGTCGAGCGGGCCGGGTTGGGGCGGACAGTCGAGCGAGGCGAGGAAGGCGGCGCGACGGTCGTCGGACCAGCTGCGCGATCGGGGTCGCAGCGATCGGTCACCCAGGGCCCGCAGGAACGGTTCGGGACGGGCGACGATGCCGAGGGTCGGGGTGTAGACCTTGCCGAGTTCGGCGCCGCTGGGATGGATGTGGACCATGGTGACGCCGGGGTCGGGGACGGGCCAGAGATCCCAGCCGGCAGTGGTCATCTCCCCGAACCGCGCGCCGACGGCAACCACACAGTCGGCCGAAGCCAGTGTTTCGCGGACCGCTGGTGGCATCGCGACACCCGCCTCGCCGACGTAGGCCGGGCTGTGGTTGTCCATGAGATCGTGGAAGCGGAAGGCGCAGACCACCGGGATGTTGTTGCGCTCGGCGAAGGCGGCGAGGGCACGACGGGCCGTGTCGGTCCAGGCGCCGCCCCCGACCAACAGCACGAGTCGTTCGGCGGCATCGAGCCGGGCCACGACGGCGTCGATCTCGTCGTGGGTCGGGGGCTGCTCGTCGACGGCGAGCGGCGCGACCGGCGCCGCGTCGGTGGCGGTGGTGAGCACGTCCTCGGGCAGCGCGACAACGACGGGGCCGGGCCGCCCGGAGCGGGCGCGGTGGAACGCCTCGGCCATGGCGGCGGGTACGTCGTCGGCGGTACGGATCTCGGTCGCCCACTTGGCGAGCCCCGCGAACATCAGCTCGTAGTCGACCTCCTGGAAGGCCTCTCGCCCCTGCTGGTGGGTGGCGACCTGGCCGACGAGCAGGAGCATCGGCGTGGACGCCTGGTGGCCGGCGTGGATACCGATCGACGCGTTCGTGGCCCCGGGGCCGCGGGTGACGAGGCACACGCCGGTGGCGCCGGTCAGCTTCGCCCAGGCCTCGGCCATGTAGGCGGCGCCGCCTTCCTGGCGACACGTGACGACCCGGATGTCGGTGTCGTGGAGGGCGTCGAGCACGGCCAGATAGCTCTCACCCGGGACCCCGAACGTCGTCGTCACCCCGTGGGCGACGAGCGACTCCACGACGGCTCGGCCCCCGGTGCGATGCGTTGTCGGATCCGCGGCCATGTCGCGGACCCTAGATGACGGCGGTCTCGGTGAACGGCTCGTCGGCGACGACGCGGTGGTAGCCGAGCGGCCGCAGGTCGAGTGACCGGTACTCGCCGTAGGTGAGGTACTCCGCGACCCCTCGCCCCATGGCCGGCGACTGCTGGAGGCCATGGCCCGAGAAGCCGTTCATGAACACGAAGTTGTCGACCTCGGGGTGGGGCCCGACGATCACGTTCTGGTCGAGGGTGTTGTAGGCGTAGTGCCCGACCCATCGACTGATGAGCTTCACGCGTTCGAACGCCGGGACGCGGTGGGCCAGCACCGGCCACACCTTGCCCTCCCAGATGTCGGGGTCCATCGCGAAGTCGTC
>JAUIML010000234.1 GCA_030432715.1 Acidimicrobiia bacterium | reverse complement strand
GACGCAGCAACGACAACAACGGGGGCGCGAACCCGCTGATCATCATCGGCATGGTCGCGGTGGCCGTGCTCGCCCCTCTGGCCGCGGCCCTGCTGCGGGCCGCCGTCAGCCGGTCGCGCGAGTCGTTGGCCGACGCGACGGCGGTCGAGATCACCCGCTATCCGGCCGGTCTCCGCCAGGCCCTCGAGAAACTCGATGCCGACATCACGGTGGTGCGGCGCACGTCCCACGCCACGTCGCACCTGTGGATCGAGTCGCCCGACGACACCGAGACCGAGGCCCGCGGCCGCAGGTTCAACAGCATGTTCAGCACCCATCCACCGCTGGCCGAACGGATCAACATTCTCCGCCAGATGGAAGGCCTGGAGCCCTACGAGGGCCCGGATCCCGTCGTCGCCGAGGCACTCCGCACCCTCCAGGACGACCGCGCCGACCCGGAGCGCGGGATGTCGCTGCATCGCTCCGCGTCCACGACCAATGCGCTCGCCAGCATCGACCTCGGCGCCATCTTCCCCGGCATGGGCGAGGTCGCTCCCGTCGACGACGACCCCGACCACGCGCCCGCCGGCTGGTACCACGACCCCGATGCCGACGACGGCGCGCTGCGCTACTGGGACGGCCGTCGCTGGACGGACCACCGTCACGAGATCCCCGATCACAACCCGATCGCGCCCGAGGGTTCGCGCCGCAGCCGACTGCCCCGACCCCCTCGGCGCCGCAGCCATCGGGGATGACCGACGACGCCCCCGACGAGCTCACCGTGGGCGTCGGTCCCCACCCGGAGCCGTGGCCCGACGACCCCCGTCTCGATCCCGAGTTGCTGGCCGCAGGCGACCGCCGCAATGTCGTCGATCACTATCGGTACTGGACGGTCGAGGCGATCGTCGCCGACCTCGACCGCCATCGTCACGACTTCCACGTGGCGATCGAGAACTGGGAGCACGACCGCAACATCGGCACCGTGGTGCGCACGGCCAACGCCTTCCTGGCGGCGGAGGTGCACATCGTCGGGCGCCGCAAGTGGAACCGTCGCGGCGCCATGATGACCGACGTCTACCAACACGTTCGTCATCACGCCACCGTCGACGACCTGCTCCATTGGGCCGACGACGCCGCGGTCCCCGTGATCGGGATCGACAATCTGCCCGGGTCGGTGCCGATCGAGTCGGCGGAGCTCCCGGAGCGCTGCGTGCTGCTCTTCGGACAGGAGGGGCCGGGCCTCTCCCCCGCAGCGCGGGCCGCGGCCGAGCAGGTCTGCTCCATTGCCCAGTACGGCTCGACCCGATCGATCAACGCCGGAGTCGCCGCGGGGATCGCCATGCACGCCTGGATCCGCCGCTGGGCACCACCGGCATAGTCGTCCGTCGCGTCAGTCGGGGACGACCACGATCTTGGCCCGAGTGTGGCCGGTGCCGATCTCGGCCAGTCCGGCGGCCACACCCTCGAGTCCGATGATCCGGTCGATCCGGGGCACCACACGACCGTCGGCGAGCAGCTCACCGAGGAAGGTCAGGTCGGGCTGGTTCGGCGAGGCGGTGAACTGGTGGAAGGACTGACTGGCCCGCCGGAAGCGGAGGGCGCTGCGGACGACATGGCCGACGGGCCCCAGCCAGCGATTCTCCTTCGGACCGCTCACCGCCACATAGCGACCCTCCGGCTTCAGCACCGACAGGTTCTCGAGCGGGGTGCGGTTGCCGACATTGTCGAGCATCACGTCGAAGCGGGCACCGCCGTCCACATAGTCCTCGGTGCCGTAGTCGAGCACGGTGTCGGCACCGAGTGACCGCACCATCTCGACGTTGCCGGCGCTGCACACGGCGGTGACCTCGGCCCCCATCGCCTTCGCGATCTGCACGGCGAACGTGCCGACCCCGCCGGCGGCGCCGTTGACGAGCACGTGCTCACCGGGCTGGAGCGCGGCCTTCGTACGCAGGCCCTGCACGGCGGTGAGCCCGGCTACCGGGGTCGCCGCGGCGAGCTCGACCGAGACCGACTCAGGCAACCGGACGACGCTGCCCTGGTCCGTGGCGAGGTAGGCCCCGCAGCCGCCGCCCTGGCACTCGCCGAAGACCGCGTCGCCGACCTGGTGAAGGGTGACGTCGGCACCGACGGCCACGACCGTCCCGCAGACATCTGCGCCCGGAGTGATGCGCCTCGGCCGCCGGAGCCCGGCCGACGGCCGGATCAGGTACGGGGTACCGGTCAGATAGTGCCAGTCCAGGGCGTTGAGCGAAGACGCGTCGACCCGGATCAAGACCTCGGTCGCCCCGGGGCTGGGGACTGCCATCTCGTCGATCGAGACCACGTCCTCGGTGCCGTACCGCCGGGCGACCACCGCCCGCATGGTCGGGGGCAGGCCGGTGCCACGGGACTCGATCGGTGCGGGGGATGCGGTGGGCATGGTCGTCTCTCCGTTGACGTACGTTGTACGTTCGTGAACGTACGCTGTACGTTCTACAGTGTCAAGCATGATCTCGCCGCACACCTCGCAACGTGCCCCGCTCAACCGGGCGACGATCGTCGCTGCGGCGATCGAGCTCGCCGACGCCGACGGCGCGGCCACGTTCACGATGCGGGCCCTGGCCGACCACCTCGGCTTCAAGGTGATGTCGCTCTACAACCACGTGGCCAGCAAGGACGAGCTCCTCGCCCTCATGGTCGACGCGGTGGCAGCCGAGATCGCCCCACCATCCCCCGACACCGAGGCCATGGCTGCGGTCCGGGAGGTCGCGATGTCGACGCGCGCCGCCCTCGTCCGCCACCCGTGGGCTCCCGGCCTGTGGCTCCACCACGTGCCCGGCCCCGCCCGCAGCGTCCAGATGGAGCACCTGCTCCAGACCCTGGCAGAAAGCGGCCTTCGTCCCGAGCTCGCCCATCACGGATTCCACGCCGTCAACAACCACGTCCTCGGCTACACGCTCCAGGAACTCGCGATGACGGTCGACCAGCGGTATGCCGAAGAACCCGACGAGGTCGCCCGGGAGTTCATCGCCGGTCTCGCCGACGATGCCTTCCCGCACACCATCGCCCACGTCCACCAGCACCTCGACGGCGAGACCGAGAGCAGCTTCGAACTCGTGCTCGATCTGATCCTCGACGGCCTCGTCCGCCTCGACGCCGAGAACCGACGTGCCGATCAGCGCGACAGCGACGTCGTCATGTAGATCCGCGTGTCGGCGAGGCCGGCCGCGCGATGGTGGGTGCACGCCCGATAGCTCGGCTTCGCGATCATCTCGAGAAACGCCGCCGGGCTGGGGTACTCGATGATCGCCACGAGATCCCAGGCCTCGTCCTCCGGGCCGATGACGGTCATGTGGGCTGCGGCGGCCTCGAACTGCGAGCCGCCCACGGCCGCCACCTCCTGCATGGCGACCTCGCCGTAGCGGCCATAGGCCTCGGCGCCCGTGCTCGGACCGTTCTCCCCCGGGTCGGGCGCGTTGCCATAGTCGGCGATCTCGCGGAACCGGAGGAGATTGAGCATCCGGATGGGACCGGTGACCTGGGCGGCGAGCCCGGCGAGGTCTTCGAGTTGGCGTGGGGTGGGATCGATCGACGGCATGGGACCGACCATAAGTCACTCGGGCTGACGCCGCCCCGATCCCATGAGCGGCGCCATCGTGTGCCCTTCGAACTCGATCTCGAAGCCGACACCGGTCCGCACCGCCTCCAGCGATGCTCCGGCGAGCGCGGACTCGATGGCCGCCCGGGTGAGCCCGTCGTCGTCCCCCGACGCGGGGTCCGCCTCCCAGTCCCATTGGACGAAGACACCACCTCCCCGCAGGGTCGCCACGAGCGATGCCACGGTTCCGGGGTAGTCGTCGAGGAACCCGCACACCGACGAACAGACGATCAGGTCGTACGACCCGGCCCGCTCGTCGAGGACCGGCATGGTCCGAACGGTCGTCCAGTCCCGGTCGGTCGCCTTGGCCTCGAGCACCGCCAACATCGCCGCCGACGAGTCGATCGCGTCGACCGACGCGCCACGCTCCACGAGCCGCTCGGTGAGCAGGCCCGTGCCGGCGCCGAAGTCACAGACCCGCAGCCCCTCGAACGTCAGCCCGAATTCGCCGAGCAACGACTCCAGCGAGCCGAACGCTGCGGCTGCGTAAGCACGCGCCGCCGGGTCGTCGTCCCATCCGTCGGCGTAGTCGTCCCACTCCGAGTCGGCCATGCCGGTGGTCGCGGCCTGAAGGCGGCGCCCTTCGAGCCTGTCACTCAACCATCGCGATGAGTTCTTCATCGCTGGGGATCTCCACACCGGGCACGTAGTACGTGTAGAGCTCACGCAACACGGTCTCGAGATCGCCCTGGTCGCTGCTCGCGAGCGTCACGGTGACCATCGATCCGTAGATGTGGACCGAGTCGACATCGCCGGCCTCGAAGATGCGGCGCGCCAGCACGTCGGGCGGCCGATCGTGCAGGATCTCGTCGCCCTTGGCGTAGCGCTCGTGGCCCATGCCGGTGAGGCTCCGGTTGAGCTCGAAGCGGAGCACACCCGGCTTCGGCGAGGTGGAGGAGAGAAACGTGACCGGTTGACCCATAGCGACTGCGACGTTACCCGTCGCGACGGGCCCAGGCCCACATCGCCAGGCCGATCGACACGATCATGAGGATCGTGTGCACGATCTTGAATCCGATGTCGTGGTCGGGATCCAGCAGGATGTCGAGACCCTGGAACGTCCACCAACCGACGGTGAGAGCGACGAGCGCGCCGAGCAGCGCGGTCGCCCGACCCGATCGGGCCCTCCGCGCCGCGAACACGGCGATCACCAGCACCACGAACAGGATCGAGAGACCGAGCCGCCACCCCTTGGCCGAAGCGGACAGATCGTCGTCGGCAACGATGTTGCGGATGCGGCCCACCCGGACCACCAGCGTCCACAACAGGAAGACCGGGACAGCCAGACGGGCGCTCATGAGGCCAAGGCTACGGCCGGTGCTCAGAACAGGCCGAGCTGGGGTTCCTCGTCCTCGACGATGCGGGGCAGACCGGTCCATCGGAGATCGTCCATGAACGCCCATCTGCGTCGATGGATGGCACTCGGACCGAAGGCGGCGAGCGCGGCCTTGTGGCGCGGGCACGGGTAGCCCTTGTTGCCGGAGAAGCCGTAGGCCGGGTGGTCGGCGTCCCAGGCCCGCATCATGCGGTCGCGCGTCACCTTGGCGACGATCGAAGCCGCCGCGATCGAGATGCTGATGGCGTCGCCCTTCACGATCGTCGTCGTCGGGTGGGTCTCGACGAAGTCCCAGTTGCCGTCGACGAGCACGTGGTCGACCGCACCGAGCTGGGCGAGCGCCCGCTGCGCGGCCAGCTTCTGGGCTGCCGACATGCCGAGTTCGTCGCATTCCTCGTGCGATACGTGGCCGATCGCCACCGCATCCGCCCACTCGACGATCCGGTCGTACATGAGCTCGCGTTCCACGGCGGTGAGCATCTTCGAGTCACGCACCTTGTAGAGCTTCTTGTCGCGGGGGACGACGACGGCGGCGAGGGTGAGCGGACCGGCCCAGGCGCCACGGCCGACTTCGTCGATCCCGGCAACCACATCACCACCGTCCGCCCAGATCTCCCGCTCGAGCCGCAGGCCCGGAGCCTTGCCCTTGATCGAGCGGCGCAACTGGGGCGCGGTGGTGGCCATCGATCGGACGGTAGCCCATCGGGCAGCGCGACTACGGTGCCCTCATGGTCGACAGTCTCCGGTCGAAGCGATCGTGCGCCTCCCTGCTCTCCTATCGCAGCGTCGCGAGCGTCACGTCGGCCTTCTCCGCGATGTCCGCCTTCTCGTTCGGCTCGATCGGGTCGGCGGGGTCGCTGCTCTCGGTGGGATCGAGCGGATCGGTTCTCTCCATCGGCTCGCGCGGCTAGATCCTCTCGGTGGGTGCG
>JAUIML010000233.1 GCA_030432715.1 Acidimicrobiia bacterium | reverse complement strand
CGACGACGACTGAGACGCGGTGGGCGACCGCTGATGGTCGGCCGTCGGCTCAACCCTCGCCGGGGCACCCCGGCCGACCTCCTCGTGGTCGGCCTCGGCAATCCGGGTGACGACTACGCCCGGACGCGCCACAACGCGGGTGTGTGGGTGATCGAGGAGCTCGTCCGCCGCCACGGGGGCAAGCTCACCCGCGCCAAGCGCGAGCATGCCGACACCGACGAGCTCCGAGTGGCCGACAAACGGCTGGCCGTGGCCGTGCCCACCACCTACATGAACGAATCCGGCCGCGCCGTTGCCCCCCTGGTACGGCGCTACGGCATCGAAGACCTGTCGCGCCTCGTGATCGTGCACGACGAGCTCGACCTCCCGGTCGGTCGTCTCAAGGTCAAGTTCGGCGGCGGCCTGGCCGGCAACAACGGGCTCAAGAGCGTGCGGGCGAGCCTGCGGTCCGATGCGTTCACCCGCATCCGGCTGGGCGTGGGCAAGCCGGAGTCGGGCACGATGAGCGGCGCCGACTATGTGCTGCGCCGTCCCGCCCGCAGCGAACGCCCCGAACTCGAGCGCATCGTTGGCGTGGCCGCCGATGCCGTGGAGCACCTCCTCGTGTCCGACATCGAGGCCACGATGAACCGGTTCAACGCCGGCTGACCGTGCCCGACGCCCCGCCCGCCTCCGATCTCCGCTCGCTGCTGCCGCTGCTGGCCACGGAGCCTGCGCTCGACACCGTCCTCGGTCGCCGCGACGCGGTGATCGCCGTCCCCGACGCCGCTCGCGCCTTCGTGATCGCCGGCATCGCGGGTGCCGCCCAACGCCGGCCGGTACTGGTGGCCACCGCCACCCAGAACGAGGCCGAGCGGCTCGCCGCCGACGCCGCGGCCGTCCTCGGTGCCGACGAGGTGGCACTCTTCCCGGCGTGGGAGACCCTGCCGTTCGAACGGGTGAGCCCGGCTGTCGAGACAATGGGCAGTCGCCTGCGGACGCTGCATCGCCTGCGCGACCCCGCGACGGCGCCCGCCGTGATCGTGGTCCCGGCCCGGTCGTTGATCCAGCGTCTCGATCCCGACGCGGTGATCGATCCCATCGTCGTCGGCAGCGGCGACGTGATCGACCCGGTCGAGCTGGTCGACGCACTGGTCGGGCTCGGCTACCGGCGTGAGCACCAGGTCGAACACCGTGGCGAGGTCGCGGTGCGCGGGTCGATCGTCGATGTCTTTCCCAGCACCGCCGACGCACCGGTGCGCATCGACCTCTGGGGCGACGAAGTCGACCGGCTGACCGAGTTCTCCGTCGGAGACCAGCGGGCGACGATCGCCGTGTCGGAGGTCGAGATCTACCCGTGTCGTGAGTTCCGGCCGGGCGACCACGCCCGCGAACGGGCGAGCGAGCTCCTGGTCGAGGAGCCGTGGGGGCGTGAGCAGTGGGATCGGGTGGTCGACGGCCAGCTGTTCGACGGGATGGAGTCGTGGCTCCCGTGGCTCGTGCCCGACGAGGTGATGCTGCCCGACCTGCTGCCCGCCGATGCGCTGATCCTGCTGGTCGAGCCGCGGCGCATCCGCGACCGGGCCGCCGACATCGCCGCGGAGGAGGCGGATCTCGCCGGGTCGTTGGCCAAGACCTGGGATGTCGACGCCGACGACGTCCATCGCCTGCATCTCCCGTTCGACCGGCTGCTGGCCAGAACCGACGCGCCGTCGTGGTCGATGTTGCCGGTCGCCGACGGGCCGGGCACCCCCTCGGTGGCCGCCTCGGGCTGGGAACCCGTGGTCGGCGACATGACGCCCACGGTCGCCCAGGTCCAGGGCCTGCTGTCCAAGGGGTACCGGGTCGTCGTCGCGGCCGACGGCGCGGCCAGTGCCGAACGGCTGTCGGCCCTCCTCTCGGACCACGGGGTCGAACTCGCGCCCGCCTCGGCCGACACCGATCTGACCCAGCCCCGTGGCCATCTCGTCTCGGTGGGGCTCGAACGCGGCGCGGTGATGCCCGACCTGAAGCTCGCGGTGCTGGCCGAGACCGACCTGACCGGGCGCCGCCGGACGCACCGCCGGGCCCGGGCCCGAAAGCGAGACGCCCAGAAGTTCTTCGACGACCTCCACGAGGGCTCGTTCGTGGTCCACCAGCAACACGGGGTCGCCCGCTTCGGTGGCATGGTCACGCGGGCGATCAACGGCAACGACCGCGACTATCTGCTGCTCGAGTACCGGGGGAGCGACAAGCTCTACCTGCCGTCGGACCAGATCGAGTCGATCCGGCTCTACAGCGGCGGCGAGACGCCCACGCTGTCCAAGATGGGGGGCGCCGACTGGCACACGGCGAAGGCGAAGGTCCGCTCGGCCGTGCAGGAGATCGCCCAGGAACTGGTGGTGCTCTACCAGACCCGGGTGCACGCCGAGGGCCATGCGTTCGGTCCCGACACGCCGTGGCAGCGAGAGCTCGAGGATGCGTTCCCGTTCCAGGAGACGCCCGACCAGCTCCACGCGATCATCGACGTGAAGGACGACATGGAGCGGGCGGCGCCGATGGACCGTCTCGTCGTGGGCGACGTCGGCTTCGGCAAGACCGAGGTCGCGCTGCGGGCCGCGTTCAAGGCGATCCAGGACGGCAAGCAGGTTGCCGTCCTGGTGCCGACGACGCTGTTGGCCCAGCAGCACCACGCCACCTTCCGGGAGCGCTACGCCCCGTATCCGGTGCGGGTCGAGGTACTGAGTCGGTTCCTCACGAACGCGCAGGCCAAGGCCGTCGTCGACGGGGTGAAGGACGGCGACGTCGACCTCGTGATCGGCACCCACCGACTGCTGTCGAGCGACATCGAGTTCAAGAACCTGGGCCTGCTCGTGGTCGACGAGGAGCAGCGTTTCGGCGTCTCCCACAAGGAACAGATCAAGTCGCTGCGAACCGACGTCGACGTGCTCACGCTGACGGCCACGCCGATCCCGCGGACCATGGAGATGAGCCTCACCGGCATTCGCGACATGTCGGTGCTCAACACCGCGCCGGCCGACCGGCAGCCGATCCTGACCTATGTGGGCGAGTACGAGGAGCGGGCCGTCGCCGAGGCCATCCGCCGGGAGCTCCTGCGTGAGGGCCAGATGTTCTTCGTCCACAACCGGGTGCGCGACATCGAGCACGTCGCCGAGCGGTTGCGCGGTCTCGTCCCGGAGGCCCGGATCGCGATCGCGCACGGCCAGATGGACGAGGGCACGCTCGAACGGGTGGTCGTCGACTTCTGGGAAGGCAAGTTCGACGTGCTCGTCTGCACCACGATCATCGAGTCGGGCATCGACATGCCGACGGTCAACACGCTCGTGGTCGACCGTGCCGACCTGCTCGGGCTCGGCCAGCTCCACCAGCTCCGGGGTCGGGTGGGCCGCGCCGGCCAGCGGGCCTATGCCTACCTGTTCCATCCCGAAGACGTCGTCCTCAGCGAGGAGGCCTACGAACGGCTGAAGACCATCGGCGAGGCCACGGACCTCGGGTCCGGGTTCCGCATCGCCATGCGCGATCTCGAGATCCGCGGTGCGGGCAACCTGCTCGGCACGGGGCAGTCGGGGCACATCGCCGCCGTCGGCTACGACCTCTACTGCCAGATGGTCACCGAAGCGGTCGCCGAGCTGAAGGGTGAGAAGATCCCCGAACCGATCGAGATCGCGATCGAGGTGCCCGGCGACGCCCACCTGCCCGCCGACTACGTCACCAAGGAGTCGACCCGCCTCGAGGCCTACCGGCGGCTCGCCAACGTCGAGACCGTGCAGGCGCTCGACGACGTGCGCACCGAGTGGCTCGACCGCTTCGGACCGATTCCGCCACCGGCCGAAGCCCTGCTCGAGGTCGGTCGCCTGCGGGTCGAGTGCGTGCGCAGCGGCGTCAGGGAGATCACGGTCACCAAGGGCCCGGGCTTCGGTGGCCCCGACCACATCGCCCGGATCTCGCCCGTGACCCTCCCCGAGAGCCGCCAGGTGCGTCTGCAACGGCTCTACTCGGGCAAGGGGTCCGGCAACCAGGCCATCTACAAGGAGGGGATCGGCGAGATCCAGCTCCCGTTGCAGAAGAAGAAGGGACCGGTCGTCGAGCAGTTGGCCGAGATCCTGGCCGACCTGCTGCCCGATCTCGAGGGCGAAACCACACCGTCCTGACCCCGGTTCGACCGCGACGGGCAGATAGCCTTCACCACTCGTGAGCCTCAATCGTTCCCTCGCCCGCCTCCTCGCCGTCGTCCTGGCGCTGACCCTCGTCGCGACCGCCTGCGGCGACGACCCCGATGTCGCCTCGGTCGACGGTGGCGCCACGCTGACCCAGGACGACGTCGATGCGCTGCTCGACCCCGTGTCGACCGACGGCAGCGCCGCCACGGTCGGCGACGAGACGCTCACCGGTGCCGGGGTGGCCGCCCTGGCCGACCAGCCGGGCGCCGGAGTGATCGACCGGGCCGCGGCCGCCGCCGTCATCACCGACTGGGTCCGCAACGAGCTCTTCTACACCGCGTTGGCCGAAGGCGGGCTCACCGACGTGCAGCCGTATCTCGACGAGTCCCGCCGCGAGTTCGAAGCGTTCGTCGCCGCCAACCCCGAGGCCGACGTGCCGCCGATCGATTCGGCAGCCGGGCTCGAACTGATCCGCTCCGTCGCCCTCGGCCCGGCCATCGCCGACTACCTGATCGACGTCCAGGGCGTCGTCATCGAATGGCCCGTGCAGCTCTGCTCGAACCACATCCTGCTCGACACCGAGGAAGAGGCGCTGGCCGCCATCGCCCGACTCGATGCCGGCGAGGTTCAAATCCCCAACAATCTAAATCTTGGGGCCATTGGACTTCATTTTTGTGCCGGAGATAGTGCACGAGAAGAATTAATAGCAAACCATATCTGGACCATTACAGATGAAGGAAAAGACTGTTTCGACCCTGCGACCTTCGTCCCCGAGTTCACCGAAGGCGCGGCGGCGCTCGGCGGGCCCGGCATCACCCCGCCCGTGCAGACCGAATTCGGATGGCACGTGATCGAGGTGCTCTCCTTCGACGCCACTCCCTCCGAGAACCCGGTCGACATCCAGAACGCGGCCCTGTCCACTCCGGAGTTCGCCCTCCTGCAGAGCGAGGTCATGGCTCGCGACGTCACCATCGATCCTCGCTACGGCGAGTGGGATCAGCTCACCGCTTCGGTCGTCGCGGCCGGCGGATGCCGATGGGCACGATCACGATCGTCGGGCTGGGCCCGGCGGACGCGACCCTGCTCGCCCCGGCGACCACCGAGGCTCTTCGCCGCCACTCCCGACGCTTCCTGCGCACGGCGGTACACCCTGCCGCCGATGCGGTCGAGGGCGCGATCAGCTTCGACCACGTCTACGACGAGGCCCCCGACTTCGCGACCGTCTACGAGACGATCGCCGAGCGGTTGCTCGTGGAGGCCGACGACGGGGATCTCGTCTATGCCGTACCGGGGTCGCCGCTCGTCTTGGAGCGCACGGTCGAGCTCCTCCGAGCCGCCGAGCTCGAGGGGCGGGTGCAACTCGACGTCGTGCCGGCGATGTCGTTCCTCGACGTGGCGTGGGCCCGCCTCGGGGTCGATCCGGTCGAGTCGAGCGTGCGGCTGATCGACGGCCATGTCTTCGCCGAAGCGGCCGCCGGGCAGACCGGGCCCTTGCTCGTGGCCCACTGCCACTCGTCGCAGGTGCTGTCCGACATCAAGCTCTCGCTCGACGACGGGCCCACGGTCACCGTGCTCCAGCGCCTGGGGCTGCCCGACGAGCGAATCGTCGAGGTCGCCTGGAACGACCTCGACCGCGAGGTCGACGCCGATCACCTGACCTCCCTGTGGATCCCCGAACTCGCAGTTCCCGTCGCCGCGGAGTTCGCCCGCTTCGAGGAGCTCGTTCGGGTGTTGCGCCAGGACTGTCCGTGGGACCGCAAACAGACCCACGCCTCGCTGCGTCAGCATCTGCTCGAGGAG
>JAUIML010000232.1 GCA_030432715.1 Acidimicrobiia bacterium | reverse complement strand
GGCCGGTGCAGGGACGGTTCAAGGACTACATCGCCATGCCCAAGTTCAACCTCTACCAGTCGTTGCACACGACGGTGGTCGGACCACAGGGCAAGTCGATCGAGGTGCAGATCCGCACCCGCGAGATGCACCAGCGGGCCGAGTTCGGTGTGGCCGCCCACTCCGACTACAAGGACGGTGAAGCGGGCAACGAGATGGCCTGGCTCAACCGCATCGTCGAGTGGCAGCAGGAGACCTCCGACCCGTCGGAGTTCATGAACAACCTGAAGTTCGACCTCGATCAGGACGAGGTCTACGTCTTCACGCCGAAGGGCAAGGTCGTCGAGCTCCCCGTCGGGGCCACGCCGGTCGACTTCGCCTACACGATCCACACCGACGTCGGACACTCGTGCATCGGCTCGAAGGTCAACGGTCGGCTGGTGCCGCTCGACACCCGCCTCGAGTCGGGCGACAGCGTCGAGATCTTCACGTCCAAGGTCGAGGGCGCCGGCCCGAGTCGCGATTGGTTGAAGTTCGTCGCCAGTCGTCGGGCCGCCAACAAGATCAAGCAGTGGTACACACGGGAGCGCCGCGAAGACGCGATCGAGCAGGGTCGCGACGAGCTCCTGTCGGCACTGCGCCGTGAGGGCCTTCCGGCGCAGCGCATCCTGAAGGAACCCGTCTTCCTCAAGGTGGGAGAGCAGCTGAACTACACCGACGAGGAGGCGATCTTCGCCGCGATCGGCGAGGGACACGTCGCGAGCTCGACCGTCGCCGACCGCATCGCCAAGGAGCTTCGCGGCGACGAGCCGCCCAGCGACCAGGACCAGCCCCGACTGCCGGCCAACGTCAGCCGGCGGATCGGGGCGAAACGACGGGGCAGCGGGGCGGCCGGAGTCCACGTCGAAGGCCTCGACGACATCATGATCCGGATCTCCCGGTGCTGTTCGCCGGTGCCTCCCGACGAGATCGTCGGCTTCGTCACCCGCGGTCGCGGCGTGTCGGTGCATCGGGCCGACTGTCTCAACGCGACCACCCTCCAGGAGGGGCAGCCCGACCGGCTGATCGAGGTCGAATGGGACGCCGACCACGACGGCCGGTTCGCGACCACGATCGAACTCCAGGCCCTCGACCGCAGTTCGCTCCTGGTCGATGTGGCCAAGGTGCTGTCCGACCACGGGCTCAACGTCATCAGCGTCGCCACCGAGACCGGTGACGATGCGGTCGCCAAGATGCAGTTCGAGTTCGAGCTGGCCGACCTCAGCCAGCTCGACTCGGTGTTGTCCCGCCTCCTGTCGGTCGAGGCGGTCTACGACGCCTACCGTGTGATGCCGGGTGGCGGCGGATCCGACGCCTGACGGCGGTCGGCCACCACGCTCGCCGCGAACAGCGCCACTGCGACGACGGTGAACGCCACCACCGCCTGCCGCAGCGGGCGCAGTTCGTCGACACACAACTCGCTCTCCGTCCAGCGGTGGAGCACCGGGCCGCAGACCCAGTAGGGGTCGGGTTGCAGCGGCCAGCTGCCGGCGACTCCTGCGATCGCCAGGGCCGCGAGCCCGAGGATCGAGAGCCGGCCGGCAGGCGTGGCGGTCCACCCCGGTTGCCGGCGGCGCGCCACGAGGAGGATCGTCGCCCCGGCCGCGAGCACGACCAGCGCCGCGAGGGTGAGGGCCGGGACCTGCCTCGACGGCTCGAACTGCGACTCGTGGTCAGCCAGGATGAGGCCCATCGGCGGATGCTAACTCTCGGCGAAACCTCCACGAGGTCGGCAGACGCCACCGGTAGCCTGAGCGGCTGTGGCCGAACCGACCTTCCGTGCCCCGAAGGGCACCCGTGACATCCTTCCCCCCGACTCGGGTCGGTTGCGCGCCCTGATCGACGAGTTCGCGGCGGCGGCCGGGCTCCGGGGCTTCGGCGAGGTGGTCTCGCCGATGTTCGAGGACCTCGGCGTCTTCAAGCGGCTGGGCGAGGAGACCGACGTCGTCACGAAGGAGATGTTCGACTTCCTCGACAAGGGCGATCCACCGCAGCACCTCGCCCTGCGTCCCGAACTCACCGCGTCGATCTGTCGCGCCTATGCCGAACACCGGCCCGTGCCCCCGTGGAAGATCTGGTACGAGGGTCCGCAGTTCCGCTACGAGCAGCCACAGGCCGGGCGCTACCGCCAGTTCACCCAGGTCGGGGTCGAGGTGCTCGGCGCCGACGATCCCCAGGTCGACGTCGACGTCATCTCGCTCGGGTGGGACTTCTACCGAACGCTGGGTCTGCGCCAGGTCGAACTCGTGATCAACAGCATGGGCGACGCGAGCTGTCGGCCGCAGTACATGGCTGCGCTCACCGATCATCTGGTCGGCCATCGGTCCGACCTGTCGCCCCAGTCGCAGGTCACGCTCGATCGCAATCCCCTCCGGATCCTCGACAGCAAGCGCGACGAGGACCAGGCGGTGATCGCCGCGGCGCCGAGCATGGTCGACTACCTCAACGAGGAGTGCAGTGTGCACTTCGAGGAGGTCCGCGCCGGCCTCGACGCATTGGGCATCCCCTACTCCATGTCGCCGAGACTCGTCCGTGGCTTCGACTACTACACCAAGACGGTGTTCGAGTTCGTGGGCGATGCCCTCGGCGGGTCCCAGAACGCCGTCGGCGGCGGTGGGCGCTACGACCGGTTGGTGGAGGACCTCGGCGGTCCACCCACGGCCGGTATCGGTTTCGCGCTCGGCGTCGACCGGATCCTGCTCGCCTGTGATGCCGAGGGCGTCTTCCCCGGTCCGGCCACCGCCGTCTCGGTCTTCGTCGTCGACGTGACCGGTGGCGGTCACGCCCTCGATGTCTGTACCCGGCTCCGCGAGGCCGGGATCGGCGCCGATCGCGCCTATGGGGGTCGCTCCATGAAGGCCCAGATGAAGGTCGCCGACCGGTCGGGGGCGCCCTTCGCGGCCATCATCGGCGAAGACGAGGTGGCGGCCGGCGAAGTGACCCTCCGCGACCTGCGCGGCGAGGCCGGTCAGCGTCGGGTGGCCCTCGACGACCTCGTGCGCGACGTCCGCGCCCTCACCACCAACTGATCTCCACGACCGAAACGAAACAGGAACCAACGATGGATCTGTCCACCTCCCAACGAACCGACATGTGCGGCACACTCACCGCCGCCGACGTCGGGCGCACCGTCACCGTGTGTGGCTGGGTCGACAAGCGCCGCGAGCACGGCGAACATCTCGCCTTCATCGACCTGCGGGACCGCACCGGTGTGGTGCAGTGCGTGGTCAACATCTCCCACGACCTGCGCAGCGAATACGTGGCGTCGATGACCGGGTCGGTGCGGCTTCGTCCCGACGACACGGCCAACCGCGATCTGGCCACGGGCGAGATCGAGATCGAGGTCAGCGAGATCGAGATCCTCGCCCAGGCCGAGCCGCCGCCGTTCCCGCTCGACGAGCGGACCGAGGTCGACGAGACGATCCGCCTCCGCCATCGCTATGTCGACCTCCGCAAGGAGCGCATGCAGCGCAACCTGCGGACCCGGGCCACCGTCAACAGTGCGTTGCGGCGCGGCATGGAGGAGCAGGGCTTCGTCGAGATCGAGACACCGATGCTGATCGCGTCGACGCCCGAGGGGGCTCGTGACTTCGTCGTTCCGTCGCGCAAGGAGCCCGGCTCGTTCTACGCGCTCCCCCAGAGCCCGCAGCTCTTCAAGCAGCTGTGCATGATCGGCGGTATCGACCGCTACTACCAGATCGCTCGCTGCCTGCGGGACGAGGACCTTCGGGCCGACCGCCAGTTCGAGTTCATGCAGCTCGACGCCGAGATGAGCTTCGTGGGGCAGGAGGACGTGTTCGCGGTCATCTCCCATGCCGTCGCCGAGGCGACCGAGGCCGTCACCGGCGAGCGCCCCACCGAGTTTCCCCGGATCAGCTGGCTCGACGCGATGGAGCGCTACGGGTCCGACAAGCCCGACGTGCGGTTCGGCATGGAACTCGTCGAGCTCACGCCGATCTTCGAGGGCACGGAGGCTCGGGTGTTCCAGGCCCCCTGTGTGAAGGGCATCCGCATGGAAGGTGGCGTCGACGCGCTGAGTCGCAACCAGATCGACGCCCTCGTCGAGACCTGCCAGCGCTGGGGGGCGAAGGGCCTCGCGTGGATGAAGGTCGTGGCCGGCGACGACGGGCCTTCACTCGACGCCGGCGTGGCCAAGTTCCTCTCGGCCGAGGAGTCGGCGCAGGTCATCGCCGCGCTCGAGGCCGAGCCCGGCGACATGGTCTTCCTCGTGGCCGACGAGCGCCCGCTCGTACGCCACGTGCTCGGGCTGCTTCGGCTGGAGCTCGGCAAGCCTCCGGTCAACGAGGGCGGGCTGCACTTCCTGTGGGTCGTCGACTTCCCCCTCTTCGAGGGCCTCGGCGACGGGGGCAAGCCGATTCCTGCGCACCATCCGTTCACGATGCCCCACGCCGACGACGTCCATCTGCTCGACGAGGGCGGTGAAGCCCTCCTCGGCGTGCGTTCGCAGGCCTACGACCTGGTGCTGAACGGTTGGGAGCTGGGCTCGGGCAGTATCCGGATCCACCGCACCGATGTCCAGAGTCGCATCTTCGAGCTGCTGGGGATCGGTCAGGAGGAGGCGCAGGCGAAGTTCGGGTTCCTCCTCGACGCCCTGCGCTTCGGTGCGCCGCCCCACGGGGGCTTCGCGTTCGGCACCGATCGCCTCACCGCCCTGCTGGTGGGTGAGACCAACATCCGCGAAGTGATCGCGTTCCCGAAGACCCAGTCGGGGGCCGACCCGCTGACGAACGCGCCGTCGCCGATCGACGCAGCCCACCTCGACGATCTCGGCCTGCGGGTGTTGCCGCCCTCGACCTGACTCAGACGAGTTTGAGCTCCACCACGAGGGCGTCGGCCGGCGCGCTCGGGTGGAGGTCGCGCATCACCTCCGGCGACGTGAGTTCGGTGCTGACCAGGCGCGCCTCGATGACGTCCGGTCCCTGCTCGGCCCGTATCGATCGTTCGTCGAGGGGAGAGATCACGTAGCCGAGCCGCTCGAGTTCGTCGGCGAGGGCTGCGCCCACGGTCGCGGCCCGGTGGCCGTGGGTGAAGAACGCGACCTCGCGGGGGTCGATCGTCCCGGTGCCCATGAGCGGTGCCAGCTCGCAGGGCATCGCGATGCCTTCGACGGCCTCGGCGAGCGAGCGGCTGCGGGGGCGGTCAGGGTCGATGCCGGTGAGCACCGCACCTGGCACAGTCGCCTCTGTCGTGTCCGTCGCCTCCGTCGTGTCCGCCGGCTCGGCGGGGTCGCCCGGCCCGGTCGCCGGAGCAGCGAACGCCGGCTCGGGCTCGGCGTCGGCCCACTCCGCATCGGGCCGTGAACTCGGCGGCGGTGGCGGGAACTCGATGGGGGAGGGGGTCTCCTGTGGGGGCATGGCCCTCCAGCTCCCGCCGGTGATCCGACGGCGCAGCAGGATGAAGCACGAGAGCCCGAACCACGGCCAGAAGATGTACGGAATGAGATCTCTCACCTCATCCGTATCGGCAACGACGCCCGCGGCCTGAGCACTGACCTAGGGTCCGTCGGGTGAGTGACGATCTGTTCAGCGCCGCGGCCGAGTCCCGCCTCGAGGGCCGCTCGCCGCTCGCCGCCCGGCTGCGGCCCCGCACCCTCGACGAGGTGGTGGGGCAACGCCACCTCCTGGCCCCGGGCAAGCCGCTCCGGGCGCTGATCGACAACGACCGGCTGTCGTCGGTGATCTTCTGGGGCCCACCGGGCACCGGAAAGACGAGTCTCGCCCGACTCGTCGCCACGACCACGGAGAAGGTCTTCGAGGAGCTCTCGGCCGTGACGGCATCGGTGAAGGACGTGCGCGAGGTCATCGCCAAGGCCCGTCAGCGTCTGGGCGAGCGGGGTCAGGGCACCATCCTCTTCCTCGACGAGATCCACCGCTTCAACAAGGCCCAGCAGGACACGCTGCTTCCGGCGGTCGAGGAGGGGCTGATCGTGCTGATCGGGGCGA
>JAUIML010000007.1 GCA_030432715.1 Acidimicrobiia bacterium | reverse complement strand
CCACGGCCGGACCCTGCCGGTACGCCGCAGCGCACAGATTCAGCGCGGGGATCGAAGTGGCGGGCCACTGATCGGGATCGAAGCCGACGAAGTCCTCGATGCCCAACTGATCACGCAGTACACCGATCTTCATCACGATCGCGTCGGCAGTGAACATCTCGCCGTTGACCCACTCGAGCGGCCAGGCCCGGACCACGAGGTCGACTTCGGCCCCGAGTTCGTCGAGGAGGGCCACCACCCGTTTGAGCCCGACATGGGTGAACGGGCAGGTGATGTCGGCGAAGACCTCGATGCGGCGGGACATGGACGTCAGAGTACGCAACCGAGACGCGCGTCAGGACGGGACCAAGGGCCTTTGTCGCCGGGCCCGCCAAGGCCGATGCTCACGGAGGTGAACAGAGGGAGACACCCGTGAGTGATCCGAAGCGGCTCGTCATACTCGGCGCCGGCACCGGCGGCACGCTTGCCGCGAACCGGCTGCGCAAGCAGTTCCCGCCGTGGGAGCTGGCGATCGACATCGTCGACGAAGACGACGACCACGTGTACCAGCCGGGTCTCCTCTTCGTGCCCTTCGGTCTGGCCGCCCCCGACGAGATCGTCCGGTCCCGCGGCGCTCAACTCCACGACGGGATCACCTTCCACCTGAACCGGGTGGCCCGGGTCGACGTCGACGCCAACCGGGTCGAACTCGGCGACGGGGCCACACTCGAGTACGACGTCCTGCTCGTCGCCACCGGTGCGGTGCTGCAACCCGACGAGACCGACGGTCTGCTCGGCGACGCGTGGATGGACTCGGTCTTCACCTTCTACGACATGGACGGGGCCACGGCGCTGCACGACGCGCTCGAGAACTTCACCGAGGGACGGTTGGTCGTCAACGTCGTCGACATGCCGATCAAGTGCCCGGTCGCACCGCTCGAGTTCGCCTTCCTCGCCGACTGGTACTTCACCGAGCGGGGTGTGCGCGACGCGATCACGATCACCTACGTCACGCCGCTCGACGGCGCGTTCACCAAGCCCGTCGCGTCCAACGCACTCGGGTCGCTCCTGGAGGACAAGCACATCGAGGTCGTCACCGAGTTCAACACCGGCGAGATCGACAACGAGAACAAGGCGCTCGTCGGTTACGACGGCACCGAGGTGCCCTTCGACCTCGCGGTGATCGTGCCGCTCCACGGCGGTGCCCCGTACGTCGCCGAATCCGGCGACCTCGGTGACGAACTGGGCTTCGTTCCCACCGACAACGCCACCATGCAGTCGATGGTCCGCCCCAACATCTTCGTGCTGGGCGACGCGGCCGACGTCCCGACCTCGAAGGCGGGGTCGGTCACCCACTTCGAGGGGGAGGTCCTCGTCGACAACATCGCATCGTTCCTCGACGGCAAGCCGCTCGAGGCGAGCTACGACGGGCACGCCAACTGCTTCATCGAGACCGGGTTCTCGAAGGCGCTGCTCATCGACTTCAACTACGAGACCGAGCCCCTGCCCGGGCACTATCCGAGCCGCTTCGGTCTCCCGCTCCTCAAGGAATCCCGCATCAACCATCTCGGCAAGCTCATGTTCCAGTCCTTCTACTGGCACGGGCTGCTGCCCGGCCGCGACATCCCCGGGATCGGCGCGGACATGCCCGAGCGCGGGAAAGCGACCGTCGACAACTGAACACGTGGCCACGAACGAAAGAGAGACACCACGATGACCATCGCAAGACTCGCCGGAGTCGATGTGCAACTGAACGACGAGGGCTTCTTCGTCGACCCGGACCAGTGGACGCCCGAGATGGTTCCCCAACTCGCGGAGGAATGGGGCGTACCCGGCCCTCTCACCGACCAGCACTGGGAGGTCCTCAACTTCATGCGCAAGGAGTACTTCGAGAAGGGCACCGGCCCGACGGTGCGCAAGCTCGGGAAGTCTGCCGACGTGAGCGTCGGCGTCAAGGAGCTCTACCAGCTCTTCCCCGATGGCCCCGCCAAGCTGGCTGCTCGCTGCGCCGGCATCCCGAAGCCCAAGGGCTGCATCTAGAGAAAGGGGCCCGTGATGACACTGGCCGAACAGTTCAACCGGAGTGCGACCTCGAGCGATGGCGACGAGCCCATCACGAAGGTCTCGATCGTGATCTCCAAGGCCTCGCTCGAGGAGATCTACCCGGGGCTGATCATGGCGAACGGGGCTCGGGCCGAAGGCATGGACGCCAACGTGTTCTTCACGTTCTTCGGGCTCGATGCGATTCACAAGAAGCGCCAGGACCACATCAAGGTGTCGACCGTCGGCAACCCCGGCCTCCACATCCCGACCTGGGCGGGCGGTCTCCCGGGCGTGTCGGCGCTGATGACCAAGTACATGGAGCATCAGATCGAGGCCCTCGACATCCCGTCGATCCCGGACTTCATCGAGATGATCTCCGACACCGGGGCCGGCGTCTACGCCTGCCTTGCGTCGGTCGACCTCTTCAAGCTCGAGCGCGACGACTTCGTCGAGCACGTCGACGACATCATCACGATCGGCGACTTCTACGAGATGTCGGCCGGGGGTCAGATCATCTTCACCTAGACCGCTACCGTGACGCCGTGCGTCTCTTCGACACGGCCCGCGCCGAGATCGTCCCGTTCGAGCCCGGCGATGTCGTCACCATCTACGTGTGCGGCATCACGCCCTACGACTCAACCCATCTGGGCCACGCCAACACCTATGTCACCTACGACCTGCTGATTCGCCGTCTGGAGGATCTCGGCCACACGGTGCGGCTGGTCCGCAACATCACCGACGTCGACGATTCGATCCTGCCGAAGGCCCGCGACCTGGGCGTCGACTTCCTCGAACTCGCCGCGACCGAGACCGCCCGCTTCCACCGCGACATGGTGGCCCTCGACACCCGGCCGGTGGAGGCCGAACCCCACGCCACCCAGTGGGTCGCCGAGATGGTGACGCTGATCGAGCGCCTCGAAGCCCGCGGCCACGTCTACGCCGTCGACGGCACCGTCTTCTTCGACGTGTCGACCTTCGACTCCTTCGGCGCGGTCTCCGGCTACGACGAGGCGACGATGATCGCGTACGCCCGCGAACGCGGCGGCAACCCCGACGACCCGCGCCAGCGCAACCCCCTCGACTTCGTGCTCTGGCAGCCCTCTCTCGACGACGAGCCGAGTTGGGACAGCCCCTGGGGGCCGGGGCGCCCCGGGTGGCACATCGAGTGCAGTGCGATGTGCATGGGCATCCTCGGCGAGACCATCGACCTCCACGGGGGCGGCAGCGATCTCATCTTCCCGCATCACGAGTGCGAACGTGCCCAGAGCGAGGCGGCCACCGGGACGACGTTCGTGCGCCACTGGATGCACGCCGGCATGGTCGCCTACGAGGGCACGAAGATGTCGAAGTCGCTCGGCAACCTCGTCTTCGTCAGCGAGCTCTCGAAGACCGCCGACCCCCGCGCGATCCGTCTGGCGCTCATGGGCCACCACTATCGGGACGACTGGGAATGGTTCGACGCCGACATCGACGCGGCCTCGGCGCTACTCGACGAACTGCTCGCCGCGGCCTCCGCCGACCGCGGCCCCGATCCCGCGCCGTTCGCAGCCCGAGTCCGCGCCGCGCTCGACGACGACCTCGATGCGCCATCGGCCCGCGCCGCCCTCGTCGACCTGGCTCGGGCGATACGTGCCGGAGGTGACGACCCTTCGGCCCCTACGGTGTTGGCCGAACTCGGTGCCCTCGTGGGCATCGCCCTCGACCGTCCTGCCGCTCCCCTCGGGTGATCCGATGATTCGTCTCTACGACACGCTCAGCGGAGAGATCCGCCCGCTCGAACTCCGCGACCCGGGCAAGGTCTCGCTCTACGCGTGCGGCCCGACGGTCTACGACCATCCCCATCTCGGTCATGCCCGCCAGGCGTTCACCTACGACATCGTCCGTCGCTATCTCGAGTGGAGCGGTCTCGAGGTCCATCACGTCGCCAACGTCACCGACATCGACGACAACATCATCAACCGGGCGAACCGCGAAGGCTCGACCGAGCCCGAGGTCGCCAAGGTGTGGAAGGCCGTCTACGACAAGGCGATCTTCGACGACCTCGGCATGCTGCGGCCCCACGATCGCCCTCACGCGACCGAGTACGTCCAGGAGATGGTCGACTTCATCCAGACGCTCGTCGACAACGGGAGCGCCTACGCCAACGACTCGGGCGTCTACCTCCGAGTCCACGCGGTCGAGGACTACGGCGGGCAGGTGCATCGCACGCTCGATGACCTCCGAGAAGGCGCAGGGGCCCGCGTCGAGGTCGACGGCAACAAGGAGGACCCGCTCGACTTCGCCCTCTGGAAGGCCGCGAAACCGGGCGAGCCGTCGTGGCCGTCGCCGTGGGGCGACGGACGGCCCGGCTGGCACATCGAGTGCGTGGCGATGAGTCTCGATGTGTTGGGCGACGGGTTCGACCTCCACGGCGGAGGCACCGACCTCGTCTTTCCCCACCACACCAACGAACGGGCTGAAGCCATCGCGGCGGGGCGGGAGTTCGCCCGTCACTGGATGCACAACGCGATGCTCAACATCGGCGGCGAGAAGATGTCGAAGTCGCTCGGCAACTTCACCACCATCCAGGCCCTGCTCGACGAGCACCCGCTCAACGGCCGAGCTCTGCGGTTGCTGCTGCTCCAGACCCATTACCGCAAGACGATGGAGATCAACGCCGACGTGATGGCCCAGGCCCGCGGCGCCATCGAGCGCCTCGACGCGATGGCTCGCAAGGCCGACGGCGCCGGCCTCGACCTGGCCGATGCCCCGCTCGACGACGCCGCGGTGGCCGCGTTCCGCGAGGCCATGGACGACGACATGGGCACGCCGGAGGCGGTGGCCACGATCTTCGAGACAGTCCGCCGCGCCAACGCCGCGCTCGATGCCGAAGACCCGGCCGCGCCGTCGCTGGTCGCCACGGTGTTCGACCTCGCCGGTGCGCTGGGTATCGCGATCGGGACGGCGGAGGAAGCCGACGGCGACGACGAGATCGATGGGCTGGTCGCCGCGCGCACTGCCGCGCGGGAGGCGAAGGACTTCGCCGAGGCCGACCGGCTGCGCGACGAACTCATGGCCCGAGGAATCGTGGTCGAGGACACCCCCAACGGCCCCGTCTGGCACCGGGCCTGAGCACAGCGATCGCCTGGCGTCGCCCCATGCCGATTCTCGAACCGCCGGCCTCGCTCCACCCGCTCCCCCCGCAGCCCACCGGCACACCCTGGCCCACCACGGAATGGCCGATCGGGCCGGTCCCCGACGGCGTCGACGCCGCTGCGTTGCAGGCCCTCCTCGACCGGGCGTTCGGCGCCGACCCCGACCCGGGATTCGGGGAGTCATTCGCCACGATCGTGGTCAAGTCGGGCCGGATCGTCGCCGAGCGCTACGGCCCCGGGGTCGACGAGAGCACTCCGCTGCTGTCGTGGTCGATGGCCAAGTCGATCACCCATGCGCTCGTCGGCCTGTTGGTCGACGAAGGCCGCCTCGACCCCGACGCCCGCGCCGCCGTGCCCGAGTGGGCCGACGCGAACGACCCCCGTCACGAGATCACCCTCCGGCAGCTCCTGCGGATGACAGACGGGCTGTCGTTCAACGAGACCTACAAGATCCCCGACGACGGCGGCGACGCACCCTGGTCGCACTGCATCGACATGCTCTTCGGCGAGGGCCAGGCCGACCCGGCCGCCTACACCGCGGCCCGCCCCTTGACGCATCCACCCGGCACGCACTTCAACTACTCGAGCGGCACCTCCAACCTCGTCGCCCGCATCGTCGGCGACCACATCGGGCGCGGCGACGACGCCCGCGCCTGGATGCACCAACACCTCTTCGAGCCCATCGGCATGCACTCCGCCGACCCGCAGTTCGCGGACTCGGGCGACTTCATCGGATCGAGCTACCTCTACGCCACCGCTCGTGACTGGGCCCGATTCGGCCTCCTCTACCTCCGGGGCGGCGAGTGGGACGGGCGTCGGATCCTCCCGCGCCAATGGGTGGACGACGCCCGTACCACCCGGGCCCGCGACGAGGACGGTGCCGAGTACGGCGAGCACTGGTGGACCTACCCCGACGGGCGGGGGCGCTTCTTCGCCAGCGGTTTCGAATGGCAGCGGGTGGCGTGCGTGCCGACCAGCGACCTCGTCGTGGTCCGCCTCGGAAGGACCCCCGAGGACGACTATCCGACGCCGGTGGCTTGGTTCGACGAACTGATCGCCCTGTTCGACTGAGCCGGGTTGACCGCCCGCACCGCCAGCAGGGCACCGGCCAGGAGCAGCAGCTCGCCGGTCACGAGCGGGATGCTCGGCAGCGTCGCGGTGACGAGATGGACGAACACGAACGCGCTCAACGGTTCGAACACCAGCAGCTGACCGGCCAGCGCTCGCGGCACGTCGACCACCCCCCGGTTCCACAGGGAGGTCGCGAGCCACGAGGGCACCATGGCGAGGAACACGGCGACGCCCACGAGACGCCCGGCTCCACCCACGGAGCCACCCAGCAACCCGAACGCGAGTAGGGGCAACGAGCAGACGCCACTGGCCACGCCGACCGCGCTCGCCCATCGTTGCGGGCCGAGGTCGGGGCGAGCCCGCAGATGGTCGGTCGAGTGCAGTGCGTAGAGACAGAAGCCGGCGACGCCGAGGGCGGCGACGGTCAGCCCGAGCGCGATGTCGGCGAGGTCACCATCGACCGCGGGCCACGCATCGCGATGGATCACCACGTGCGCCGATGCCGTGAGCACGATCGACGGGAGCAACGGCCGCAGGTCGGTGCGGTCACGACGTGCGCCGACGACCGCGTAGACGACCGGGATGGAGCCGACCACGGCGATCGTTGGGCCCGCACCGGCGAGTGAGATGGCCACCACCTCCGTGAGGTACAGACCCACCGATCCGCCCACCGCGTGTCCGAGGGCGACCCTCCACGGGATGTCGGCGAACCCGCCGCGCAATCGCAGCAGGACGAGCGAGACCAGCCCGAAGACCGCGAAACGGCTGCCGGTGATCAGGAACGGGTTCGAGTCCTCGACGAAGCCGACCACGGCATAGGACGAGCCCCAACAAGCGCCGGCGACGACGAGCGATGAGATCGGAGAGGGGTGGCGGGCCATGGCGCCAGGGTGACGGATCGGTCCCGGTGGATGGCTGCGTTGTCAGCGGAATCCGGCCGAGAGTCGCACCTTTCCTGCGCACTTCGTCGATCTTGTAGCAGAATACGCTTCATGGACCGGCTCGACGACATCGATCGCCGCATCGTCGCCGAGCTGAGATCCGATGGCCGCATCACCGTCAACGATCTCGCGGCGCGAATCGGCCTCTCGGCATCGCCCACATTGCGCCGCATGCGGCGGCTGGAGGCCGACGGCGTGATCCGTGGCTACCGGGCCGACGTCGATCCCGACGCGATCGACCGAGGATTCAGCGTGTGGGTGACTGCTCGCCTCGCCGTCGGCGACCCCGACGCCCAACTCGCGTTCGAAGCGGGCTTGCGCGCCCTCGACGCGGTGACCGAGGCCCATCACGTCACCGGCGACGTCGACTACCTGATCCGCGTCGACGTGGCCGACCTCGCGGCCTACGACCACGTCATCCGCAACGAGCTCGCCAGCCTGCCCGGTCAGGCCCACATCACCAGCTATGTGGTGACGAGCACCGCCATCGAACGGCGCTAGCCGGATTCACCCAAGGCGTAGATGTAGCCGGCCCGCGTCCCGACGACGATCCGGCCGTCCCACACCGCCGGAGTCGATTCGATGCACCCGCCGAGTTCGACCTCCCACAGCAGGGGTGGGTCGATCGTCGTGTCGCTCACGTCGAACCCGCGGAGCACGCCCTCGCAGTCGCCTTGGATCCACACGTCGTCGACGATCACGGGCGACGCCCATGTCGGCCCGAACAGCTGCTTGCTCCAGCGTTCCTCCCCGGTGTCGCGATCGAGGCCGAGCACCTTGCCCGTGTCGGTGGGGACGATCAGAAGGTCGCGGTGGAGACCGGGCGTCGCCCACACGCCGGAGTCGAGACGCGGCCGCTCATCGACCCCCCACACCAACGGGTCGTCGGGCTTCGATGGGTCGATCTTGATGATCTGGCCGACCTCCTGGCTGCGCGGATTGCCCCGCTCGTACTCGATGCCGGCGTAGATCATTCCCTCTTCGTCGATCACCAGCGAGGCGTCGATGTCGTCACCGGCCCAGTAGCGCAGCACCCTCGTCGGTTCGACGCCGTCGGCGAGTCCGGCGATGTCCCATCCCTGGATCAACCCGCCGGAATTGGCGAAGTAGACGACATCGCCGGAGATGGCGACGGAGTTCTCGATGGAGACGTTGCCGCCCACCGCCGCGATCAACTCGTCGTCCCAGCCCGGTGTGTTGAACACCAGCACGGGGTCGACGGTCACCGCTCCGGCGGCGTCGTAACCTCGATTGAGCTTCACGATGTGGAACTGGCTGTTCTCCCCCCCGATGAAAAGGTGGTCGTCGATCACGAGTCCGGCGCCGTCCCAGTCGTTGTTCCAGCGCGTGGGCGACACGTCGGCGGCGTTGAGCGCCCACAGCTCGCGTGGGGCATCGCCGTCGAAGGCCACCACGCGATAGAAGTTGTCGCGACTCCCCGTGTAGAGCAACGGGTAGCCGTCGGGGTCGATGGTCACCGACCCCTTGATGATGTCGCCGGTCGGGAAGTCGGGCAGAAGTCGGCCGCCGTCGTCGGCATTCAGGAAGTGGACGCTGCGGCTGTAGGCACCCACGGCCACCCAGGTCTCACCGGCGAATTCGAAGATCGCGGGCTGCCCGGTCCAGCCCGACCCGCACCAGTTGATGACCTCGCTCCCGACCGACGAGTTGGAGCACATGACCCCCTCCTCCGGGAACCGCCACACCACCTCGGGATCGGCCGGAACCGGCCCCTCGCCGTAGTAGGTCCGCGTCGGGTTGCCCCGGAAGGTGAGCAGCCCCTCGACGGTGTCGCCCCACGGTTGCCCCGACGACGCGGGGTCGACCCAGCCGTCGTAGGGCGGCACCGTCGTGGTGGTCGTCGTGGAGCTGGTGGTCGTCGACGTGGACGACGCCGTCACATCGGGCGCGACCGTGTCGGGCCGTGTCGCCTCGTTGGTCGAGTCGGGCCACACGATCGTCAACAGCAGCAGGACCGCCACCGCGGCCAGCCCGATGTTCAGCCGTCTGACGAGACGGCTCACACCACCAGACGGAGCTGGCGAACCCTAGGCTCCATGTCATGCCCTCCGCTTCGACCCCCAGCAACGGCACCCTCTTCTGGCGCGGCATCACGCGAGCGTGTGCGGCGTGTGGCCAACGCGGACTGACCCGCCGATGGGTGACGCTGCGCGAAGAGTGCCCGCGGTGCGGCTTCCGCTTCGAGCGCAAGCCGGGCCATTTCGTCGGCGCCGTCGGCATGAACACGATCGCGACGTTCGCCCTGCTGCTGATCACCCTCGTCGCGGGCATCGGTCTCACCTGGCCCGACGTCCGCGTGATCCCGCTGCTCGTCCCCATGCTGCTGATGGCCGTGCTGGTGCCACTGCTCATCCATCCGACGGCCAAGACCCTGTGGGTCGGCATCGACCTGATGATGAACCCGCTCGAGCCCGGCGAGTCGGTCGTCGAGTCCGAGGAACGCACGCCGCAACAGGGGTGAGCGGGCCGAGGTGACCACCTCGGGGATCTGATCGAGTTCGCGTCGGGGCGCCCAGTCCGCCGCCCCGCCGTCCGTCGCCGCAGAGGTGGGCGGCGCCGGCACCGCGGCGGGCGCGATCACCGCACGACGATCCACCAACGTCCAACCGGAAGGTGGCGTCGACCGCGCCAGGTGCTCGGCGCAGAGCGCCGTGCCGTAGCGCTCGCCGTTGGGGTCGTCGAGTGCCACCAGTTCGGCGCGCCGGTCGTCGCGATGCAGCAGCAGCACACCGGCCCGGGGACGGGAGCATCCGGGTCGAGCGCACGAGGCCATGCATCGACCGTAATGGCGGCCACACCCCAACCGGTGGACAGCCCACAGGGTTACGATCGGTGTCCGATGATCGTTGCCTTCGACGCCGACGACACCCTCTGGCACAACGAGGACCAGTTCGATTCGACCCACCGGGCGTTCGAGGCGTTGCTGGCCCCGTGGGCATCCGCCGACGCCGTCGACGCTCGGCTGTACGAGACCGAGATGCGCAATCTGGCCCGCTACGGCTACGGGGCGAAGTCGTTCATGCTGTCGATGACCGAGACGGCCATCGACCTCTCGGACGGCGAGATCTCGGGAGCCGACATCGGTCGGATCATCGAGCTCGGCCACGCGATCCTCGATCGACCCATCGAACTCCTCGACGACGTGGTCGACGTGCTCGACCGGATTGCCCACCACACCCTGATGCTGATCACCAAGGGCGATCTCTACGCCCAACACGCCCGCATCGCAGAGAGCGGGCTGGCCGATCGCTTCTGGCGCATCGAAGTGGTCGGCGAGAAGGACGTGGCCACCTACGCCCGCGTGCTCGACCTCCACCGGGTGCCGATCCACGAGTTCGTCATGGTGGGCAACTCGCTGCGCTCCGACGTGTTGCCCGTCATCGAGCTCGGCGGGCGCGCCGTGCACGTGCCCTACCACGTCACCTGGACCCACGAGGCCCACCACAACGACCACGGGCACGACGTGCCCGTGCTGGACGGCTTGCGCGATCTTCCCGACCTCATCGAGGAGTGGACATGACCGGCTGGCATCTCGCCCAACTCAACGTCGGCCAACTTCGGGCCCCGATCGACCATGCCGATTCGGCCGGTTTCGCCGACAACCTCGATCCGGTCAACGAGCTGGCCGAGAAGACCCCCGGATTCGTCTGGCGGTTGCAGGACGACCACGGCAACGCCACGTCGTTCTCCCGCGACGGCGACCCCCTGCGTATCCTCAACCTCTCCGTCTGGGAGTCGATCGAGTCGCTGCGCGACTACACCTACCGGAGCGGCCACGTCGACTTCCTGCGTCGACGCCTCGAATGGTTCGAACCCAGCGACGGCGCCCACCTCGTGCTCTGGTGGATCCCGGCCGGGCACGAGCCGACGATCGCCGAGGCCGAAGCGCGACTCGCCCGGCTCACGGAGGACGGTCCGAGCCGCGACGCCTTCACCTTCATGCTCACGTTCCCACCGCCCGAGGAGCCGCCCCGATGAGACGGCTCGAGGGGCCGGAGATCGCCGCCTACGACCTCGACCCGGCCCTCGCCGCCCGCGTCCGCATCATCCGGGTCCCCGTGCTCGCCCCGGGCGCGTCGGGGATGACCATCGGACGGTTCGTCTTCCTGACCTCCGACGTCGACCGCAGCGGCAATCGGGAGCTGCTGGCCCACGAGCTCGTCCATGTGCGCCAATACGCCGAGCGGGGCCTGGTGCCGTTCCTCGGGCGCTATCTCCTCGACTACGCCCGCGGCCTCGTCCGCCTGCGCAACCATCGGCGCGCCTATCTCGCGATTCCCACCGAGGTCGAGGCACGGGCCGAGGCGGCGATCTGGAAACAACGCCGACCCATCGGGCGGTGACCGTCGTCATACGAGTGGGCCGGCGGGACGCCGCGCCCGTACCCTCGCTCCGATGAGCTTCCTCGATCCCCCGGACCGGCAGTTCTCGCCGCGGGTGATCCAGGTGGTGGCCCTCATCGGCGTCGCCGCGAGCTCCTTCACGATCACGGTGTTGTCGGCGGCGCTGCCCGACATCGCCGACGATCTCGACTCGTCCACCGGCACCATCACGTGGGTCATCGCCGGTCCGCTGCTCGCGTTCGCCGTCTTCACCCCGATGGCCGGAAAACTCGGTGATCTCTACGGCCACCGCCGCATGTATCTCGTCGGGTTCAGCGCCGCGGCGGTGATGTCGTTCGTCACCGCGGCATCCCCCAACGCCGGTTTCCTCATCGCGGCCCGCATCGTCACCCAGGCGTTCTCCTCGTCGACCGGCCCGTCGGCGCTCGCCATCATGATGAAGGCCTTTCCCGACGACGAACGCACGTCGGTCGCCGGCGTGTGGAGTGCCGTGCTCGCCGCGTCGCCCGCCCTCGGCGTCGTGATCGGCGGACCACTGATCGACGCCACGAGCTGGCGCACACTGTTCGTCATCCAGGGCATCGGCATGCTCGTGGCGGTCGTCGCGTCGACCCGGGTGCTCCCCGAGAGCGAACGTCGCCACGACCTGACCTTCGACCTCCTCGGCGGCCTCTTCCTCGCCTTCGGCATCGCCGCCGTGCTCATCCCCCTCAACCGGGCGGGGTCGCTCGGGTGGGATCATCCGGTCATCTGGGGAGGGCTGCTCCTCGCCCCGGTCGCGTTCGCGCTCTTCGTGTGGTGGGAACGGCGCACCGACCATCCCCTTATCGAGTTGCCGGTGCTCGCCGAACGCAATGTGTCGCTTCCCCTCGTCAGCCAGTTGTTCCTCAACGGGCCCTACATGGCCGGCCTCGTGCTGACGTCACTGATGCTCGGCGCCGACTCGACGTTCGCCTACAGCACCACGGCGATCTCGCTGCTGATCCTGCCGCGCCCCATCATGTTCGCCATCGGAGCATGGCTGGCCGACGCGCTCGTCACTCGGATCGGGGGGCGAGCCGTCGTGATCATGGGATGTGTCGGCATCGCGCTGGGCCTGGCCCTCATCGGCGTGGGCGCCGTGCAGGGATGGCTCGGCTTCGTGATCGCCGGCGTGGGTATCGCCGGCACCGGTAGCGGCATCGCCCGCCCGCCGATCATCGCGGCACTCACCGAAGCGGTCGGCGAACGCGACATGGGAGTGGGTACCGGCATGCTCAACATGACCGGTCAGATCGGCGCCGCCGCCGGCATCAGCCTCCTGTCGGCCCTCGTCAACGAGGACTCGTCGCCGGAACGGTTCCTGCTCGTCTTCACGATCGCCGCGGTCGTGGCGATCATCGCCATCGCCACCGCCGGTGCGATCCGCTTCCCCGACGCGCCCACCACAGCCGCGACGACCCCCTCGCCGACCAGTCCCTACTCCGCAACGGTCAACCCGCCCCGCCGCTGAGAAGGTACGGGGGTCAGACCCCCGTGCCTTCTCAGTAGGTGTAGAAGCCCTGGCCGGTCTTGCGACCGAGCTGGCCGGCGCTCACCATGCGCCGCAGGAGCGGCGGCGGCGCCAGGAAGCGCTCCTGGTACTCGGCGTGGAGCGACTCGGCCGCCGACAACATCACGTCGAGTCCGATCATGTCGCTGAGGGCCAGCGGGCCCATCGGGTGACCGGCACCGAGCTTCATGGCCTCGTCGATGTCGTCGGCCGACGCGTGACCGGCTTCCAACATCGCGATCGCCTGGCACAGGAACGGCACGAGGAGGGCATTCACGATGAAGCCCGACCGGTCCTTGCAGACGACCACGCGCTTGCCCAGCACTTCACCGGCGAACGTGGTGGCGGTGGCGAGTGCCTCGGCCGATGTTCGCTGCGTCTCGATCACCTCCACGAGCTGCATCACCGTGGCGGGATTGAAGAAGTGGATTCCGCAGACGGACTCGGGTCGACCGGTTCCCATCGCGATGTCGATGATCGGGATCGACGAGGTGTTCGTCGCGAGCACGGCTCCATCGGGGAGCGCGGCGTCGAGCTCGGCGAAGATCGACAGCTTCAACTCGAGGATCTCGGGGGCGGCTTCGATGACCATCTGACAGTCGCGCATGTCGGCGATGTCGGTCGTCCAAGTGATCGAGGCCAACGCCGCGTCGCGAGCCGCCGCGTCGAGCTTGCCCCGATCGACGGCCTTGTTCATCGAACCCTCGACGCGGGCTCGACCCGCCTCGACGGCTTCGGGACTGATGTCGCGGGCGATCACCGACACGCCGGACTTCGCGGCGACTTCGATGATGCCGCTCCCCATGGCACCGGCGCCGACGATGCCCAGCGTGTCGATCGCCATCTCAGTCGGCCTCTTCGATGGTGACCGACTCGATGACCACGTCGGTGACGGGGCGATCGCTGCGGTCGGTGTCGACCTGCTGCATCGCGTCGACGACCTCGAGGCCCTTCACGACCTTGCCGAAGAGGGAGTACTGGGGCGGCAGGCCCACGCCACTCGCGCCGGACACGATGAAGAACTGGCTGCCGTTGGTGTTCGGGCCCGCGTTGGCCATGGCCAACGAGCCGATCTCGTAGCGACCGGGAGCCGGCAGCTCGTCCTCGAAGCGGTAGCCCGGACCACCACGTCCGGTGCCCGTCGGGTCGCCGCCCTGACACATGAAGCCGTTGATGATGCGATGGAAGATGATGCCGTCGTAGTAGTGGTAGCGGGCGAGCGTCACGAAGTTGTTGACGGTCTTCGGCGCGGCGTTCGCGTCGAGGGCGATGACCATCTCACCCAGCGTCGTCGTCATGGTCGCCGTGTAGCGCTTCGACGGGTCGATGCACATCTCCGGCGCCTCGTCGAACTCACGCTGCTGCGGGCTCGAACCGTCGGCGTTGGGGCAAGGGGTGGCCATCTGTGTTCCTCTCGTGAGACCGGGCGCGTTCGCGTCCGGACCGGGGAGAGGCTACGGCAGACGCGAGGGGATCACCCCGTCGGAGATTCGCTGGTGCATAGGGTGATTCGCGTGCAGGAGACGACCGCACCCCACGCCGTCCAGAGCGGCGCCGCGCACCCGCTGCGATGCAGTCGATGCGATGTCGCGTGGCGCGGGGTCGAGGGTGATGCCTGCTGGGTCTGCGGCGACCCCGGTCAACCACGAGGAGAAGTGCGCGTCGTGGAGGACGAGCCGGCCGCCTGACCGGCTCGGTCGATCAGTCCGGGCGCTCAGCCCGCGAACAGATGAGTCGTCCACACCACGCCGTCGACCCGCACCACACCGATGCCCACCGCCGTGTAGTCGGCGTCGAGCATGTTGGCGAGATGGCTCGGACTGGCCTCCAGCGCATCGAAGACCGTCGCGGCCGACGGGCCGTACCCGACGTTCTCCCCCGCCGCGGTCCAGGAGCCCGCGACCACGTCGTAGATGAGGTCACTGTGCCGCAGCGAGCCGTCGCCGCCCATGGTCGCGGCCCACGACCGGGCCAGATGATCGAGCTCCGCTCGACGCTCGAGGGGCGGGAGGTCCTCGAACGCCCGTCGCCCGTTGATCGCCGCGAGGAACTCGGCGGCGTCCGCCCATGCCGGGTCTGTCCCGAGGACCGGCGACTCTGTCGGCGCGACGTTCGCCACCCGGTCGGCCGGCACCGTGGTGTTCGGCGACACCCGGAGCTCGGAGCTCGCGGACGTCGCTGCGAGGGCCGGTCCGGACTCGGCCGCCGGTGCCCCACCCGCGACCCAGCTCGCAAGGGTCAGCGTGAGCGCGAGGACACTCGTGGCAACGATCCCGTGACGCATTCCCACTCCTGTCGGGGGCCGTGCGGACTCCGGCCGAGTATGTCAGTGCCCGCCGCGGCCGACGGCGACCCCCGACCTGACTACGCTCGACCCATGACCCTTCATTGGAACGACAGTCGAGTCGAGGTCCACCGCGTGGTCGTCGGACCCATGGACAACAACGTGTTCGTCGTCCGCTGCCGGGAAACGGGCGAGGCGGTGCTGCTCGACGCCGCCAACGAGCACCAGCGACTGCTCGACCTCTGCGAGGCACTCGACGTGCGCACGGTGCTCGAGACACACGGACACTGGGACCACATCCAAGCCGTGCCGGCGGTGCGTGAGGCCGGTTATCGCGTCGGGATCACGGCCGAGGACGCCGAGATGCTGCCGAGCTACGACTATCTCCTCGAAGACGAGTCGGTGATCGAGATCGGGCGGCTCCGGATCCACACCCACCACACCCCCGGCCACACGCCGGGGTCGATGTCGTTCAGTGTCGAGGACACTCCGCTGCTGTTCACCGGCGACACGTTGTTTCCCGGCGGCCCCGGAGCCACGGGCTTCGAGGGCGGCGACTTCCCCACCATCCTGCGCAGCATCGAGGAGCGGATGTTCCGCGTGTTCGACGCCGACACCGTCGTGCTGCCGGGCCATGGCAACGACACGACGATCGGAGCCGAGGCACCCTCGCTCGACGAGTGGGCCGCCCGCGGTTGGTGACGTCGGTGCACGGTGCCCGACGGCTCCGTCACGGTTCGATCCACATGATGTCGTTGCCGGGATCGTCGGCGACGGTGACCCGGGCATAGGAGCCCAGGTCGAGTTCGGTGATCCCACCCCAACCCTCGGCCCGCAGGACGCCGCGACCCTCCACCCGCACACCGGTGTCGTGGGTGAGGCTGAACCACGCGGTCAACCCGGCCACCATCGCGGCGGGCACGATCCCGAAGCCGAAGATCGGAGCCGCGGCACCGGGCACCACGAAGGCGGCGACCGCCGAGCCCATCAGCGCGACGACACCGAGGCCGACGGCGAGGCGGGCAAGCGCTCGGCCACGATCGGAGTAACCGCGCTCGAGTTCGAACAGCACGCCCTCGGCGTCACCCGACCGGGCCGCGGCGATGGCGGCTCGCAGCTCCTTTTGTCGGGCGGCGGGGATCTGCCGGAGCCGGACCACGTCCTTCTTCGCGTTCTTGCGCCCGACCTCGTGCCAGCAGTTGATCCGCACCCGGGCATGGTCCCACAAGGGGCCGAGTGGGCCGGGTGATCCAATGGGCCGGGCGGTCCAATGTGATAGCGCGAACGGCCCGATCTCGTGAAGCCTCCCGTCACTTCCGCCGATGCCTGACCCGGGTCCACGGGAGACCCGAACGACGAGAGGAGACGACGATGAGCACACGCGAGCAGATCGAACAGGCACTGGAGAGCGAGCTCGGGCCGGGGGAACGGGTCGAGGCATTCCGTCCCGTCGTGTCCGGGGGCAAGGTGGAGGATCGGGCCTACGAGACCACGCTGGCGATGCTCGGCCCGTCGGTGTTCAGCCGGGCCGCCGAGGGCGCGATGACCGGTGAGGGTGCGATGCCCAACCGCACCAACCTCGTCGTCGTAACCGACCGTCGTGTGCTCTGGTGTCAGAAGGGCCGGATGGGAAGCGAGATCACCGTCGGCGGATCCGATTCGCTCGGCGCCGTCCACCAGGTCGACATCGTCCCCGCCCGCATCGCACTGGCCAAGCTGCGGTTCACCTTCGCGGACTGGTCGGTCGTCCAGTTCGACCTTCCCTCCGACCACCGGGCCGCCGACTTCGCCAACGACATCATGAAGCTCCTCCTGCAGGTCCCGACTGCAGCCTGAGCAACCCGAGGGCCATCCGCCCGTCTCTCACCGAAGAAGCCCACCCCGAGCGGGGTGGGCTTCTTCGTGTCATCACCATCGGCGGATACCCTCGGGGCCAACGCTCGACCGCCAGGAGTACAACGTGACCGAGACCGTCATCCTCACCGGTGCCCGCACCCCGATCGGCAAGTTCAACGGCGGACTGTCGAGCTTCAGCGGCACCGCCCTCGGCGGCCTTGCCATCGCCGAAGCCCTCCGCCGGGCCGGAATCGACGGCGAGCAGGTCGACTACGTCTACATGGGACAGGTGGTCCAGGCCGGCGCCGGGCAGGTGCCGGCGCGGCAGGCGGCGTTCGCCGGCGGTGTCCCGATGACGGTGCCGTCGACCGGCCTCAACAAGGCCTGTCCCTCGGGCCTCAACGCCATCCAGCAGGCCCATCGCATGATCGCGTTGGGCGAAGCCGAGATCGTGGTCGCGGGCGGCATGGAGTCGATGACCCGAGCGCCGTATCTCCTGATCGACGGACGCAAGGGCTACGGCTACGGCAACGCCACCCTGCCCGACGCCCTCACCTACGACGGTCTCTACTGCTCGTTCGAGCAGGAACTGATGGGGGCCGGCACCGAACGCCACGCCGCCGAGGCCGGAATCAGCCGGGAGGCGATGGACGCCGTGTCGGCCGCCTCCCACGATCGGGCCGCCCGCGCCCAGAAGGACGGCCTCTTCGAGGACGAGATCGTGCCGGTCGAGATCCCCCAGCGCAAGGGTGACCCGGTGGTGCTCCGCGACGACGAAGGCATCAGGGTGGGCACCACTGCCGAGTCGCTGGGCGGGTTGCGGGCCGCCTTCGCCGACGGGGGCAACGTGACCGCCGGCAACGCATCGCAGCTCAGCGACGGCGGCGCGGCCGTCGTCGTCACCACGAAGGCGGTCGCCGATCGACTCGGCGTCGAACCGCTCGCCGAGATCGTCGAGTACGCCGAAGTGGCCGGCCCCGACACATCGCTGCTCACCCAGCCGAGCCGTTCCACCGCCAAGGCGCTCGACCGCGCCGGCATGCAGCTGAGCGATGTCGAACTGTTCGAGTTCAACGAGGCGTTCGCCGCGGTCTCCCTCGCCTCGATGGCCGATCTCGGCCTTCCCGACGACGTCGTCAACGTGAACGGGGGCGCCATCGCCCTCGGCCACCCGATCGGCATGAGTGGCACCCGACTGGCCATCACGCTGGCCTACGAACTGAAACGTCGCGGCGGCGGCGTGGGCGCGGCCGCCCTGTGCGGCGGCGGCGGGCAGGGCGACGCCATGCTGTTGCGCGTCGGGTAACCGGTGGGCCCGCTCCACCGACTCGAAGGTCTCGCCTTCATCGCCACCAAAGCCGTGCCCGCAGCCGCCGGGCCGGCGTGGGCCCGTTGGCTGCGCGGCCACGCCGCCGCCCACGGCGGCCGGGTCTGGCGCCTGCTCGATCCCGCCCCCGCGGGCCGACCCGGGGCGGGCCACAGCCATGTGATCCACCTGCCGGCCGACCGCCTCGCCGAGTTCGACCGGGAGACCGCTCTGGCCCGAGCCGACGGCCGGGCCGACGCCCACGCGGAGATCCGTCGCGACGAATGGCACCGGGCCGGCCCGCCCGTGGTCGTCCACCCCGAAGCGACGGTCACCGGCATGATCGTGGCCGAGGTGCTCTGCACCGATCCCGATCGGGTCGACGAGTGGGACCGGTGGTACGACGAACAGCACCTGCCCGACATGATGGCGAGCGGGGCCTTCGTCGCCGGTTCGCGCTGGCGACGACGCCCCTCGCGGGCCGGCACCGCCGATCACCTGACGATCTACGAGATCTCGGGCTCCACGGTGGAGGAGGCGATCGAGCGGTCGGCCGCCGTGATGCCCGAACTGGTCGCCCAGGGCCGCAAGCACGAACGCCACACCGGCGGTCTCACCTGGGCGCTCGACGCGACGACGTGAGCCGACTCCTCGCCGGCCTCGTCCTGGTCCTCGTCGGCTGTTCCGGGGGCGACGTCACGGTGGCCCCCGGCACCACACGCCCGACTGTCGAGACGACGGTCACCACCGTGTCGCCGACCACGCGCCCGGCGAGCACCCTCCCCCCGACGACGCTGCCCCCGACCACGCTGCCCCCGACCACGCTGCCCCCGACCACGCTGCCCCCGACCACGCTGCCCCCGACCACAAAGCCTGCCTCCAGCACTCCTCCCACCACGAGCCCGCCCCCGCCCACCCTCTTCCACGACGGGTCCCCGATGATCCGGTTCTCGGTCGAGGTCGGCGCCGGTATCGACCTCTCGCGAGACGAGTTGGCCCTCACCGTCGTCGACATCCTCGGCGACGAACGCAGCTGGACCGGCCGGGGTGTCGGCGTCGAACTCGTCGACGACGGGGGCGACGTCACGCTGATCGTCGCCTCGCCCGACGAGGTCGACCGGATGTGTGCCCCGCTGCAGACCAACGGTCGCTACTCCTGCGCCCGCAACGGATGGATCGCGATCAACTCCCTGCGCTGGTTCGGCGCCACCGACGACTGGCCCGCCGACCTCGAGACCTACCGCCGCTATCTGATCAACCACGAAGTCGGCCACTATGTCGTCGGCCCCGGCCACGACGGGTGCCCCGGGCCCGGCGAACCGGCGCCGATCATGATGCAGCAGACCAAAGGGCTCGACGGATGCGAGGCCAACGGCTGGGTCGACCCGTGAGCACGCGGACCATGCTCCGCGAGTAGCCGTTTCCGGCCCACCGTGGCACGCTAACGATCGTTTACATCCCGCCATCCGGCGGACCGACACCGCCGGCGTGGCGGAGCGGACACCGAACCAACCCCCGGGAGGGGACATGAGCAAGCTTCTCGAGGGCAAGGTCGCCCTCATCACCGGCGCCGGACGCGGAATCGGCCGTGAGCACGCCCTGATGATGGCCGAGCACGGGGCTTCCGTGGTCGTCAACGACCTCGGCGGCGACATCCACGGCGAGGGCGGCGACGCCACCCCGGCACAGGAGGTCGTGGCCGAGATCGAGGCCATGGGCGGCAAGGCCGTCGTCAACGGTGGCAACGTCGCCAAGTTCGACGAGGCGAAGGCCATGATCGATCAGGCGATCGACTCCTTCGGCGACGTCAACATCGTCGTGAACAACGCGGGCATCCTGCGCGACCGGATGCTCTTCTCGATGAGCGAGGAAGACTGGGACGCCATCATGGCCGTCCACCTCAAGGGCACGTTCGGCCCCGCCCACCACGCCGCCGTCCACTGGCGGGCCAAGGCCAAGGCCGGCGAGGAGGTCTACGGCCGCATCATCAACACCGCCTCGCCCTCGGGTATCTACGGCAATGTCGGCCAGACCAACTACGGCGCGGCGAAGGCCGGCATCGCCGCCTTCTCGATCATCGCCGCCCAGGAACTGGTGAAGTACGGCGTGACGGTCAACTGTCTCGCCCCCACCGCCGTGTCGCGTCTCACCCTGCCGTTGATGGGCGGCGAGGAGAACCTGACCGAAGAGATGAAGGAGGCCATGTCGCCTCGCTGGATCTCGGTCGTCACGACCTGGCTCGCCTCACCCGAGGCCGCCAACGTGACCGGTCGCGTGTTCGACGTGCGTGGTCCGCAGCTCGGCATCGCCGAGGGCTGGCACCTCGGCCCCACGGCGACTCAGCCCGACGATCCTTCGGAGCTCGGCCCGGTCATGGCCGAACTGATGAAGGCCGCCCGCCTCAACGCCAACATGAACGGCACCGACCACGAGGGCCCCGGCTTCCCCAGCCAGAGCATCTGACCCTCAGCTCTCACACTCCGAGGCGGTGTCTCCCCCGAGCGGTGGAGGCGCCGCCTCGGTGTCGTTTTCGGCCGAACGTCAGGCGTCGGCCAGGTCGTAGCGGACCTGGCAGTGGCCGTGGTTGCAGTACCCCCCGGGGTTCCGGTGCAGGTACTGCTGGTGGTACGCCTCGGCGAAGTAGAAGGTGGGCGCATCGACGACGGTCGTCTCGATGTCGCCGAAGCCGTTCTTGCTCAGCGCCTCCTGGTACCGGGCCTTGCTCGCCTCGGCGAGCGTGCGCTGCTCGTCGGAGAACACGTAGATCTCGCTGCGGTACTGCGTGCCGATGTCGTTGTGCTGGCGCATGAACTGGGTTGGGTCGTGCACTTCCCAGAAGACCTTGAGCAGCTCCTCGTAGGACACGACCGTCGGGTCGAAGACCACGAGCGCGACCTCGTTGTGGCCCGTGCGGCCCGTGCACACCTCCTCGTAGGTGGGGTTGGGGGTGTAGCCGCCGGCGTAGCCGACCGCCGTTGTGTAGACACCCTCGAGCGCCCAGAAGAACTTCTCGGCGCCCCAGAAGCAACCGAGTCCGAACAGGGCGAGCTCCATGCCTTCGGGATAGGGCCCGACCAGCGGCGTGCCGAGCACCAGGTGGGCGTCGGGCACCGCAACCGGGTCGGGGCGACCGGGAAGCGCGTCGGCGGGGTCGGGCATCGTCTGCTTGTCACGTCCGAACAACATGGGTTCCACTTCCTCTGCTACGGCTCGATCGCCGTACACGGCTTATCGGACAGGGAAACGCCGCGCCGAACCGATTCGTTCCCTCCGGATCCCGACACCCGATGACTCACGCAATGTGACATTCAGCGGGCCGATAGCTACTCTACGTGTTCATCGGAGTGGCGCTCCGACCCGGTTCGTGGCGAACCGACCTGAGTGGAGGACGAACATGCGGCGATTCCTGGCAACAGTGCTGATGGCGGCAGTCGGCACGACGGCGGTGGGCGTGGGTATTGCTCTGGCCGCCGACATCGAGATCACCCCGGCGGTGTCCGAACCCGGCGAGGCCCGGCTGACCATCGAGGTGACCGGCTTCGAGCCCGACACCCCGATCTACGCCGTTCCCTGTGCCATCCCGGTCGACGGAACCGAGCTCGACGTCACCACCGACAACTGTGACGTCGCCATGGTCGTCACCACGGTCACCGATGCCGACGGCAACGCGACCATCGTGGCCGACTGGGACATCCCTGCCGAGGGCGTGGCCGTCTATGTCGGTGACGAGGCCCGCGACCGCGAGGTGGTCGAGATCATCACTCCCGAGGTCGACGCCGACGCGGACGACAGTCCGGAGGTCGCCGTGCTCGGGACCAACGTCGTGCAGGAACCGGACCTCGCCGACACCGGACCTCGCGAGGTGATGCTCCTGGTGACGGCAGCCACGGTGCTCATCGGTGTGGGCATCGCGTTCCGCGGCGCCGAACGCCGGCTCCTTCCCGCCTGAGCCGCTTGGCTCGGCGCCGGGAGAGGCCGCTATCTTCCCGACGGTGACCGACTTCCCCAGCCACGCTCGCTCCCTCCCGTCACAGATGGGTGCCCATCTGCGGCGCGCCGGCGACACCGCGGAATGCTGGCTGAGGGTCACGCCCGAGATCTCCAGCCACGGCGTGGCGCTCGGTTCGACGCTGGTCATGCTGGTCGACGTCGGCGCCGGCTGGATGGCCGAGATGACCTCCGGCGACGACTGGAGCTTCACGGTCGACATCGGCATCCGGCGGGCCCCGGTCTCGACTCCCCGCATCAACGGCACACCGGTCGTCCAGCGAGCGGGACGCACGATCTCGATCGACTTCCCGATGACCGACGACGCCGGAGAACCCACGGCCACCGGCGTGTCCACCTTCATCCGGCTCCCACGACGGCCGCAGGATCCGGCCCGCCCCGACTTCCCCACCGACTCGATGGCGATCTGGCACCCGCCCGAGGCGCCACTCGCCGAACTGTTGGCGGCGCGACCGAGCGCCGACGGCCTCGAGGTCGACCTGCGGCCCGAACTCCTGAACCCGGCGGGCATCCTCCAGGGCGGCGTCGCCGCGCTCCTGGCCGAGCTGGCCGCACAGCGACGACTCGAGGCCGCGACCGGCCGACGCCTCGTCTCCACGAGCTTCGACGTGCGTTACGTGACGATGGGCCGGGTCGGGCCGTTCGATGCGGTGGTCGAGCCGATCGGTGACGAGATGGCGGTCGTGAAGGTCATCGACCGCGGCGCCGACGACGCCGTGGTCACCCACAACCTGATCGGCTTCACGGCCGTCTGAACCCGCCTACCGGTCGAGCAGCGCCGCCTCGCCGTCGAGGGTGACCGTCACCTCGCCGGCGAAGTCGCGCGACGAGCGCCCGACCACCAGGCGGTACCGCCCCGGGTCGACGTACCAGCCCGCCACCTGGCGATGCTGGGTGTCGCCGTGGGCGGGAACGGGCATCCCGGACTGCAGTTCTTCCCAGATGGGGTCGCCCACATCGAAGTAGGCGAAGGCGCGCGCGTCGAGTTCGAGGTTCACCGTCTCCGTCGCCCCCGGGTCGAGGGTGATCTTGCGAAAGGCCTTCAGCTCGCGGACCGGCCGCAACACGGCCGGTTCGATCGGCTCCACATAGAGCTGCACGACCTCGGAGCCGACGCGATCCCCCGTGTTGGTGACGTCGACCGCCACCGTGACCGGATCACCGGGGGCCGCGTGGGTGGCGGCCCGAGGCGCGCCGATCGAGAAGGTCGTGTAGCCGAGACCGAAGCCGAAGGGCACGGCCGGCTCGATCGCCATCGCGTCGTGGAAGCGGTGGCCGGTGAAGAGGCCCTCGCCGTAGCGTACGACGCTGTTCTCGCCGGGATAGTTCGGGTAGGCCCCGAAGTGCTCGTAGCGGGCACCGACCGTCGTCGGCGCCCGGCCGCTCGGTTCGACGTCGCCCAGCAGCATGTCGACGACCGCGTCGCCCAGTTCCTGCCCGCCGAAGCCGACGCTCAGCACCGCGGCGGGGTCCTCGAGCCACGACAGGTCGTGGGGCGCCCCCACGTTGAGGACGACCACGGTGCGGGGATTGGCTGCGACCACTCGCCGGATCAGCTCGGGCTGGTCGCCGGGGAGTTCCCAGAGATCACGATCCCGACCCTCGGTCTCCCAGTCGTCGTTGGTCCCGACGACGACGATGGCGACATCGCTCTCCTCGGCGAGCGCCACGGCCCGACCGAGCAGGTCCTCCTCGACGAGCGGCACCAACCCGACGGTGAACCCACTGAGCAGGACCGCATCACGATTGGTGTACTCCACGACCACGTCGACGGGGACGCCGGCCGTCAGGTCGCGGGTTCCCGGGATCTCGTCGCTGCCGAACCCGAAGTAGGCGGTACCGGGAGGAACCTCCCCCTCCGTCGCGTCGATGAGCACGTCGCCGTCGACGAGCACCCGAGCCCGCCCGCACTGCACGAGCCGGAACTCATGAGGCCCGGTGACGGTGGGCACCACGGTGCAGCTCGCCCGGATCGAGAACGCCTTCGGGTCGACGTCGGGGGCCGGCGAGCCGAACGCGAGCGTCTCGAGCGACGAGCGTTCGTGGGAGCGGACCGGCTCACCGGCGAACTCCTGGCCGTCGAAGAACTCCAGCGTGACCTTGCCGTCGACCAGGGGCCGGGTGAGCGGCGGAGTCGTGCGGTCGATGTCGCTGCCCTTCTCCCAACGGACCTCGGCATCAGGGAGACGCTCGGTGAGCGCATCCAGCGGAGAGGTGGCCCGATACGAGTTGACCTTCGCCGACCCACCACCCATGACCTTGGCGTTGAAGGCATTGGGGCCGATGACGGCGATCTTCGAGAGCGTCGAGCCGTCGAGGGGCAGGATGCCGTCGTTGCGAAGCAACACCGAACCGGCGGCGGCCGCGGCCCGGATGACCGCCCGGTCCTCGGGGCGGTCGAGCGTGCCCTCGGTGAAGTCGCCATCGCCGTCGAGGGCGCCGGTGCGTTCCATCGTGCGCAGCACGTCACGCACGATCCGGTCCAGTGCCGCCTCCGACACGGTGCCCGACTGGACCGACTCCTTCAAGGCCCCGCCGTAGAACCGGCCCTCGCCGGGCATCTCGAGGCTGAGACCGGCGTTGGCCATCGCCGCGGTCGAACGCGCCGCGAACCAGTCGGTGACGACGAACCCGTCGAACCCCCACTCCTCACGCAGGACGGTGGTGAGCAGCCATTCGTGCTCGGAACAGAAGGTGCCGTTGAGCCGGTTGTAGGCGCTCATGATCCCCCACGCGTCGCCGTCCTTGACCGCGTGCTCGAAGGGGACGAGCGAGAGCTCGCGCAGGGTTCGCTCGTCGACCTGGGTGTCGATCGAGTTGCGCTCGAACTCGGAGTCGTTGGCCACGAAGTGCTTCGGCGTGGTCGCCACACCCTTCGACTGCACGCCCCGCACGAAGGCCGCGGCGAGACGACCCGTCAGGATCGGGTCCTCGCTGTAGCACTCGAAATTGCGCCCGCCCTTGGGGGAGCGGTGGAGGTTGATGGTCGGAGCCAACAGCACGTGGGCCTTCTTGGCCTTCGCCTCGTCGCCGAGGATCTCGCCGAGCCGCCCCACGAGCTCGGGGTCCCAGGTGGCACCGAGCGCGGCACCCGACGGGATACAGGCGGTCTGCGCTCCGGTGCCCATCAGTCCGTCACCGCGTGCCCCGTTCGGACCGTCGGTCACCTTCATCTTCGGGATGCCGAGCCGTTCGTTGGGCCGCGTGTGCCACATGTCGAGGCCCGTGACCGCGGCCACCTTCTCGTCGAGATCCATGTCGGCCAACAGCTGCTCGATGCGTTCACTCATGGCGGCAGCCTCGCATCGTCCCAGCTGCAGCGCTACCCCGCGGACAACCGACCTGTCACCCACACCTGACGACTCGTCAGAAACATCCGGGTGCCCGTACGATGGCGGGCGATTCACGAGTCGGAGGACGGCACACATGCTCGACGTACTCATCAAGGGTGGCACCGTGGTCGACGGCACCGGTGCCGCCGGGGTCCAGGCCGATGTCGGAGTCAGGGACGGCCGCATCGTGGCGGTGGGAGACATCACCGAAGAGGCGGCCGAGACGATCGACGCCACCGGACTGGTCGTGTGCCCCGGCTTCGTCGACCCTCACACCCACTATGACGCCCAGCTCTTCTGGGACCCGAGAGCCACACCGTCGAACTACTTCGGCGTGACCTCCATGATCGCCGGCAACTGCGGGTTCACCCTCGCACCGCTGGGCGACGAGTCCGACGGCGAGTACCTGAAGCGGATGATGGTCAAGGTCGAGGGCATGGCGCTGGAGGCGCTCGAGCAGGGCGTGCCCTGGAACTGGAACTCCTTCGGCGAATACCTCGACCGCATCGACGAGAACGGCACCGCCATCAATGTCGGCTTCCTCGTGGGTCACTGTGCCCTTCGCCGCATGGTGATGAAGGACGACTCGGTCGGCCACGAGGCGACCCCCGAGCAGATCGCCGAGATGCGCCGCCTCCTCAAGGAGTCGATCGAGGCCGGCGGGATCGGCTTCTCGACCGGTCGATCGTTCACCCACAGCGACTGGGACGGCAACCCCGTGCCGAGCCGATGGGCCGCCGAGGAGGAGGTGCTCGAACTCTGCCGCGAGACCTCCCGACACGAGGGCACGACGCTCGAGTGGGTCGCCGACGGCTGCCTCAACGGGTTCAACGACGGCGAGGTCGAGCTGATGACCCGCATGTCCGTCGAGGGCAACCGGCCGCTCAACTGGAACGTGCTCACCATCGACTCGGCCCGCCCCGACGCCTACCTCAACCAGATCGATGCGTGTGAGAAGGCGAACGACGCCGGAGCGAAGATCGTCGCCCTCACCATGCCGATCCTCGTGGGCATGAACATGAGCCTCGGCACCTTCTGTGCGCTGCATCAGCTGCCCGAGTGGAAGACCGTCTTCGGGCTGGACTACCCGGAGCGCATGGAGAAGCTACGCGACCCCCAGACCGTCACGTGGCTCGAGAACCAGGCGGCGCTGCCCGAAGCGGGAGTGTTCTCCCGCCTGACCGGCTGGGACAACTATCTCGTCGGCGACACCTACAGCGAGGCCAACGAAGGCCTGAAGGGCCGCCGAGTGGGCGACATCGCCCGGGAGCGGGGCCAGCGCGCCTTCCACACGATGGTGGAGATCTCCCTCAACGACGACCTCCGCACCGTCTGGTGGCCGCTGCCGACCGACGACGACCCCGAGAGCTGGCGTCTGCGGGCCCAGGCCTGGGAGCACGAGGCCGTGATGATCGGCGGTTCCGACGCAGGCGCGCACCTCGACCGCATGGCCGGTGCGCCCTACACCACCGCCTGGCTCGACGACTGCCTGCGCGGCCGCAAGCTGACCACGATGGAGAACGCGATCCGTCACCTCACCGACGTGCCGGCCCGCCTGTTCGGCCTGCGCGACCGCGGCCGCATCGCGGAAGGCTATTTCGCCGACATCGTCGTCCTCGATCCCGACGAGGTCGGCGCGACCGACGTCGAGTTGGTGTTCGACCTGCCGGGTGACAGCCGCCGGCTCTACTCCGAGGCCACCGGCATCCGCCGGGTCATGGTCAACGGCGTGAGCACCGTGGTCGATGGCGAGGCCACCGACGCCCTTCCCGGGAAGGTGATGCGGAGCGGCGCCGACACAGAGACGGTGCTCGCGCACTGACACGGTGCTGCCTCGCTGATCTACGGTTCCGGCATGACGGAATCAATGGATCTCGGCTGCTTCTCCGTGTCGCTCGACGTCGACGACCTCGACGCCTCGGTCTCGTTCTACGAAGCGCTCGGCTTCCGGGTGCTCGGCGGCGGCGACGGGTACACGATCCTCGGCAACGGGCCGACCCGAATCGGCCTGTTCGCCATCCCGCTGGGCACCAACATCCTCACCTTCAACCCCGGACTCACCCAGGAGTGGGAGGGCGCCGACGGTGAGACCCCCGGGCCGGGCATGCCGGCGCCCGCCGAGGGGTTCACCGACGTGCGGGAGATCGAGCGGCGGCTCCGAGCGCGAGGCATCGAACTGGAGCGGGCCACCGAGACCGAATCGGGCCCCGATCACCTCCTGTTGCGAGACCCCGACGGCAACCTCATCATGATCGATCAGTTCTTCTGAGTGCCGTGACGAGTGTCTGACACCGCTGTGACGGGTGGGGTCGGGATCTGGAACCCGCGGGCCACCTCGGGGCGGCGCAGCTTCCAGATGAGGCCGTCGTAGAAGAGGTGCAGGCCACCCAGGGTCAGGAAGACGAAGGCATACAGCTCGTAGCTGCCGAGGGAACGAACCGCCCAGATGAAGGCCGCAATGCCGATCGCGTACGCGGCCATGAGCCCGAATGGTCCGCTGCGGCTGCGCACGGCACGCCCGAGCGGGGCACCCCCGTCGGTGATCTCGTCGGGGTAGCGGTCGGCCAGGTGATTGTGGACGATCAGGTAGTACTCGGCGGCGTGGGAACCGATGTAGCCGACGAAACCCGCGAGCGGCGAGACCATGGTCAGGCCGATGAGACCCGTGGTGGAGCCGAGATAGAACCACTTGGCCGGGTTGACCTGTTCGGCAGCGCGCTCCTGCCGGAACCACTGCACCGCGAGGACGACGACGACGACGACCATCACCGGCACGAGCAGCCGGGCCACCGGCGCGGCGTCGGTCAAGACGTCGAGGCCCCGCTGGTTCCGGTCGCCCAGACCGGCCGAGGCGATCCGACCCGGTGTCGCCGCGTCCGCGGCCGCGACGACCAGCGCCAGGATCAGCATCGACCAGAGCAGACGGTGCTCGACGGTTCCATCGCTCTGCCCCACCTTGCGCCCGTAGATGCGGGTGATCCCGTAGCGCTGTTGCAGCGTGTGGCCCGCGTTCCACACGCCGGCCACGACGGCGATCACCACGGGGTCGAGTTGCAGCCCGATCAGGACGAGACCGACGAACACGAAGGGCGTCAGCCCGAAGACCACCGGCCGCGAGCGGCGCTCGTGCGGATCGGCGTAGACCAGCGGCATCGTCAACGGCTGGTGGGACACGGAGAACAACAGGGTCGCGGCCACGAGCCACTCGAGCCGGTCGGTCTGCCCGTCCCATGCGATCGCCAGGGCTGCGAAGGGGACCCAGGACAACGCCATGAGGGCGTCCCAACCCGGTCGCCGGATCCAGCGAACCGACGTCCTCGCCGATGCTCGCGTCTCGATGGTCCTCATCGCCGAACCGCCGCCGTCAGCCGCCGGTGAGTCCGGCCATGTCGAAGTAGTCGCGCCATCGGGAGATCTTGCCATCCCGCAGCTCGAACGTGCCCATGACCCTGATCGGGGTGGGGTTGCCTCCGATGACGAAGGTGTCGACCCGTTCGTTGAGCACGAGATCACCGTCGGAGACCTCGTTGAGGGTCTCGAACACGATGGAATCGGCCATCGCCAGGAACCCCTCGATCGCCGCACGGACCGCGTCGACGCCCTCGGCCGGCTCCATCGGCATGTTGTGGTACACGATGTCGTCGGTGAAGTGCCCCATGATCGCGTCGATGTCCTGCGCCGCCCATGCGTCGGCCAGCGACTGCACGACCGCTCGGTTCTCTGCCGTCATCCTGTGTCTCCCTGTGGTGGTTGCCGAACCCGTACCGTGAGTCTCGCGCATCCGCTGTGGGCCATCCGACCCATCCGGCCCCGAGGATGGGCCGATCGATCCCCGTTGAAGGGCAGGTTCCGCTACACCTGCGCCGATTCCGTTCCGAAGAAGTGGGTGCCGGCGAATGTGCAGGTCGACATTCGACCAGCCCGAGCGAACGGATCGGAGGTGAAGCGATGCAGCAAGGCACCGGCAGCGTGTACCTCGACGCCCCCGCACGGCCCTCTCGCCTCCCCACCAAGCCGCCCCGCAGCGCCCGTTCGATCCTCGCCGGCGGCGCCGTCGTGGTCGGCGTCATCGCCATGACCGTGCTCGCGGTCGTCACCGGCCTCCGAATGCTCGTGCTCGACGAGACCGCGGCGATGGCGGCGGTCGAGCAGACCCTGGACGACCCGGCCGCGCGCGAGGAGCTGCAGGCCGAGGTGGCCCGCGGCATCGAGCGTCAACTGGTCGGTGAGGAACTCGTGGCCATCGCCGCCGCGTTCGAGCTCGACGTCGCCCAGGAGGCCGAGGCGGTCTCGGCGGCGATCATCGACGACGACGCCGTGCGGGCCGAACTCCGGACCCTCGCCGGGGATCTCCACCGTCGGACGTTCGAGAGCGGCGACCCGACGGCGGCCGACCTCGCCCCGCTGACGGACGCCGTCATGCGGGTGATCGAGGTCGAGTCACCCCGTCTCGCGTCGATCGTGCCCGACGGAGCGACACTGTGGACCATCGACCCCGGTTCCTTCCCGGACCTCACCGCGATGTCCGACCTGTCCGGCCGGTTGCGAGGATTCGCCCTGCTCGCCTCCCTGCTCACCCCCTTCGGCCTGGCCTTCCACCCGCACCGCCACCGAGCAGCCGGGTGGATGGGACGCTGGGTGCTCGGAGTCGGTCTCGTCTGCGGGATCACCGCGGTGGCGCTGCCGTATCTCATCGGCGCGGTCACCGGCTTCCGGACGGCAGAGATCGCGGTACGCGCCGTCAGCCTCAAGCTCCTGGCGCCGGCCGCACTCAGCGGCATCGTGGGGGTGGGGCTCGTCTCGTTCAGCGCGGTGCTCCGCAAGCGCGACCGGCGCCGGGTCGCAGAGGAAGGCGCGGCAGCGATGCTCGGCTACGACGAGCCGCCCCTGTTCACGCCGATCACCGGACCGACGGTCGACCTGGCCTCGCGAGGCCTGGTCGACGCCGGCCGACCGCTCACCAACATCTGACGACGGGCGTCAATCCGGACGCGCCCGCAACGCCCGCGCCGCCTCGTGGGCGGCAAAGATCACCCGAGCCGAACGCATCCCGCCGACGGTGCCGTCCTGCATCCGGTTCATCACGTAGGCGACCGTGAGCCGGTTCTCGACATCGACGACCGCCATCGAGCCACCCCAGCCCGCCCAGAACAGCGTGCGGTCGTTGATCCCCATCGGCATCCCCTCCGACGGCATGCCGAAGCCGATACCGAACTTCGTCGGCAAACCGATGACGAGGTCGGTTCCGTCGGCCTGCACGTCGAAGCAACGCTCGATCGTCGACGGCGAGAGCAGCCGCTGCCCGTCGACCACGCCGCCCCGGGCGAGACATGACACGACGGTGGCGACGCTGCGGGCGTTGCCGTGGCCGTTGCTCGCCGGCTGCTCGAACCGACGCCATCGGTCGGTGTTGACCATCGCCGCGTGCGACGGCTCGCCCTGCGACGCCCGCGCGGCGATGCTGTCGCCCGCGATCACCTGCGTGTCGATCTCGTCGAAGCGCACCTCGGCGATGCGGGCGAAGGCTGCGTCGGGCGTGCCGATGTGGAAGTCGGCACCGAGCGGCCCGGCGATCTCGTCGCGGAAGAAGCGCCCGAGGGACCGCCCGTCGGCCCGCCGGACGATCTCGCCGAGCAGCACACCCTGCGTCGAGGAGTGGTAGCCGGACGCGGTGCCGGGTTCCCACCACGGGGCCTGCCCGGCGAGACGGTCGACACAGAACGGCGTGTCGTACATCTGCTCCTCGGTGATGGGTACGTCGTAGCCGGGTACCCCCGCGGTGTGGCTCAGGACGTGGCGCACCAGCACGCCGTCCTTGCCGTTGGCGGCGAACTCGGGCCACACCGAGGCCACGGGGGCGTCGACCGACAGGACCCCGCGGTCGTGGAGGACGAGCACGCACAGGGCCGCCATCATCTTCGTGGTCGACCACACGTTGACGATGGTGTCGCGCTCCCACGGCACGGTAGCGGCGACGTCGCGATGACCGCCCCACAGGTCGACCACGGTCTCGTCGCCATGGATCACCACGCACGAGGCGCCGAGGTCACCCTCGGCGAAGTTCTCGGCGAACGCGTCGCGCACCGAGGCGAACCCGGGCTCGTGGTGACCGTGGATCTCGGTCACCGACGCGGCTCCCCGTCAGGTGGCGGCGGGACGAGCCCGCGCTCCTTCGCGATCTTCTGGGCCGGCACGATCCGACCCCGGTACTCGTCGGCCCCCGGGTCGGTGCACACCCACGCGACCGCGGCACCGATGGCCCCCGGGGTACCGGCCGTGAAGTTGCCCTCGTACTGCTTGGCTCGACCCGCCGCGATCTGCCGCTCGGTCGGGACATGACCGGGGTCGATGCTGAACGCCCGGATCCCGTCGTCGGCATGCTCGACCTCGAGCAACGGGGCCACCCGCTCGAAGGCCGCCTTGGTCATGGCGTAGCCCATCCCCCAGCCGCCCTTGCCGATGCGGTTCTTCGGGGTGGCATACGCAGTGGCGGAGATCATGTTGACCACCGTGCCGCCCCCGTGCCCGATCATGGCGGGAAGCACCTCGCGCAACAGGGCGAGCTGGGCGAACACGTTTCCCTCGAAGAGATTGCGCACCTCGTCTTCGCCGAGGTCGAGGAACTCCACCATGGCGCCCGGGCCCTGGTAGATCGCGTTGTTCACCACCACGTCGAGGTGCCCGAGCGCGTCGAGCGCGTCGGCGACGGCGGCGCGCACGGTGGCCCCGTCGAGCAGGTCCATGTAGAGCGGCACGGCGCGCCCCCCGGCCGCCTCGATCGCTGCCGCAGTGGTGTCGAGGCCGCCGGGCACGACGATCGAGTCGTCGCCCTCCAGACGGCGCTCACCATCGATCATGGTTCGAGCGGTGATGGCCACATCGTGGCCGGCCTCGGCCAGCGAGATCGCGATCGCCTTGCCGAGGCCCCGGCTCGCGCCGGTCACCAGTGCAGTGGGTCGGGTCATCGCCGCCGACAGTACCGTGGTCGGCTGTATGCGCACATTCGATCCGACCGGCGGTCTGCGCCCGTACCTGCTCTCCCAACTGATCCCGGCTGCCGCCGACCGCGATGCTTCCGGAGAGGCGCTCACCGATGGCACCGTGCGGCTTCGCTTCGAGGAGCTCGCTGACCGGGTCGAGCGGCTGAGCGCGGCGCTACGAGACCGCGGTGTCGCCCCCGGCGAACGGATCATCGTCCATGCACCGAAGTCGGTGGAGAGCTTCGTCGCGATCCACGCGGCGATGCATGCCGGCGCGATCGCCGTCCCGGTGAATCCCCGGGCCGGCAAGGAGGCGGTCGCCGGCATCGCCCGGTCGATCGACCCCGCCGCCGTGGTCCTCGACCCCACGACCCTTCCCCGTTGGACGACCGCAGCGCCGCCCCGCATGACGGTGGGCGCCCCACTGGAAGGCGCGGAGTACCTCACCGCCGACGAGATCGCGGCGGCCGACCGGCGCGGCCCGGCCCCACGCAACGGGGCCGACCCGGCGTACATGATCACCACCTCGGGCTCGACCGGTGCACCGAAGAGCATCGTCCACACCCACACCAGCGGCCTTCGCTACGCCGAACTCTCCGCGGCCTGCTACGAGCTGACCGCCGCCGACGCGATGGCCAACGTCGCCCCGTTCCACTTCGACCAGTCCACGTTCGAGCTCTACGCCGGGCCCCTCGTGGGCGCCCGGGTGATCCTCGTCGCCGAGACCCTGCTGCGCTTCCCCGCGAGCATCGCCGAGCTCGTGGAGCGGGAACAGGCTTCGATCTGGTACTCAGTGCCCACCATCCTGCGCCAGCTCCTCGACCGGGGAGGGCTGACCGACACCACCCTGCGCAGCCTGCGTTGGGTGCTGTTCGGGGGCGAGATCTTCCCGGCCAACGAACTGCGGGCGCTGATGGCGCTCGCCCCCGAGGCCCGGTTCAGCAACGTCTACGGACCGGCCGAGGTGAACCAGTGCACGTTCCACCATCTCGACGGCCCGCCCGACGAGGGTGCCTCGATCCCGATCGGGCGAGCATGGGACGACACCGAGTGCCGGCTCGTGCCGGTCGAAGACGGGTCCGGAGACTCCGACGGACGGGCCGGAGAGCTGCTCGTCCGCACCAGCACGGCCATGGCCGGCTACTGGGGTCAGCCCGAGTTGACAGCAGCATCGTTCGTGGAGGAAACCGGGCCGGGCGGCCTCGTGAACCGCTGGTATCGCACCGGCGACCTCGTCGAGCGTGACGACGATGGTCTCCTCCACTTCCGCGGTCGCATCGACCGACAGGTGAAGGTGCGCGGTGTGCGCATCGAACTCGAAGCAGTCGAGGCCGCACTCAACACACTGGAGGGGATCACCGCCAGCGCAGCGGGGGTCACGCCATCGGGCGCGCTGGCCGCGCTCGTCGAGTCGACCGGCGACGACGCACGAGCGGTGCGCCGCGCCCTCTCGGCCGTGCTCGCCCCCGAAGCCCAGCCCGAGCGCATCGAGTTCGTCCCGTCACTTCCCCGGACAGGCTCGGACAAGGTCGACCACGCCGCAGCCCGGCGCCTGATCGAAGCGCTGGAGTCGGACGAACCCCGACCCTGAGGGTCAGACGTCGGCGCGGTCCTCGGGCGCCTTGTCGAGCTGGAACGCGGCGTGCAGCGCGCTCACCGCGTTCTCGGCCTGCCCCTCACGGACCACGCAGGAGATGCGAATGGCCGAAGTGGAGATCATCTCGATGTTGATGCCGCTGGCCGACATGGTCTCGAACATCGTCGCGGCCACGCCGGGGTTGGTCTGCATGCCCGCGCCGATGAGGCTCACCCTGGCGATGTCGTCGTCGACCACCACCGAATCGGCGCCGAGCTCGTCGGTGATCGACCCGATGGCGTCGTTGGCGGCGCCGGTCTGCTCGTGGGGCAGGGTGAAGCTGATGTCGGTGCGGCCCTCGGCCGAGACGTTCTGCACGATCATGTCGACGTTGACCTCGGCATCGGCGAGCCGGCGAAACAGCAGGGCCGCCACACCGGGGCGGTCGCTCACGCCCGAGACGGTCATCTTGGCCTCGGACGTGTCGTGCGTGACCGCAGAGATGATGGCGCGTTCCATGGAGGCCTCCTCGGTGACCCAGGTACCGGGCACCCACGAGAACGCGCTGCGAACGTGCAGCGTGACGCCGTGGGAGCGGGCGAGCTCGACCGACCGCATGGCCGGTTTCGGACAACCGGTGGCGGTCATCTCGAGCAGTTCGTCGAATGAGATGTGTTCCATCTTCCGGGCGTCGGCGACCACACGCGGGTCGGTGGTGAAGACACCGGGGACGTCGGTGTAGAGCTCGCAGGCGTCGGCCTCGAGCGCGTGGGCGAGGGCGACCGCCGTCGTGTCGGAGCCGCCTCGGCCGAAGAAGGTGACGTCGTTCTCGGTCGAGACGCCCTGGGACCCGCCCACGACGGGGACTCGCCCGGCATCGAGC
>JAUIML010000231.1 GCA_030432715.1 Acidimicrobiia bacterium | reverse complement strand
ACGACGAGCAGCGGCTCGGTGGCGGATCGCTCTACGTCACCACCACCTACACGGTCGACTGGAAGGCGCCGATCGTGGTCGACAACGGGATCATCGACCCCGGCGGCACGTTCCAGGTGCCGGCATCGTTCGAGGGCGAGATGCTCATCTTCGCCGACTGCGAGGAGGGGGAGTGCCGGTACTGGATGGAGTTGGCTTCCGGCGAGACCCTCGACCTCGACGTCGACGGCCTGACGCTCTCCGGTGCCGCGGCCGACATCACCGAGTTCTGCGACCGCACGATCTTCGTCGTATTGAAGGTGTCCGACCTCCAGACGATCAACACTCGCCTCGTACCCGATCGGCTCGAGGGGGCTCGCCTCGAGACCGGCACCTGCGAGACCGAGGTGTACCGCGAGATCACCTACAGCGGCGGCTTCCGGTTCGTCGGCTCGTTCGCCGACCAGTGAGCGTCGCGCTCGCCGACGTCTTCGACGATCGCCTGCGCCGGCCGTGACGAGTGTCTGACACCGGTGTGACGGCTGACGGGTGATTCAGTCGCTCGGATCGGGACTGCGCTGCCAGATGTCGGGGTCGAAGTCGACCGAGGCGCCGAAGGGCGACCGTTCGGCGAGCTCGGTCTCGAGTCCGGTGCAGCGGGCCTTGGCGTCGAGGTATGTGCGGTACGCCTCGGTCGCCTCTCTGGCGGTCTCCTCGAGCCGCCGGCGCAGAACCTCGAGCTCGTCGGGCTCGCGGTCGGCGCCGGTCTCGACGTCGAGTCGCAACGCCTCGGCTGCGACGAGGAGTCGTGCCGCCCGCGCGTCGAGCTCGGCGGCCCGTTCGCGAGCGGCGTCGACCTGTTCCTGCATGCGGCTGTAGGCGGCGAGTTCCTCGTCGTCGGCTTCTGCGCCGAGCTCGACCTGCTCGGTGGCGAGCACCATGACGGCGAGCGGCAGACTCTCGATGAGCATCCCGAGGGGTGTCTCGAACGGGCCCATGGCCACGCCCCGGCGGATCCGCAACGGCGCGAACGCGAGCGTCGCCTCGGCCATCGCCGCGGTCAGGGCGGCCGGCGTCGCGTCGACCTCTCTCACCGCGGCGTCGATGCGCCCGGCCTCGAGCACCTGCGAGACGCGTTCGACGGCCGCCGCGCGTTCGTCGGGATCGCCCTCGATCGGCACGTTGACGACGATCGATGCCCTGCTCCAGTCGGGGTGCCGCCGGCACAACCAGCCGATCAGCGTGATCAGCTGGCCGACCTGATCGTCGGACCACCACAGGGCGATCGAGCGCTCCTGCAAGGGGGTGGACTCGAACCGGTCCCACGCGTCGTCTCGCACATTGATCACGGCGACGTTCGTGCCGAAGCGGGCACAGTTCTGGAGCATCCTGCTGTAGCTCACCCGATCCGCCTCGCTGCCGCGGAGGTCGCGGGCCCCGAACAGCGTGAGGTTGGCACGGACGGGGCCGAGGCCGTGCGACTGCACGAGTGACTGCACGCCGGCGTCGGCATCGGACACCACCAGCACCCGGGCGAAGGTGCCGGCATCGATGTGGGCCAGTTCCGCGGTCAGGTCCTCTTCGACTTCCCGGCCCTGGCGACGGAGGCGAGGCCCGCCTCCCTCGATGATGCGCACGGCGGTGAGGAATCCGGCCTTGCCCTCGAGCCACGTCGCGATGGTCATCATCCGGTGCCGGCTCGTGGGGTCACGCGGCACGAATGCCAGGATCGCCGGTCGCCAATCGCGGCCGGTGTGCGGTTCGGCCGCGAGGGCCTGGATGTGCGCCCTCGTGCGGCTGTAGTGGTGCGATCCCGTGCTGTCGACCCATCGGTCGGGCACGTCACGGTGGCGCAGGTAGTTGAACAACGCGAAGAGGACGAGCGCGGCGACGGCACCGGCGACGGGATTGATCGCCACGATCGCTCCGGCGCACGCCAGCGTGCCGGCAAGGCTGGCCCGGCGGTCGTAGTAGCGAAAGCGCGGGCGGAACGAGGTGCCGCCGGCCCGGATCTCGAAGTAGGTCGCGTAGTTGATCAGGCCATAGGTGGCCAGGAAGAACATCGAGATGATCGGGGCGATGGCGTTGAGGTCGCCCGCGGCCACGGTCGCCAGCGCGATCACGACGCAGACGACGAGGGCTCGACGGGGGTTGTTCGCCGGCCCGGCGCCCACGGCGAAGGCCTCGAGCCGCGGGAGTACCCGGTCCTCGCCGAGGCGCTGGAGCACACGCGGTGCCCCCAGCGTCGAGGCGAGGGCGGACGACAGCGTGGCCGCGAGGACGCCGATGAGCATCGTCCACGACGCGAGCGAGAGATCGCCCATGATGGTGGTCGTCTCCTCGGCCAGGACGGCGGCCGAGGCCGACCCGGCGAGCACGACGATCGCCGCGACATAGACGGCGGTGGACAGGCCGACCGCCGCGAACGTGCCTCTCGTGATGGATCGGCTCGGCGAGCGGAGGTCGCCCGACATGGCCACTCCCTGGCTGAACCCGGTGACCGCGGGGAAGAAGATCGCGAACGCCTCCCAGAAGCCGACTCCGGAGTCCGGCTGGTCGAGGTTGTCCTCCACGGTGGCGATGTCGAACTCGCCGGCGGCACCGATGAAGAAGGAGCCCAGGGCCAGGATCAGCAGCGCCATCACGAAGAACTGCAGGCGGGTGGCGAGGTCGGCACCGACTGCGCCGACGCCGGCGAGGATCAGGACGAGACCAGCGGCGATGGCCCGGACGAGCAGCGTGCTGTCGCGGTCCATCGCCGCGACCACGGCCTCGGCGAAGCCGATGGAGTAGAAGGCGATCGAGACGGAGATCGCCAGGTAGAGGACGACGCCCACCGCGCCCCCGAACTCGACACCGAGCGTGCGCGAGATCAGGAAGTACTCGCCCCCGCCCCGGACCTTCATGTTCGTCGCGACGGTGGCGAGCGAGATGCTCGTCAGGACCGACACGGTCGTGGCCAGCGCGAGGATGACCAGGGCCCGGACCAGCCCGACCGACCCGACGACATACGCGACCCGCAGGAAGAGGACCAGCCCCAGGATCGTGAGCACGCTGGGGGTGAAGACCCCGCCGAACGTGCCCAGCGTGCCTGTCGGCTCGGTCGGGGTGTCGGCTCGTCGGGGGGATCCGTTCACCGGGGAGACAGTAGACCCGGCGGAGTGCCGGGCCGGCGCACGGATAGTGTTTTCATCGTCCCCGCGTTGTCCGCGCACCGGCGCGGCTCGGGTCGGAAAGGGCAGCAGTGATCCTCGCCGCGGTGGCGGTTCTCCTGGGCATCGGATTGCTCGCCGTTGCCGCCGACCAGTTCGTGCTGGGTGCGGCGCGCGTCGCGCTGATCAGGCGTCTGTCGCCGCTTCTCGTGGGTGTCGTGATCATCGGGTTCGGCACGAGCAGCCCGGAGCTGCTGGTGTCGGCGAGCGCTGCGCTCGGCGGCAGCCCGGAGGTCGCGGTCGGCAACATCGTCGGCTCGAACATCGCCAACCTCACCATGATCCTCGGTGTCGGCGCATTGATCGTGCCCGTGGTCGTCGCCTCGTCCACGGTCAAACGTGAGGCGCCCGCTGCGGTGTTGGCCACGCTCGCCTTTGCGGTGCTCGTCCAGCGCGGCCTCGTCTGGTGGGAGGGAGTGATCCTGATCGGCGCGCTCCTCGTCGTGCTCGTGGGGCTGGCCCGCACGGGCCGCGCGGCCACCGACCCCTTGGCCGCCGAGTCGGCTGAGCTGGCCGACGTGGCCCGTCACGACCTGCGGGTCGAGGCGGCCCGCACCCTGCTGGGACTGGTGGGCACGGTGGTCGGCGCGCAGCTCCTGCTCTGGGGGGCGCTCGACATCGCTGAACGAGCGGACCTCGGGGAGGGGTTCGTCGGGTCGACCCTGGTCGCGATCGGCACGTCGCTGCCCGAGCTGGTGACGGTCGTCCAGTCGGCTCGGCGAAGGGAGACCGACCTCATCGTCGGCAATCTCCTCGGGTCGAATCTCTTCAACGCGCTCGGGGTGGGCGGTGTGGTCGGGCTCATCGGCATGCCGAGGCTCGAGGACCCGGCACTCTCGACGGTCGGGGTGACCGCCGCGGTCGTGGTCTCGTGCGTCGCCCTGGTCGCGATGGTCACGGGCCGCACGGTTCGGCGGGCCGAGGGCGCCGCGCTCGTCGTCGCCTACGTCGCGCTGCTGCCCTTCCTGGCGTGACAGCCGCACTCGTCGCCGGCGACGAGGACCTTGGAGCGGGTGACGAGAATCGAACTCGCATCATCAGCTTGGAAGGCTGAGGTTCTAGCCGTTGAACTACACCCGCGGGTGAGAACAGAGTAGCGGCGGACCGAGGAGGGTCGGCGCGCCGTTAGGCTTTGGGGCAATGAGTTCCAGCAACATCTCCAGCACGGTCGAAGCGCTTGACGACAACAAGGTCAAGCTCTCGGTCGAGGTCGACGAGGCCGAATTCGACACGGCCATCGACGCCGCGTTCAAGCGCATCGCCAAGGAGGTCCGCATGCCGGGCTTCCGCCCGGGCAAGGCGCCCCGCAAGCTGCTCGAGGCGCAATTCGGCCACGGCATCGGTCGTGAGGAGGCGCTGCGCGAGGCGCTGCCCGACTACTACGCGAAGGCCGTCGTGGCCCACGACGTCGATGTGATCGCCCCGCCCGACATCGAGATCACCGCCGGTCAGGACGAAGGCGTCGTCACCTTCGACGCCGTGGTCGAGATCCGGCCGACCGTCGAGGTGGCCGGCTACGACGGGCTGCGGGTCGAGATCCCGAGCCCCACGCCGAGCGACGAGGAGATCGACGAGCAGATCGATCGCATGCGTCAGCAGTACGCCGAGTTCGTCCCGGTCGAGCGGCCCGCCGAGGACGGCGACCACGTCACGATCGACATCGCCGGCACCCACGAGGGCGAAGACGTCCCCGGGCTCACGACCACCGACTACGACTACGAGGTCGGCACCGGTGCGGTCGTCGCGGAGATCGACGAGAACCTCCGAGGTGCGTCGGCGGGCGACGAGCTCGAGTTCGACGCCGAACACCCCGACCCCGACGAGGAAGCGCCGCTGTCGTTCAGGGTCACCGTCAAGGAAGTGAAGGAAGCGGTGCTTCCCGAGCTCGACGACGCATGGGCTGCCGAGAGCAGCGAGTTCGAGACCGTCGAGGCGCTGCGCGCCGATCTCGTGGAGCGCATGAGCTCGATGCGTATCGCCCAGGCGCGTATGGCCCTCCAGCAGAACACGGCCGAAGCGCTGGCCGAGCTGGTGACCGTCGACGTCCCCGAAGCGATGATCGAGAACGAGGTCGACGCCCGTCTCCAGGATCTCGTCCAGCGCCTCCAGCAGCAGGGCATCGATCCGGGCCAGTACCTCGCCCAGATGGGGCAGACGCCCGAGCAACTCCGGGCCGAGTTCCGCGAGCCTGCCGAGCAGGCCGTCAAGGTCGACCTGGCCCTCCGTGCGGTGGCCGAAGCCGAGAGCCTGCTCCCCGACGACGACGCCCTCACCGAGGCGATCGACGAGATGGCGGCCCAGTCCGGAATGGACGGGGCCGAGCTCAAGGAGCGACTCGCCGAGGTCGGACAGATCACGCCTCTACGCGCTGACCTGGGCAAACGCGACGCGTTGGAGTGGCTCACCGAAAACGTCGAGCTGGTGGACGAGAATGGTGACCCGGTCGACCGGAAGCTGCTGGAGTTCCCGGAAGTGAACGCCGAAGAAGTACCCGAGATCGAAGCAGAACCAGAAGTAGAAGCAGAAGTCGAAGCAGAGGCACAGGGAGACGAAGAGGAATGAGCGAGCACATGGACATCAATCCCCGCAACTACCTGGTGCCGACCGTCGTCGAGCAGACCAACCGCGGCGAGCGGGCCTTCGATCTCTACAGCCGGTTGCTGAAGGAGAACATCATCTTCATCGGGACGCCGATCGACGACACGATCGCCAACCTCATCTGCGCCCAGCTGTTGCACCTCGAGTCGGAGAACCCCGACAAGGACATCAACCTCTACATCAACTCCCCCGGTGGCGACATCAACGCCCTGTTCGCCATCTACGACACGAT
>JAUIML010000230.1 GCA_030432715.1 Acidimicrobiia bacterium | reverse complement strand
GGCGTTGACACCACCGCCACCGACGCCGACGACCTTGATGACGGCCAAATAGTTCTGCGGATCAGACATCGGAAACGAATCCTCGTTCGGTGAGCGGTTGGGAAGCCGACCGCCGCACGACGCACGTGCGAATCAACGGATGACGGTATACGAGCGGGGCCCGAATCTGGCGGACGGGCGGCCTCGGTGGGACGCGATAGGGCTCATGCATCGTCCGTGGTGCCCTCTGTCGTTCCCGACTCACAGGCCGCATCGCGGGTGACGGTCGGGAGATCGGCGACGGCCACGTCGATCAGATCGAGGCAGGTGAGGTCGACCCCGTCGAGCAGCGAACGCACCGCAGCCAGCTTGTCGGCCACGAAGTCGGCGCCGCCGAGATGCACACGCGCCGACCCGATCAAGTCGAGGCCGAGCATCGAGTCGTCGAGTGTGATGGCATCGATCCATGGGAGGAGGTCGTCGGGCACGCTGATCGCGACGGCGACGGCCGGGAGCGCAGCCGTCTCGGTCTCCCCCGGTTCGACCGTGGGGGCCATCGCGATCCTGGGCAGGTCGACGTCGTCGGGGGCCATCCGCACGATCACCCCTTCGGCATCCACCAGCATCGCCGGCCCGGGCGTGATGCCGAGGACCGCGACCGGCTGGCGCGTCTCGACCTCGACTCGGACGGTGCCGGGCCAGTCGCGCGACGCCGTGGCCGATGCCACCCACGGCAACGCGGTGATGTCACGTTCGACGGCACCGAGGTCGAGGTCGAACATCGCCATGCCCGTGCCGAGCCCGGCTGCGTTCTCGACCGCCTCGGCATCCGGACCGGCGACACCCTCGTAGCGAACATGGTCGAGGTCGAGCAGCGGGGATCGGGTCAACCCCCACGCGGCGACGGCGAGCCCGACCATCCCGAGACAGACCGCGAGGAAGCGCAGTCGTCGACGACCCTCCGCTCGCCGCACCGCGACGCGCCGATCCCGGATGCGCGGATCAATCGCCATCGGCGAATCCGATCATGTGGGTTTCGGGGTGCAGCTCGACTCCGGACGTGGCCCGGACGAGGCGCTGGACCTCGAGCATCAGGGCCCGCACATCGGCCGCCCGGCCGTCGGGATCGGCCTGGATGAAGTTGGCGTGCTTGTCCGACACCGTGGCGGTGCCGAGCCGCAGACCCTTGGCTCCGGCCGCGTCGATCAGGCGGCCGGCACTGTCACCTTCGGGGTTCGTGAACACCGAACCTGCGTTCTGGCCGCCGGGCTGGTTGTCGCGTCGCCACTGGACGATCTCGGCCATCTCGGCCCTGCCCACCTCGGGGTCACCGGCCGCGAGGCGGAGCCGGGCCCGCAACACGAGGTCCGTGTCCGCCACCGCCGACGTCCGGTACCCGAACGCGAGGGCGTCGTTGGTCCGCACCTCGAGGCGACCGTGCCGGAGGTCGAGCAGCTCGACGTCGACCACGCTGTCCTTCATCTCCGCCCCGTGGCCACCGGCGTTCATGCGCACTGCGCCTCCGATCGTTCCAGGGACGCCGACCGCCCACTCGAAGCCGGTCAGGCCCGCCTGCACCGTGGCCCGAGCGACGACGGGCAGCTTGGCCGCCGCCCCGCAGGTGACGATCGTGCGGCCGTCGCCCTCGGGGGCACTGCCCGACCGGGGAATGTCGATCTCGTCGAATCCCGGCCCGAGCACCACCGCGATGCCGGCGAAGCCGTCGTCGCTCACCAGGAGGTTGCTTCCCCGCCCGATCGCGACGAGCTCGACCGAGCGGCCGGCCACCGCGTCGGCCAGCGCCGCTGCGTGCTCCGGCCCGCCGAGCATCACCAGGGCGGCGGCACGACCACCGACCCGGTAGGTCGTGAGCTTTCCGATCGGGGCGTCGAGCTGCACAGCATCCGCCAGTGGCCCCGCGGCGAGCGCGTCGATGACCGCGTCGAGATCGCTCGTCATGCCGCTCGCCGACGGGCGATGACCTCGTCGGGAATGCTCGTGAGGTCACCGGCCCCGAGCGTCAGGCAGAGATCACCCGGCCGGAGGCGGGCCCCCAACCATGCCTGCACGTCGTCGAGACGGGGCATGTAGGCGACGTTGGCCCACGGGTGGGCATCGAGGACGGCGTCGACCAGCAGCTTCCCGCTCACACCCGGCCGGGGCGTCTCACCGGCCGAATACACGTCTGTGATCACCAGCTGGTCGGCGGCGGTGAAGGCATCGGCGAAGTCCTGCCAGAGCGCGGCGGTGCGGCTGTAGCGATGCGGCTGGAACACGCACACGACACGACCCCAGTCGCCGTCGCGAGCCGCAGCAACCGCGGCGGCGACCTCGGTGGGCAGATGGGCGTAGTCGTCGACGAACACCACGCCGTCGGCCTCGCCGCGGAACTCGAATCGCCGGGCCACGCCGCCGAAGCGGGCCAGCGCGCGCACGGCGGCGTCGATCGGGGCACCCAGGAGCAGACCCGTCACCGCGGCAGCCGCCGCGTTGCGGGCGTTGTGGAGGCCGGGCGTGGGCAGGTGGATGCGTCCGAGTTCTCGGCCGCCGTGGACCAGGGTGAAGTCGACGGCGGCGCGATGCCGTTCGACGTCGACCATCCGGTAGTCGGCGTCGTCCGCGGTGCCGTAGGTGACGCCGGCGACTGAGGCGGCGAGGGCCGCCGAGCCCGCATCGTCTGCGCAGAACACCCGGGTGTCGGCCGCCGTGGCGAACTCTTCGAACGCCGCCGTCAGCACACGGGGGTCGTTGCCGTAGGTCTCCAGGTGGTCGGGCTCGACATTGGTGACCACGGCGACCTCGGCGCCCAGGGAGAGGAAGGTCCGGTCCGACTCGTCGGCCTCGATGACGAACCACTCGCCGTCGTCCCACACCGCGCCGGACCCGATCTCGTTGACGTCGCCACCGATGATGAACGACGGACGCAGCCCCGCCTCGACCAGCACGAGGGCGAGCATCGACGAGGTCGTCGTCTTGCCGTGGGTGCCGGCCACCGCGAGCGTGCGGCGGGCGGCCGAGATCGCCGGCAGGATGTCGGCCCGTCGCAACACGTCGAGACCACGTTCGCGCGCCAGCTTCACTTCGGGGTTGTGATCCGGGATCGCGGTGCTGATCGCCACCATCTCCGCGTCGCCGACGTTGGCGGCGTCGTGGCCGATCGTGACGGTGATGCCATCGGCCCGCAGCCGCTCGGCCACCGGCCCGTCCTTGAGATCCGACCCGGTCACGCGATGCCCCATGCGGTGGAGCACGGAGGCGATCGCTCCCATGCCGGCGCCGCCGGCACCGATGACATGGACGCGACGAGTGGTGGTGAGGTCGGGGATCATGAGGTGCTCCGAGGGAGAGGTTCGCGGGCGTGCGCTTCGACCAGATCGACGATCGCCGCCGGGGCATCGGGGCGGCCGAGCGCCGCCGCGGCCGCGGCCATGCGGTCGCGTCGGGGCGGGTCGTCGAGCAGTGTGTCGACTTCGCGAACCAGCCGGCTGCCGTCGAGTTCGTGGTCGACCACCATCACCGCGGCGTCGACGTCGGACAGGGCGCGTCCGTTCGCGGTCTGATGATCGCCGGGTGCGCCGGGGAGCGGAACCAGGATCGACGGGAGTCCGACGACGGCCAACTCGGCGACCGTGTTGCCACCGGCGCGGCACAACACGAGGTCGGCGGCTGCGTACACCGACGCCATGTCGTTCTCGTAACGGATGAGGCGATAGTCGAGCGGGTCGTCGGGATCGACCGGGACCCGGCCGGCCAGCTCGTCGTGGTCACGATCGCCGGCCACGTGGTACACGCAGAGGTCGGCACGATCGCGCCATGCCGGCAGGGCGTCGAAGAGGGCGCGGTTGATCCGCCGCGCGCCGAGCGACCCGCCCATGACGAGCAGCATCGCCCGGGCCGGGTCGACCCCGAGCCGGGCCCGGGCGTCGGCCCGCTGACCCACACGGTCGACGGCGACGATCGCCGGTCGCACCGGATTCCCCGTCCAGGTGGCGTTGGGCAATCCGGTGTCGGGGAACGGCGCTGCACAGGCGCGCGCGAACCTCGACGCCAGCCGGTTGGCGACCGACGGCACCGCGTTCTGCTCGGTGAGGACGATCGGGACCCGCCACACGACGGCGGCCAGCACGCCGGGCACCGACGCGTAGCCGCCGAGCGCGACCAGCACGGAGGGACGCCGTCGGGCGAAGCCCAGCACTGCCCGGACGATGCCCGACAGGAGTCCGAGCACCGCGACGAGATTGGCCGGAGTCAGGCGACGCTGGATGCCGCGCCCCGGGAGCGCCTGCAGATCGAAGCCCGCCTCGGGAACGAGTCGGGACTCGAGCCCCCGTGACGACCCGATCCAGCGCACGTCATCACGCGCCGCTCCCCGAGCGACGATCTCTTCGGCGACGGCGAGCCCGGGTGACACGTGTCCTGCAGTACCGCCCCCGGCGATCGCCACCCACGCCCGGTGCCGCCCACTCACCGGCTCAGCGCCCTTGGCGCGCGACATTGAGCAGCACGCCGACCGCGGCCATGGTGACGACCAGCGACGTACCACCGAACGACAGGAACGGGAGGGTCACGCCGACGACGGGCACGACCTTGGTCACCGAACCGATGTTGAGGAAGGCCTGCGACACGACCCACATCGTGATGCCCAGCGCGAGCAGCATCCCGAAGCGATCGGGAGCGCGCAGGGCGACGATGACGCCACCGAAACCGATGATGAGGAAGAGCAGCACGACGGCGCCGGCGCCGAGCAGGCCGAGTTCCTCGGCGATGATCGCGAAGATGAAGTCGGAGTGGGCGAACGGGAGGAAACCCCATTTGGCCTTGCTCGCGCCGAGGCCCACTCCGGTCAGGCCACCGACGGTGATCGCGTGCAACGACTGGAGGGGCTGGTAGCCCAGCCCGGCCGGATCGCGCCACGGGTCCATGAAGACGTTCCACCGATGGCGACGCCACGGTGTTCCGGCGATCACGGCGACCATGCCGACGGCCGACAGAACCGAAAGGCCGCCGAGGTGCGGCAGCGGCGTACCTGCGAGGAACAACATGCTGCCGATGGCGACTGCGATCACCATGGAGTTGCCGAGGTGCGGCTGCAGCATGAGCAGGCCGATGAACAGCCCGGTCACCGCGACCACCGGCCGCAGGGTCGTGGCCGTGTCCTCGATGTCGCGCGAGGGGCGGCTGAGGATGTCGGCGGTGAAGAGCACGAGGGCGAGCTTGGCGATCTCCGACGGCTGGAACGAGAACGGGCCGAGACGGATCCAGCGGGTCGCGCCGTACACGTTGACCCCGAAGCCGGGCAGGAGCACGAGCACGAGCAGCACCAGCGAACCCACCACAGCCGGCGTCGCGAGCACCCGCAGGCGGCGATAGTCGATCCGCATGACGGTCAGCATCACGACGCCGCCCAGGGCGGTCCACACGAGCTGGCGCCGGAACATGCTCCATGCGCTGTCGGAGGTGTTGATGCTGACGACGGCCGACGCGGAGAGGGTCATCACCACGCCGAACAGCACGAGCGCGGTGATGGCGAGGAAGAGGACGAGGAAGAGCGGCGTGCGCCGCCCCACGGGCCGGCGGGGTCCACGCCCGTCGGGAGCGGTACGAGAGGCCGGGTGTCGGCCGCGCGCCGCAGCCCTCTGCTGGCGTCGGGGACGATTCTCGGTTGCGGTCATGTCGTCGCCTCCAACGCCTTCACCGCCCGGATGAAGTCGTCGCCCCGTTCGCCGTAGTTGCGGTACCAGTCAAATGATGCACACGCCGGACTCAGGAGTACGGGACACCCCCCCGTCGCGAGGATCCGGGCCGCGGCCACGGCATCGTCCATCGACGTGGCACGAACCACGGGATGGGTCGACGAGAACGCTGCCACGACCTCGTCGGCCGCGTCGCCGATCGCTACGACGGCCTCGAGCAGTACGCGCACACCAAGGGCCGCATCTTCGACGGCGAGTCCGGCGAGACGATGCCCTACACGAACGTGTACATCCGGGGCTCTAACATCGGCACGATGGCCTTCACGGACGGCTTCTACATCATGCGGGGCCTGCGCCCGGGC
>JAUIML010000229.1 GCA_030432715.1 Acidimicrobiia bacterium | reverse complement strand
AGGACGCAATGGCTGGCATCGAGCGACTGGGGCTCCACGGCGAGCACTGGCGAGTCGGTGGTGTGACGTTCTGGCTTGATGGCGTCATCGACTCCGGCTCTGCATGGCTCTGCCACACCGACCACCACGGCGGCAACGACCGGCCGCTCTCCCCTCGCCTCTTCACCGTCGGCGGCCTCGTGGCGACGGTGCTGTTCGTGGTGCTGTCCGCCCTGTTCAGCTTCTACACGGCGAACCTGGGCAGCTACGGCGAGACCTACGGTCCACTGGCCACGATCATCGTCCTCCTGCTCTGGTTCCAGCTCTCCGCGTTGTCGGTGATCGTCGGCGCCGAGCTCGACGCCGAACTCTCGGATCGTGAGTGGCGGGGCCGGACGGGTCTCGAAGCACCCGACGCGGCGACGGTCGACGCCGAGGCCGCGGCCCGGCGATGGGTCGGGGCGATGAACGACCGCGATGTCGACGGCATCCTCGCGGGCTGGCATCGGCGTGGTGTCCACCGCCATCCGGTGTTCGGAGAACTCGCCGTACCCGAGCAACTCCGGCGCGAACTGACCGCCCTCTTCGCCGCCTTTCCCGACCTCGGTGTCGAGGCCGTCGAGATCACCGCAGCGGCAGAGACGGCCACGGTCCGCCACCGACTCGTCGGCACCTTCTCGGGCGAACCCTGGCACGGCATCCCCGCCAACGGCCGTGGGCTCGACCTCACCAGCGTCGCGTTCCTCACCCTCGAGGAAGGCTTCCTGATCCAGGTCGACGAGGTGTTCGACAGCGCCGCTCTCGCCGACCAGATGGGATTCCGGCCCGGCGACACCTCGGCCGCCGGGCGACTCAAGCGAGGCGTGCTCGGACTCCGGGGCCGTCTGCGTCGCGACGACCACGAGCACGACGAGACGGCCTAGGTCGGCCGATCGGCTCGGCTCAGATGTCGAGCGTGGTCGCGTCGACCAGAGCGGAGTTCTTCACCAGGAAGTCGCGACGGACACTGACGTCGTTGCCCATCAACACATCGAACATCCGCGCCGCGTCCTTGGCTTCCTTGGCGTCGTCCATCGTGAGGCGACGGAGCGTGCGCGTGGCCGGGTCGAGGGCGCAGTGGCGCAGCTCGTCGACGTTCATCTCGCCGAGGCCCTTGAACCGTTGCCACTTCACGTTCTCGCGCTTGCGGTTGCCCTTGCACAGCTCGTCGGTGACCGCTTCCTTCTCCTCGTCGGAGTACACCCGGTAGACCTCGTCACCGACCTTGGTGGTGAACAGCGGGGGTTGGGCCGCGAAGACGTTGCCGGCCTCGAGCATCGGCTGCATGTACTGGTGGATCAGGGTCAGCAGGAGGCACCGGATGTGGCTGCCGTCGACATCGGCATCGCACAGGATCACGATGCGCCCGTAGCGGGCGTCGGCAAGGTTGAACTCCTTGCCGGCACCGGCGCCCATGGCGGTGAACAGGGCCTGCGCCTCGGCGTTGTCGAGCACCTGCTTCTGGCTCGCCTTCGCCGCGTTCACCACCTTGCCCCGTAGCGGGAGGATCGCCATCGTCTCGGAGTCGCGACCCCGCTTGGCCGGACCGGCCGCCGAATCGCCCTCGACGAGGATCAGTTCGGCGTCGGGTCCATGGACCCGGCAGTCGGCCAGCTTCTCGGGCATGCCCGTGGAACCGAGGCTCGCCGCCTTGCGCTTGTTCTCCAGGAGGGTCTTGGAATCGACCCGGTTCTGGATCGCGGTGGCCAGCTTGTCGGCGATCGCCTTGACGTGGGTGCGAGGACCGCCACCCGGCTCGAACCATTCCTTGAGCTGCTCGTAGACGATACGCGAGACGATGCCCTCGATGGCCGGCGTGCCGAGCTCCTGCTTGGTCTGCCCGCGGAACTGGGGCTCGGGGAAGGTGACCTTCACGGCCGCCACCAGCCCCTCCTGGACGTCGTCCTTCGTCGCCTTGTGCTTGTCCTGCTTGGCCAACTTGGCCAGCTTGCGGTTGTCCTTGAGCACCACGTTGTTGACCACGCGGGTGAGCGCCTTGTCGAATCCCGCCCGGTGGGTGCCGCCCTGGCTCGTCGGGATCGTGTTGACGAACGTGACCACCTCGGTGTCGTATCCCTTCACCCAACGGAGGGCGACGTCGACCGTGCACTCGCGCTCGACATCGGTCATCTTCCCGTTGACCGGCACCTTCTCGACGAAGGTGTCGATGCCGTTGCAGGTGATCACCTGGCTCACGTTCTCGCCGATGGCCAGATGGTCGACGAGGTCGGCGAGCCCCCCGCGGGAGACGAACGAGAACGGCTCCTTGCGGCCGCCGGTGCGCTTGTCGGTGACGGTGACCTTCATGCCCGGAACGAGGAAGCACGCCTGGGTGGCACGCTCGCAGATCTCGTCGACGTCGATCGTCGCCTCGGGGTCGAAGATGTCGAAGTCGGGCCAGAACCGCACCCGGGTGCCGGTCTTGTTCTTCGAGATCCTCTTGACCTTCTCGAGGGTGTGACCGGCCTTGAACTTCGCACCGGTGAATTGGCCGGCGACGCGTTCCTTGAAGCCGAGCACGTGGGTGGCACCGTCGCGGTCGACTTCCGCGATCAGCTTGGCGGCGAGCGCATTGACCACCGACGCGCCGACCCCGTGGAGCCCACCCGACGACGAGTAGGCACCCCCGCCGAACTTGCCCCCGGCGTGGAGCTCGGTGAACACCACCTCGAGAGCGGAGACCTTGCGCTTTGCGTGACGGTCGATCGGGATCCCCCGGCCGTTGTCGCTGACCTCGACCGACTTGTCGCGGTGCAGGGTGACCTCGACCTTGTCGGCGTGACCGGCCGCGGCCTCGTCGACCGCATTGTCGATCAGCTCCCACACCAGGTGCATGAGCCCCTCGCTGCCGGTCCCGCCGATGTACATGCCCGGCCGCTTGCGCACCGCTTCGAGACCCTCGAGGGTCTGGATGGCATCGGCGTCGTATCCGGTCGAGTTCTTCTTGGCCACGGGGCGACCGTAGCGCCACCCGGTGACACTTCCGGGTCTCTCCCGCGAAGATCGCCCCGCTCGGCGCCGCGAGACCTCAGAACTCGTCGAAACGACGCTGCGAGACCTCGTCGAAGACGGTCGCGTCGGCCAACTCCGTACCCGCGCGCCACGCGGCCCGGGCGATCAGATGGACGCCGGCGGGGATGGTGATCACGGCCAACACGGCGACCAGGCCGACCTTCAGGACCGGTCCGAGTTCCGACAGACGCAACGCCACGCCGAGCAGGATCAGCAACAGGCCGAGCGTCGAGGCCTTGCCCGCCGCGTGCATTCGGGCGAAGACGTCGTCGAAGCGATGCAGCCCGACGCCGGCGAGCAGGGAGAACGCTGCGCCCACGGCCATCAGCAGGGCGGAGATCAGATCCATCGTGGGCCCCCGATTCCCGTCATGCTCGCGCACCCCGCCGCTCGACATAGCGGGCGACCGTGATGGTGCCCACGAACCCGAGCAGCGTGACCACGACGAGGGCGTCGAGGAAGGTGCCGTCGCGGGTGATCCCCGCCCCGGCGGCCACCCCGCCGGCCAGGACCAGGATGAGGGTGTCGGCGCCGAGCACCTTGTCGGGGAGAGACCCGCCCCTCCCCACTCGCAGCAGGGCGAGCAAACCGGCCAGCCCGAGCATGGCCAGCGTCGCGGACTCGAGGAATTCGGTCATCGGGCTCCTCCTTCTGTGGGGGGTGTCGGGTCGGGATCGTCTCGGCCCGACACCGCGGCGAGGGCGAGCGCCTCGAGCTCGAGCACCTCGTCGCGCACCTCGTCGACGGTCCGGAGGTGAAGGACGTGGACGAAGAGCTTGGTGGGCCGCTCGTCGGTGCCCTTGTCGATGTCGATGACCATCGTGCCCGGAGCGAGGATGATCGCGTGGCTGACGTGGGTGATGACCAAGGGATTGCTCGACTGGAGCTCGACGGCGACCACGCCCTCGTTGATCCGATTGCTGGGAGTGACGACCTCCCAGGCGACCACGAGGTTGGCCCGCACGATGGAGAGGGCAGTGGACCCGATGAAGCGGACGAGGGCCAACGGACGCACGCCGAGCGGCGCGTCGTTGGCCGGCGGGAACACCCAGATCACGACGCCGGACAGGAGCGCCCCTGACACCAGGTTCGCCGGCGAGACGTCGCGCCACAGGGCCACCCACACGAGGAGCAGCCAGGCGGCGAGGAGGATCCGGGGCCTCATGAGCCGCGCACCGCCTCGATGTACTCGGTGGGATCGAGGAGCTGTACCGCGGCCCGCTCTGCGAGGTCGTAGACCGCCCCGCCGAAGATCGGCACGATGAGCGTGGCGAGCACCAGTACCGCCGTGGCCGCCGTGGTCACGGGGTCGACCGGCAGCCGTCGATCCTGCGCATCGACCTCGGCCATGGCGGGAGTGGGATCGTCGGCCGTGCCCCAGAAGACGCCGGCCCAGATCTTCGACATCGAGAAGATCGTGAGCAGCGAGGCCACGAGGCCGGCCGCCACCATCAGGTACTCCTCGGCCTCGAGGCCGGCGGTGATGACGGCGAGCTTGGCGAGGAAGCCCGAGAAGGGCGGCATGCCCGCGAGGCTCAACGCGGGCACGGCGAACAGCACGGCGAACACCGGCGCGCGGCGCACCAATCCGCCGAGGCGGTGGAGCTGTCCGGTGCCGGTGGAGTCCTCGACCAGGCCGCCCACGAGGAACAAGGCGGTCTTCACCGGGATGTGGTGCACGACATAGAGGACCGCCCCTGCGAGACCGGCCACGGTGCCGATCGCCAGACCCATCACCATGTAGCCGACCTGGCTGATGATGTGGAAGCTGAGGATGCGCTTGATGTCGCCCTGCACGATTGCGCCGACGACGCCGACGACCATCGTGAGCGTCGCCGCCATCACGAGCACCCATCGTGCGCTGTCCAGGTCGAGGACGGTGGTCGACCGGATGAGGGTGTAGATGCCCACCTTGGTCAACAGGCCGGCGAACACGGCTGTCACCGCGACCGGCGCCGTCGGATAGCTGTCGGGCAACCAGAAGAAGAAGGGGAACAGGGCCGCCTTCACCGCGAAGACCGAGATCAAAAGGATGCCGAGCGCCGTCTGCGTCGAGGCCGGGAGTTCGCCGAAGCGGGTGGCCAGCTCGGCCATGTTGACGGTGCCCGTGGCCCCGTAGATCAAGCCGACCGTGGCCAGCAGTAGCGTCGAGGCCAGCACGTTGATCACCACGTAGGTCATGCCCGAGCGGATCTGGGCCCCACCGCCCCCCAGGGTGAGCAGGACGTAGCTCGCGATCAGCATGACCTCGAAGGCGACGAACAGGTTGAACAGGTCGCCGGTGAGGAACGACAGCGACACGCCGGCGGAGAGCACCAGGTACACCGGCTGCCCGATACGCGGATGCCCCCGGTCGACCCCCTGGCCGATGGCGAACACCTGCACGATCACGATGACGACCAGGCTGACCACGAGAAACAGGGCGGCGGCGAGGTCGGCGACCAGCGTGATGCCCACCCCGGCCGGCCACGCGCCGAGCGTCTGCGCCTGGATGCCGTCGGACTCGACCGCGACCAGCAGCCCGATGGCGGCGCCCAGCGCGCCGAGGTTGGCGCCCAGTGCGATGATCCGCTGCAGGACCAACGAACGCAGAGCGAGCACCGCGGCGCCCGAGGCGAACAGCGGAACGATGACGGGGAGCACGACGAGGTTCACGACGACACCTCGTCCCACTCGTCCCATGGTTCGTCGTCGCTGGGCTCGGGGTCGCGGAAGTGGCCTTCGTCGTCGGCCATCCGTTGGGCGACCCGACGGTCTTCCACGTCGTCCTGCACCTCGTCGTCGTTGGTGCTGGTCCAGCTCCGGTACGCGAGGGCGAGCAGGAACGCCGTCATGCCGAAGCCGATCACGATCGCCGTCAGTGCGAAGGCCTGCGGGAGGGGCGCAGCGATCCCGGCTCCGTCGTCACCCTTGCCGACCAGCGGGGGTCGCCCGGCCCGCCCGCCGACGGTGATCAACAACAGGATGGCGCCGTGGCTGAGGAGTCCGAGCCCGAGCACGATGCGGGTGAGGGCACGCTG
>JAUIML010000228.1 GCA_030432715.1 Acidimicrobiia bacterium | reverse complement strand
CGGCGGCAAGGGTTCATCGGCGACCAGGAGAATGGCTTCGAGTGCGGGAGGAATGTGATCGGCGACCATGACTAGCCCTCGTAGACGTCGATCGAGATCGACTCGGCCGACAGCGACTCGTCACCGATCCACACCACCGTGATGTCGCCGAAATTGCCCGGTTGTTCGAGCTCGACCGCACCCTGCTTGAACAGCTCGAGCACAGCGAGGAAGCGCACGACGACCTCGATGCGGTCCACCAGCTCGGCGGTGAGGGCGCGAAATGTCAGTCGGCCGACCCGGGGAAGCTCGTCGACGAGTTCCTCCACCGCCTCGGCGACGGTGACCTTGATCGGAGTGACATGGGAGAGGTCGACCCGCACCACGGGCTTGGGCGCCGTTGCCTTCAGATAGGCGGCCCTCAGATCCTCGGGCGTCGTGTTGTCGAGGAGGTCCGGGGCCAACCCGATGAAGCGGTCCTCGACCGGCCCCACGCGACGGGCGTAGCTGCGGGCCGCGTGGGCCGACAGCGACCGTAGGACCAACGCGGCGTCCTTGAACGTCTTGCACTCGACGAGCCGAGCCAGGAGGAGATCACGCTCCTCCCAGAGACCCAGCTCGTCGTCGAGGTCGATGTCGTTGTCGTCGGGCAGCAGCCGCCGGGCCTTGAGCTCGACGAGGGTCGCCGCGATCAGCAGGAACTCCGTCGCGACCTCGAGATCGAGGCGATCCATCTTGTCGAGCTCGACCAGATAGGCGTCGACGATCTCGGACAGATTGATCTCGTAGAGATCCACCTGCTCGCGCAGGATCAGGTGCAGCAAAAGATCGAACGGCCCGTCGAAGACCGAAGTATGAACCTCATACGACATCCCGGTGACCCTAGACCGCGAAGGCCCGAGTGCGTTGGTCCTGTGGCGGGCTTCTAGGTTGAGCCCGTGAGCACGACCTCGATCGCCTGGTTCCGGCGCGATCTGCGCCTCTTCGACAACCCTGCGTGGGCGGCCGCCACCACTGCCGACACAGCCCTCGCCCTCTATGTGATCGAGCCCGCCCTGCTCGACTCGGCCGGGCCCTTCCGCCGCAACGCGCTCCTGCATGGCATCCGGCGCCTCGACGAACAGCTCCGGGCCCTGGGGGGTCGGCTCCGCGTCGAGGTCGGCGACCCCGCCGAGATCGTGCCGGCCGTGGCCGACGAATCCGGAGCCTCGTCCGTCCACCTCAACGGCGATGTCACCCGCTGGGCTCAGCGGCGCGACGATGCCGTTGAGCAGGTACTTCGTGTCCCCATGCATCGATACTGGGGCACCCTCGTGCAGCCGCCCGGGTCGGTGCTCACGAAAGCCGGAACCCTGTCCCGGGTCTTCACGCCGTTCCACAACGCGTGGAGGGAGGTCCCGGTCGAGCCGGAGGCGATCGCCGCCGCCGCCTCCGTCCCCGATCTCCCCGGTGCCGGTGCGCCGGCGCCCGAGGGGCCCCCTCCACCCACCGCCGACGCGCTCCTCGACATGGCCACCGAACGAGCCGCCGCCTACCCCGACGCCCGCGACCTCCCCGGGGTCGCCGGCACCACCGAGTTGTCCACCGCGCTGCGGTTCGGGCTCGTGTCGGCCCGCGGCATCGCCCGGGCCCTGACCGGCGAGGGCGTCGGCGCGGACGCGATCGTTCGCCAGCTGGCCTGGCGGGACTGGTACGCCCACACCACCCACGCCCACCCCGACATCGACCGGGTCGCCCTCCGGCCCGAGTACGACGCCATCGAATGGGAACGCGGTCCCGACGCCGACCGCGCCTTCGACGCGTGGCGAGAAGGCCGAACCGGCTACCCGATCGTCGATGCCGGCATGCGCCAGCTTGCCGCGACCGGCTGGATGCACAACCGGGTACGGATGATCACCGCGTCGTTCCTCGTGAAGGACCTGCTGGTCGACTGGCGCCGTGGGGAACGATGGTTCCGGCACCTGCTCAGCGACGGCGACGTCCCCCAGAACGCCGGCAACTGGCAATGGGTCGCGGGCACCGGACCCGACGCGGCGCCCTACTTCCGGATCTTCAACCCCACCACCCAGAGCCGCCGCTTCGATCCCGACGGGACCTACCTGCGGCAGTGGGTGCCGGAGCTCGCCGGGTTGGACGACCGCGGCATCCACGAACCCGCGGCGGTGGCCCCGCTCGATCTCGCCGCCGCCGGCATCACCCTGGGCCAGGACTACCCCTTCCCGATCGTCGATCACACGACCGCCCGGGAGGAGACGCTGGCCGTGTACAAGCGGGCCCTCGAATCGGCACGCGACGAATAATGCCCGGCACCACGCCGCTGCGGCCGTACCATTCGACCCCATGACTCGCGTCTTCTCCGGCATCCAGCCCACGGGCGAACTCCATCTCGGCAACTATCTGGGCGCGATCCGCAACTGGACGCGCCTGCAACACGAGACCGATGCGATCTTCTGCGTCGTCGATCTCCACGCGATCACGGTCCCCAAAACCCCTGGTCAGGTGGGTCATGACTCCCTCCGGCTGGCCCAGCTGCTGATCGCCGCCGGCCTCGACCCGGAGGTCTGCACCCTGTTCGTGCAGAGCCATGTGCGAGAGCACACCGAGGGCGGCTGGTTGATGCAGTGCAGTGTGTCGTTCGGCGAGCTCAGCCGCATGACCCAGTTCAAGGACAAGTCCGACCAGCACGACTTCATCTCGGCCGGTCTGTTCACCTATCCGGCGCTCCAGGCCGCCGACATCCTGCTCTACGACACCGACGAGGTACCGGTCGGCGAGGACCAGCGCCAACACATCGAGATCACGCGAGACATCGCGGAGCGGTTCAATTCGCGCTACGGCGAGACCTTCGTGCTGCCGAAGGCGGTCGTGCCCAGGGCCGGCGCCCGGGTGATGGACCTCCAGCGGCCCGACGCCAAGATGTCGAAGTCGCTCGACTCGCCGAAGGGCACCGTCGGCCTCCTCGACGATCCGAAGCAGATCGCCAAGAAGATCAAGAGCGCCGTCACCGACAACGACGGCGAGGTTCGCTTCGACTTCGCCGAGAAGCCCGGCGTCTCGAACCTCCTGTCCATTCTCGGTGCCGCGACCGATCAGGACCCCGCGGCGCTGGCCGACTCCTACGAGCAGTACGGCCAGTTGAAGGTCGACACCGCCGACGCCGTGGTCGCCCTCCTCGAACCGCTCCAGGCCCGATTCCGCGAGCTCGAGGGCGATCCCGCCGAGACCGCCCGACTCCTGAAGGTCGGGGCCGACAAGGCCCGCACCGTTGCCGCGCCCGTCCTCGCCCGGGCCAAGGGCAACATCGGCCTCCTCGCCGACTGACCCGACGCTCAGTCGTCGTCGACGTCGTGGAGCACCCGGGCGAGATGGGCGTCGATCGTCCACTCGTCGGCCGGCAGGTGGTGCTCCGCGGCCCACGCCACGGTGAGCGGGTCGCTCCCGGCCAGCTCGAGCATGTCGGCCCCGATCTCGGGGTGCTGGAGGTAGAGACCGACCCGGCGGGTGAATCCCGAGCTCTTCGACCAGAGCTTGGCCGTGTCGCGACCGGCCACCTTCGCCGACAACGTGGCGACCACCCGGCCCCACGTGCCGAGGTCGGCATCGATCTTTCCGATGTCGTGCAGAAGGGCGGCGGCGATCACGGCCGGGGTGGCCTCGTGGCCCAGTCGCCGCTCGACCTCACGGGCCACCGACGCCGTGTGGCGACGATCCGGCCCGTACTGGCGCCGCCAGAGGGCGTATTCGGCCTCGGACAGCACTGATTCGACCCAGGCGCGGTCGGCCTCGGGGGGCCCTCCCGGGCGCAGCGCGCCGAAGAAACGCCTGGTCAGATGCAACGCGCCACCCATCAGCGCGAGCCACCGGATGCGACCGCCCGCGGATGGGCGGCGCGATAGACGGACAGCAGCCGCTCGGTCGACACCTTGGTGTAGACCTGCGTGGTCGAGATCGACGCGTGGCCCAGGAGTTCCTGCACGGTACGAATGTCGGCCCCGTGGTCGAGCATGTGAGTGGCACAGGAGTGGCGCAACACGTGGGGCGTCAGCTCTGCGCCCAAGCCCACCGACAGGCCGTGCTTGCGGACCACCCCCCACGCCCCCTGACGACTGAGCCGACCGCCCCGCTGGTTGAGGAAGACGGCGTCGGCATCGTCGCGGCGGGCCCACCGGTCGGGTTCCATCGCGCCGCGGCCGGCCGAGGCCGTCCATTCGGCCAGCGCGACCGCGGCATGGCGTCCGATCGGCACGATGCGCTCCTTGCTGCCCTTGCCCAGGACCCGGACCAGACCGTCGTGGAGGTCGAGGTCGCCGAGCGACATGCCCACCAACTCCGAGATGCGCACCCCGGTGCCGTAGAGGGTCTCGAGGATCGCCCGGTCGCGCCGGGCCACGGGATCGTGACCGGTGACGACTTCGATCAACGCAGTGACCTGGTCGAGCGTGAGCGCCTTCGGCAGCCCGCGCGGCACGCGCGGCATCTCGACCTCGGCGGCCGGGTCGTCGGGCCGGACCTCCTCCGCCACGAGGAAGCGATGCAGCCCACGGACCGCCACGAGCGTTCGGGTGATCGACGCCGCGGCCAACCCCTCCCCCGTGAGCACGTGGATGAACGCGACCACGTCGTCCTCCGAGGCGGCCACCACGTCGCGCTGCCGGCGCCGGAGATGGTCGCGATAGCGGAGCAGGTCTCGCCGATAGGCGGACAACGTGTTGGGCGACCTGCCCTTCTCCACGGCCAGCCAGACGAGGAAGTCCTCCGCCTCGAGATCGAGGCGATCTTCCGCGGCCACGACCGCGCGCGGGAGGGTCATCGGCGCCGCTCCGCTGCTCCGGGATCAAACGGAAGCGATCGGCGCACGCGGACCCGGTCCCATCTCGACGCGACCTTGAAGTGCACCCGCCGATCTTCGCGCCGTAGCTCGAAATACTCGACCGGGTCGCGGAACCGGCGCTTGTCGACGACAAGCCGCATGACGGTGTCGTCGACGCTGAACACATCGTCGACGAGTTCGACCCGGTCCCAGAAGACGGTCATCCGTACGGTGCCGAGACTGTTCTCGATGCGAGGTGGATCACGCAGGGCTCCGCTGCCCACCCGCACTCTCGTGCGACACCGGTGGGTGCGCGCCATCAGCGACCCAGATGCCGAAGGGCCGCCAACAGACCGATCACCGTCTTGGCGTCCTTGATCTCGCCGTCGGCGATCGCGTCGGCCACCGAGTCGACCGGCCATCGCTCGATCGTCATGTGCTGCTCCTCCGGCCCCTGGCGGTCGAGGGGCACCGGTTCGAGGTCGGTGGCGAGGAACACGTAGGAGTACTCGTCGGAGAATCCGACCGAGTTGTAGAACTCGGCCAGGGGCACCAGCGGTGTGGAGGTCGTGAGCCCGACCTCCTCGGCCAGTTCCCGGAGCGCCGTCTCGGCCGGCGGTTCGTCGGCGACGTCCCTCTTGCCGGCCGGGATCTCGAGCAGGTCCGCTTCGGCCGGCGCCCGGTACTGGCGCACGAGCACGAACTCGTCGCCGTCGAGGGGCACCACCGAGACCGCACCGGGATGGCGCACGACGTCGCGCGTGACTATCTCGCCGTCGGGGGTCTCGAAATCGGCGACCACGACGTCGATCGACCAGCCCGCGTGGACGTGGCGTTCGGCGACACGACGGAACCCCGAAGCCGACCGGGGCCCCGGCTCGGTCACGACTCGGCGGGAGCGGAGACCACGCCGGGCGGCTCGGCGTCGATGTCGATGAGTTGCGGGTTGCGACCCGCGGCGCGCTCCATCGCCGCCTTCACGAACTCCCGGAACAGCGGCGACGGGCGATCGGGCCGGCTCTTGAACTCGGGATGCGCCTGGGTCGCGATCCAGAAGGGATGGTTCTTGAGCTCGATGAACTCCACCAGCCGGCCATCGGGCGACTCACCCGACAGTACGAGATCGCTGTCTTCGAAGCGGCTCCGGTACTTGGGGTTGAACTCGTAGCGATGCCGATGACGCTCCGACACCGTCTCCTTGCCGTAGGCCCGGGCGACCTGCGACCCGGGCAGGAGCTGCGCGACGTAGGCGCCCAGCCGCATCGTGCCGCCCATGTCGGTCACGTCGCGCTGG
>JAUIML010000227.1 GCA_030432715.1 Acidimicrobiia bacterium | reverse complement strand
CCTCCACCTGGGTCGATCCCTGGTTCCTCGACCAGATGTCGATGATCACCGAGGAACGCGCCCATCTCGCCGAGACGGGAATGGCGGCCATGACGAAGCGGAGCTGGAAGCGGGCCAAGCAGCTCGGCTTCAGCGATGCCCAGCTCGCCTACCTGTGGGACGTCGAGGAGTCGGCCGTCCGGGCCGCCCGGTTGGCCCTGGGTGTGAAGACGACGTTCAAGACCGTCGACACCTGCGCGGCCGAGTTCGAGGCGACCACGCCGTACCACTACTCGACCTACGAGGACACCGACGAGGTGACGCCCGGCGAACGGGAGCGGGTCATCATCCTCGGTTCGGGCCCCAACCGCATCGGTCAGGGCATCGAGTTCGACTACTGCTGCGTGCACGCCAGTTTCGCCCTGCGCGACGCCGGCTACGAGACGGTGATGGTCAACTGCAACCCCGAGACCGTGTCGACCGACTACGACACGTCCGACCGGCTGTACTTCGAACCGCTCACCCACGAAGACGTGATGGACATCATCGAGAGCGAGCAACCGCTCGGGGTGATCGTCTCGCTCGGCGGCCAGACGCCGCTCAAGCTCGCCGACCGGCTCCCGCCCGAGCTCGTGCTGGGCACCTCGCCGGCCTCGATCGACCTGGCCGAGGACCGCGAGCAGTGGAACGCCCTGTGTGCGCGACTCGAGATCCCGCAGCCGGCCGGCGGCACTGCCGTCGACGTCGAGCAGGCCCTCGAGATCACCGGGCGCATCGGCTACCCGGCCCTCGTGCGGCCGTCGTACGTGCTCGGCGGCCGGGCGATGGAGATCGTCTACGACGACGAGCACCTGACCCGGGCCATGGCCGAGTTGGCCGGTTTCGGCTCCCTCGGCAAGGAGGGCGGCCTCAGCGCCGAGCGTCCCGTGCTCGTCGACCGCTTCCTGGAGGACGCGACCGAGGTCGACGTGGACGCGATCCGCGACCGCACGGGGGCCACGGTCATCGGTGCCGTCATGGAACACGTCGAGGAGGCCGGGGTGCACTCCGGGGACTCCGCCTGCTCGATCCCACCCAACCGGTTGAGCGACGAGACCGTCGCGGTGATCGAGGACTACACCCGCAGGATCGCCGAGGCGCTCGAGGTGAAGGGCCTCATCAACGTGCAGTACGCGGTCAAGGGGAACCAGGTCTTCGTGATCGAGGCGAACCCGAGGGCCAGTCGGACGGTGCCCTTCGTCGCCAAGGCGACCGGTGTCCCGTTGGCCAAGGTGGCCAGTCGGGTGATGGTGGGCGCCACCCTCGACGAACTGCGGGAGGAAGGTCTCCTGCGCGACCGGGTGGTCGGCGACCATGCCGCCGTGAAGGAAGCCGTGCTTCCCTTCAACCGGTTCCCCGAGGCCGATGCCGTCCTCGGCCCGGAGATGCGCTCGACCGGTGAGGTCATGGGCATCGACCTCACGCCGGGCCTGGCCTTCGTGAAGTCGCAGCTGAGCGCGGGGACGAGACTGCCCGAGTCGGGCACGATCTTCATGTCGCTCGCCGACCGCGACAAGACGGTCGGCATCATGGCCGCTCGTGGATTCCGCGAGCTGGGATTCGAGATCGCCGCGACGAGCGGCACCGCCGATGCGCTCCGGGCCGAGGGCATCGAGGTGTCGATCGACGTCGCCAAGCTCGGCGAGGCCGACGGCGGGGGCGGCGTCGATGCGGTGTCGCTGATCCGCGACGGCAAGGTGCAGATGGTGGTCAACTCGCCGCGTGGCCGCGGTCCGCGGGCCGATGGCGAACACATCCGCGGCGCGGCCGGCCTGGCCAACGTGCCGCTCCTCACCACCGGAGCGGCGGCGATGGCGGCCGCCAACGGCATGCGGGACTGGCGCGATCATCCGTTGGCCGTGCGGTCGTTGCAGGAGTACCACGCGGGCGTCACCGCGTCGTCGGCGGCGGGCCCGGGGGAGTCCGGCACCTCGTGACCGATCTGGCGATCTCGGTCGGCAGCGTCCGACTCCGGGCCCCGGTGCTCACGGCATCGGGCACCGCCGGCCACGGGGCCGAGTTCGCCCACTACATGCGTCCCGCCGAGCTCGGCGCCGTCGTCGTGAAGTCCATGAAGGCGGGGGAGTGGGCCGGCAACCCCTCGCCCCGGGTCCACCCCACCGCGGCCGGGATGATCAACAGCGTGGGGCTCCAGGGCAAGGGCGTGCCCCACTGGCTCGAACATGAGCTGCCGCCCCTCCTCGCCACGGGAGCCACGGTGGTGGCCAGTATCTGGGGAAACTCCATCGAGGACTATCGGGCCGCGGCCGACGCCCTGGCGGGAGCGCCGGCCGGGGTGGTGGCCGTGGAGGTGAACGTCTCGTGCCCCAATCTGGAGGATCGCAGCAAGATGTTCGCCCACTCGGCCGAATCGACCCGGGAGGCCGTTGCCGCGACCGTGGGCTGCGGGCGACCGCGCTGGGCCAAGCTCAGTCCCAACGCCGCCGATCTCCCGGAGATCGCCCTGGCGGCCCGCGACGCCGGAGCCGAGGCGGTGGTGCTCACGAACACCCTCCTCGGCATGGTGATCGACACGGAGTCGCGTCGACCGGTGCTGGGGGCCAGGAAGGGCGGTCTGAGCGGCGCGGCCATGCACCCGGTCGCCGTGCGCGCCGTCTACGACGTGCACGAAGCGGCGCCGGACCTGCCCATCGTGGGTGTGGGTGGCGCAGGCGACGGGACCGATGTCGTAGAGTTCCTGCTCGCCGGGGCGTCAGCGGTTGAAGTGGGCACAGCAACGTTCGCGGATCCACGAGCCCCTCGGCGGATCCTCAAGGAATTCTCGCAATGGTGCGACCGGCATGGTGTGGCCGATGTCGCCGAACTGATCGGAGCAGCGCATGGCTGACACAATCGACGCCGACATCGCCAGCAAGCTGGCCCTGGCCCTCGATGTCGACGATCTCGTGGCCGCCATCCGCCTCGGGCGGCAGCTCAACGGCCACTTCGGCGTGGCGAAGATCGGTCTCGAGCTCTACAGCGCCGCCGGTCCGGAAGCGATCGGCGCCATCGCCGAGCTGGGCTATCGGGTGTTTCTCGATCTCAAGCTCCACGACATCCCGACCACGGTCGGCAAATCGGCCCGCGTCCTCGGCGCGCTCGGTGTCGAATTCCTCACCATGCACGCCCACGGCGGTGTCGAGATGCTCCAGGCCGGCGTGCAGGGACTCGAGGAGGGAGCCCGCAACGCCGGGCTCGCCCAGCCGACCTCGCTCGCCGTCACGGTGCTGACGAGCGACGCCGACGCACCCGAGCACATCATGCCGAAGCGGGTCATGGTGGCGGCCGAAGCGGGCTGTCGAGGCCTCGTGTGCGCCGCGGCCGATCTCGAGCAGGCCCATCACTACGCACCGCGCATGACCCGGGTCGTTCCCGGTATCAGACTGCCGGGCGACACGGTCGACGATCAGGCCCGCGCCGCCTCCCCCGACGAAGCGATCGCGGGGGGAGCCGACCTCCTCGTGATCGGCCGGTCGGTCACCCGGGCGGACGACCCGCTCGCGGCGGCCGCCCGGGTCCATGAGCTCATCGCCGGCAGCTCCGGCGAGTGAGGCCGTCGGTCAACTAGGATCCGAACATGTCGAAGCCACCCGTCCTGTCCGACGAGGCCCGTGCCGCAGCGCTGGTCAAGGCCGGTGAAGCCCGGCGGGTCAGAGCCGAACTCAAGCAGCGGCTCAAGATGGGTTCGCTGTCGTTGCAGGAACTCCTCGATCAGGCGGAGAACGACGAGACCATCGGCAAGACCAAGGTGCTCGCGGTGCTCGAATCCCTCCCCGGTGTGGGCAAGGTGAAGGCCCGCCGCACGATGGAGGAGATCGGCATCGCCGAGAACCGGCGTCTTCGTGGTCTCGGCGACAACCAGCGCAGCGAGCTGCTGGCCACGCTGGGCTAGCGAACCCGCGGAGTGAGCGAACTCGCCGACCGGCTGATCATCGTCGTCTCGGGCCCGGGTGGGGTCGGGAAGGGCACGATCGTCGCCCGTCTTCTCGATCGCGATCCGAGGCTGTGGCTGAGCCGGAGTTGGACCACGCGGGCCCGGCGCCCCGGCGAGCACATGGAGGCCTACCACTTCACGAATCGAGAGCTGTTCCTGGCCCATGCCGAGAACGGGGGTTTCCTCGAATGGGTGGAGTTCCTCGACTATCTCCAGGGAACGCCCGTGCCCGATCCGCCGGCGGGTCACGACGTCGTGTTCGAGATCGACGTCTACGGCGCCGCCCAGATCCGAGACCGGTACCCCGATGCCCTGCTGATCTTCGTCGACGCGCCGAGTCGGGCCCACCAGGAGGAGCGACTTCGGGGTCGGGGCGATCCGGAGGAGAAGGTCCGCGCCCGACTGGCGAAGGCCGAAGAGGAGGTCGAGGTCGCCCGTGGCCTCGGCGCCGCGGTCGTGGTCAACGACGACCTGGAGCGGGCGGTGGAGGAAGTGGAGGCGCTGATCGCGTCGCGCCGCGGCGACGCGGCCCACTGCTAGCATTGTCGGCTGGCCCCACGGTTCTCGTGGGCGCGAAACACCCCGGAGAACCCCATGGCGCACGGCTACGACACGATGATGAACCCGGCAATCGAGGAACTCCTCGAGGAGACCGGATCGAAGTTCCGTCTCGTCACGCTCTCCGCCATGCGCAGCCGCGAGATCACCAACTATGTCGGTCAGCTCGGACAGGGCATCGGTGCCTCCGTGCCGCCCCAGGTCACGTCCACGGCGAGCAAGCCGCTGTCGATCGCGTTCGAGGAGATCGCAGCCGAGAAGATCGAAGCCGTCGAGATCGACCCCGAGGCCGAGGCCGCTGCCGCGGCGCTCGCGCTCGCCGAGGCTGAAGCCGCCGCCGAACTCGGCGACGACGACAGCGCCTGAGCCACACCGGGCCATGGGTTCTCTGTCGGGTCGACGCGTCGTTCTGGGCGTCACCGGCGGTATCGCGGCCTACAAGGCCGTCGAGGTCTGTCGACGTCTGGTCGACGCGGGGGCCCACGTCTCGCCGATCCTCACCGACGGCGCCCTGGAAATGGTCGGTGCGACGACCTTCTCCGCCCTCGCCAGTGAACCGGCCCGCACCTCCCTGTTCCACGATCCCGAGACCCCCATCCCCCACACGATGCTGGGCCAGCAGGCCGATCTCGTCCTCATCTGTCCGGCCACGGCCCGGATCATCTCCGACATCCGTACCGGACGCAGTGCCGACCTCCTGATGGCCACGGTGCTGGCGACCCGGGCACCGGTGATGGTCTGTCCGGCGATGCACACCGAGATGTGGGAACAAGCGTCCGTGCAGGAGAACCTCGAGGTGCTCGAGGCCCGGGGCGTGCTGATCGTGCCACCCGAGTCGGGTCGTCTCGCCGGCGGCGACGTGGGGCATGGCCGCCTTGCGGCCCCGGAGACGATCGCGGCGGCGGTCACCCGGGCCCTTGCCCCCGGCGACCTCGTGGCCCGGCGGGTGCTCGTGACGGCCGGCGGCACCCGCGAGCCGATCGACGCGGTGCGCTATGTCGGCAATCGGTCGTCGGGGAAGCAGGGTCACGCCATCGCGTCCGAGGCTGCGGCTCGCGGCGCCGACGTGGTGCTGGTCACCACCAGGGCCGACGCGGCGCCGGCCGGTGTGCGGGTCGTGCCCGTCGCGACCGCGGCCGAGATGGCCGCGGCCTGTGCGCTCGAGGCCCCCGACGCCGAGATCGTGGTGATGGCCGCGGCCGTTGCCGACTTCCGGCCGGCCGAGGCGGCCGACAACAAGCTCAAGAAGCACGACGGCGTGCCGCAGGTCACGCTCGTGCCCACCGTCGACATCCTCGCCCGGCTGGGCGAGGCCAAGCCCGCCGGCCAGGTGCTGATCGGCTTCGCAGCCGAGACCGACGACCTCGTCGACAACGCGTCGGCCAAGCTACGCGCCAAGAACCTCGACATGATCGTGGCCAACGACGTGTCGAAACCCGGCGTCGGGTTCGAGCACGAGACGAATGAGGTCATTGTGCTCATGGCGGATGGCGCCCGACATCATGTACCACTGTCCGACAAGCGCGACATCGCTCGTGCCGTCCTCGACGCGGCCCGTGCGCGTCTCGAATCCGACCCCGAAAAACAGGAGCAAGAGTGAGCCGCTGGACCTTCACTTCGGAGAGCGTTTCCGCAGGCCATCCCGACAAGATGGCCGACC
>JAUIML010000226.1 GCA_030432715.1 Acidimicrobiia bacterium | reverse complement strand
GCCTTTGACTTGGGCAAAGTCAGTGTGAATGAGGGTGACACGGCCGTGTTCACGGTTGAACTTAGCCGCGAATACTCCGACACCGTCACCGTAGACTACGCCACGGCCGAGTCCAACGCCCGCGTCGGCCAGCAATACACCCCCGTCAGCGGCACACTTACCTTCCCCGCTGGCACACTTACCCAAACCATCAGCATTCCCACCTTCCACGATGGCAAACACACCCGCGAGGTGCGCGTGTCAGTCAATCTATATGAAACTGACACACCACTAGGCTTCCAACGCCGCTCCGTGCTAACCATCGAAGACATTGACCCCGCTGACCCCCGTCTCGTGGATGACTTCCAAGGGTATCACCCCTTCATCTATCAAGATGGCACAGTAGATTTGTCTATCACCACCCTGATGGATAGTGATGGCGCGGCCGTGCCCGGCCAAATGGCCTACGAAGACGTGCTAACCGTCGAATATGACGGCGCATCCTCCTTCAGCCGCATCTTCTCCCAAGGGCAAGATTGGAGCAGTTACGAAGGCGTGAGTGTCTGGGTTTACGGCCAAAACAGCGGCGAAACCCTCACCTACGAACTGCGCGACAACATGGCCGCCACCACGGCCGGTGTGCTCCCGCACGGATTCGGGCATTTCGGCTTCGGTGGGTCGGGCGCATGGGGCGACCCCGACTCGGGCCTCTCCGTCGGATTCGTGGTCAACGCCGTCGCGGGGACGCCGTTCGGCGACGTGCGCTTCCTCCGCCTCGGCGGGGCCGCCGTCCGGTCACAACGCCGGCGCTGACCGCCAGCCGTTCGGGCGTGGACTCGCCCCGCGACGGGACCTACCCTGGCCCGCGAGCGGGGTTGGGGGGCTTCGAGGATGCCGAGCATCGACGCGGCGAATTCGACGACGGCCGGCGGGCCCGTCGTCAACTCCTGGAACGAGTGGGACCCACTCGAGGAGGTGATCGTCGGGGTGCTCGACGGCGCCGCGACACTCCCATGGGACACCGCGCTCGACGCCGTCACCGCTGTGGAGCACCGAGACCGGTCGGAGGAGTACCACCGCCTCCGCGGTGGCCGGCAGGTGGAGCCGATCCACGTGGCCGCAGCACAACGCGAACTCGACGAGTTCGTGTCGATCCTCGAGGGTGAGGGGGTGACGGTGAGACGGCCCGAACCGCTCGACCACGCCGTGCCGCACGCCACGCCGTTGTGGGCGTCGCCCGGCGGCAACTGTCAGGCCAACCCCCGCGACGTGCTGATCGTGCTGGGCGACGAGATCCTCGAGGCCCCGATGGCGTGGCGCTCGCGCTACTTCGAGTTCCTGGCCTACCGCGACCTCTGCAAGGACTACTTCCGGCGGGGCGCCAAGTGGCGCGCGGCACCCAAGCCGGCGATGACCGACGCGTCCTACGACCCCCGGTGGGTCCGCGGCGAGGGCTACGTGACCACGGAGGTCGAGCCGCTGTTCGACGCGGCGGACATGACCCGATGCGGCCGCGACGTGTTCGTGCAGCGCAGCCATGTGACCAACGACTTCGGCATCGACTGGCTGCGCGTCCACTACGGCGACACGTTGCGCTTCCACAAGGTCGAGTTCGACGACTACCGGGCCATCCACATCGACGCGACCTGGGTGCCGCTGCGCCCGGGGCTGGCGCTGACCAATCCCGACAGGCCGATGACAACGGTGCCGGAGATCCTGCGCGACAGCGACTGGACGTTTCTGGATGCGCCCCGTTCGACTCTCCCGGAGCGCCACCCTCAGTTCGCGTCGTACCAGTGGCTGTCGATGAACATGCTCAGCCTCGGACCCGACAAGGTGATCGTCGAAGCCCACGAGACACCGACGATCGAGATGCTCGCCGCCGAGGGAATCGAGGCGATCCCGTGCCCCTTCCGCAGCAACTACCGGTTCGGCGGCAGCTTCCACTGCGCCACGGTCGATGTCCGTCGCCGAGGCGGGCTCGACAGCTACTTCTGACGTCAGGCGTTGGCGCCCTCGTAGTCACCCAGGCGGGGCTCGGCCATCTCGCGACGGAACCGCTCGAACGGGAACGGCCAGGCGAACGGGATACCGCGGTCGTCGAGGTACCAGCTGTTGCAGCCGGTGGCCCACACCGTGTTCTTGGCCGCATCGACCCGCTCGTCCTCGAAGCGTCGGGCGGCGTCCTCTGTGGGCCGGATCCGAGAGAGTTGGCCTGACACGACCCGCTCCACCAGGTCCATGGCGTACTCGAACTGCAGCTCGGCGGTCTGGATCAGCGAGAAGTTGCCGACCGGCGAATTCGGCCCGTTGAGCATGAAGAAGTTGGGGAAGCCGGGCAGGGTGATCGCCATGTAGGCACTCGGCCTCTGCGCCCACACGTCGTCGAGGTCGACGCCGTCGGCCCCGGTGATCGTCATCGGCCGCATGAACGAGTCGACCTTGAACCCGGTCGCGAGTACGAGCACGTCGAGCTCGTGGAGCCGGCCGTCGGCCGTGCGCACTCCCTCGGGCTCGATCCGTTCGATGGAGTCGGTGACGATCTCGACGGTCTCGGCCTGGACGGCGTCGTACCAGTTGTGCGAGATCACGAGCCGCTTGCAGCCCGCTCGATACGTGGGGGTGATCTTGGCCCGGAGTTCCTCGTCGGCGATCGCCGCCAACTCCTCGCGGCAGCGGGCCTCGATGCCGTCGACCATCTCCGACTCGCCGTCGAGGATGGAGGTGCCGAAGCCGTCGTTGAAGGCCTGGGTCAGCTCCTCGTGAAGGCGGTCGAGGGCATCGGCATCGGTGCGGAAGGTCTGCTTCTCCTCCTCGGAATAGGCCACCTGCTCCACGGGCACCACCCATTGCGCGGTTCGTTGGAAGACGCTCAGGCGACCGACCCGGGGCGCAAGCGCACCGGTGATCTGCACCCCGGTCGAACCGGTGCCGATGAGACCGATGCGGCGGCCGTCGAGGGCGACATCGTGGTCCCACCGGGCGCTGTGGAACATCGGACCGGCAAACGAATCGAGTCCGTCGATGTCGGGCAGCTTCGGGTGATGCAAGATGCCCGTGGCCGCGATGACGAAGTCGAACGTCTCGATGTGGCCGGCGGCCGTCTCGACCTCCCACCGCTCCTCTTCGGTCCAGGTGCAACGCACGACGGGATCGGAGAAGCGGATCTGGTCGTCGACGCCGTAGCGGCGGGCCACGCCCTCGAAGTACTCGAGGATCTCGCTACCAGGTGAGGCAAAGTGGCTCCACTCGGGGTTGAGGGCGAACGAGTAGCTGTAGATGTGCGACGGCACGTCGCAGGCGATCCCCGGGTAGGAGTTGTCACGCCAGGTTCCGCCGAGTCGGTCGGCCTTCTCGAACACGGTGAAGCCGTAGCCGGCCTCCTGCAGCTTGATCGCCGCGAGGATGCCCGACATCCCGGCGCCGATGATCCCGAAGGTGGGTGATGCGTGGGTGGGTTGGGCCATGGCCCCATGCAACCGGCCGGGACCGTGTACGGCAAACCCACCGGGCCACAACGAGAAGGCGGCCCGCCGATGCGGGCCGCCTTCCGTGCAGGGCTGGGGGAGTTGGGTCGAGGTGACCGGTCCTCGCAGGACCTCACCTTCCGTCGCTCAGGATGCGGCGATGATGCCGGTCAGGTTCACCGGGAGGAGCACACGATCGATCGTGTGGATCACACCGTTGGAGGCGTTGACCTGCAGCGGGAACGTGACGCGGGGGTCACGGAGGCCGGGGTCGTTGTCGGCCAGGCGGAGGAACTTGCCACCGATCGTCTCGCCGTTGAGGGTGTCGATCGGGCCCTTACGCCACAGCACACCGAACACCGGGATGTTGTCGGGCGACACGTGGTAGGTCAGCACATCGGTGAGCACTGCCAGCGCAGTCGCCTCGGATCCGAGCACGTCGACGAGGGCGCCGACGATGAAGTTCCAGGCCGCCTCTTCGCCGTGGCCCTCGAAGCCGAGGTCGCGGGCGAGGCGCAGGAACGCACGGTCGTTGGGGGCGAAGACGGTGACGTCGAGGTCGTTGCTGTCGAGCGTGGCGACGAGATCCACACCTTCCTGGGTGTCGGCCAGCTGCAGCGCCGCCAACAGCGTGTCGTAGTCACGGGGGTTGTGGTCGAAATCGCCGCTGTTGGCCACGATCGACGTGATGGTGCCGGCGTTGCGATCACGGCCCCACCATGCTCCGGCGGGGGCGGCGAGGCCGACGGCCAACATGGCGCCGATCACGAGGGCGGTGAGGGTTCTGCGCATCTCGGTGAGCTCCTTGGGTATGTCCAACGGGGTGTTGTTCCCTCGCTACGGACAGAGCCCACCTCCCGGATGCAAGATTTCTCGGGCCGTCTAACCTCACCGTATGACTGCACCGTCCGACCGGCCGCACGACATCGTCGTCTTCGGCGCCACCAGCTTCGTCGGCCAGATCCTGTGCCGGTACCTGGTCGAGCGCCACGGCACCGCCGGCGAGCTCGCATGGGCGATCGCCGGCCGCAGTGCCGACAAGCTCGCGACGGTCGCCGAGTCGACCGGGGCCGAAGTCCCCCGCATCGTGGCCGACGCGGGCAGCCCCGACGACATGGCCTCGCTCGTCGACTCCTGTCGCCTCGTCGTCTCGACGGTGGGACCCTACGCGCTCTACGGATCCGAGCTGGTGGCCGCAGCCGCAGCCTCGGGCACCGACTACTGCGATCTCACCGGCGAGCCTCAGTGGATGCAACGCATGATCGACGCCCACGGCGAGAAGGCGGCCGAGACCGGCGCTCGCATCGTCCACACCTGCGGCTTCGACTCCATTCCGTCGGACCTCGGCGTCTGGTTCACCCAACAACGCGCCATCGCACGATTCGCCGAGCCGTGCACCCGGATCTCCATGCGAGTGCACGCCATGAAGGGAGGGGCCAGCGGGGGCACCATCGCGAGCATGATGAACGTGATGGAGGAGACGGCGAACGACCCGTCGCTGCGGAAGACCCTCGCCAATCCCTACGCCCTCGCCCCGAAAGGGATGCGGACGGGCGTGGACCAAACCGACACGTTCGCACCGAAGAAGGACCCGGCGACCGGTGAGTGGATCGGCCCGTTCGTCATGGCCCAGATCAACACCCGTGTCGTCCATCGCAGCCACGCCCTCCTCGGGCGGCCGTGGGGCGACGACTTCCGCTACGACGAGGCCATGAGCATGGGATCCGGTCTCCTGGGGGCGGCCAAGGCCGCCGGCCTGGCCGGCGGCCTCGGTGGATTCATGGGTGTTGCCTCGCTGCGCCCCGCCCGCAGGCTGCTCGACCGCATCCTGCCCAAGCCCGGCGACGGACCGAGCCCGGACGCCCAGGCGGCGGGGTTCTTCGACATCCGTTTCCACGGCACCACCGCCTCCGGCAACACCATCACCACCAAGGTCACCGGCGATCGCGACCCCGGCTACGGATCGACTGCGAAGATGCTCGGCGAGACCGCCACGACCCTTCTCCACACGAGCCGCGAAGCCGACACCGGCATCGGCGGCGGATTCTGGACCCCGGCCACCGCGCTCGGCGACGACCTCATCGATGCGCTGATCGAGCACGCCGGACTCACCTTCGAGGTCCTCGACGACACCTGACCACCGAGCTCGCGGTCAGCTCCGCCCCCTCGCCGTCCTCGCCGCTCATGGGCCGTGGCTACGCCGCGGCGTCGAGGTGGTACTTGTCGGGATCGGTCACGAAGTCGGCGTGACCGTACATGTCGAGCAGCTGAGCGAGTCGAGCGTTGAGGCGTTCGTCGACCCGGTCCGCCACCGCCCGGAAAGGCACTCGCAGCCCAAGGTTGTAGAACGCGGTCTTGCCCATCACCACGGCCATCGCCATCCCGGCGGCCGCCTTGTCGCGGGGCCCGAAGGTGATCCCGATCGATGCTGCCCGCTCGGCGTCGCCGCTGAGGAAGCTGTTGATCAGCACGAAGCGCGAGAAGCCGTTCTCGAGCCAACTGTGCACCTTGCCCCGCACCGTCGATTCGTCGAACAGGTCGGCGTCCATCGTCCCCCGCACCAGCGCACCGCACACCTCGTCGTCATACGCCTCGCGCAGCGTGATGTGGCGGGCAACGAGGAGATCGACGATCTCCTGAGGAGTCTCACCGAGAAGGTCCTGGGGCAACCCGAGCAGGAAGCATCGGTAGCGAGCCAACTCCACCGTGGCCTTCTGGGCCTCGGTGAATTCCGTCTTGCCCTTG
>JAUIML010000225.1 GCA_030432715.1 Acidimicrobiia bacterium | reverse complement strand
GAAGGAGATGGCCGACGCGCGCGGCCGGCTGCTCGAGACGCCGGCGGCGATGATCGTCGCCAACCACGGCATGGGCCTCTACGAGCTGGCGGCGCTGCACCTCTCCCAGGAGTCACCGAACTTCGCCGAGGCCACCGTTGCGATCGACGGACTCGCCGCGATCGTCGAGAAGCTGGAAGGTCGGCTCGGCGACGCCGAGCCCACCCTGCGCGAGGCGCTCGAACAGCTGCGGATGGTCTTCGTCCAGCTGAAACGGCAGCGCAACGACACAACCGAATAGGGCGCAGCCTCAATTCGCCGTCGGCAGGCGCCGACGGCTCCTGTGTGACCGCGCGCCCGACCTCCGCCACCGGTGGCTCCGCCGAGTCCCAGGCGGACTCGCTGGATGCGCGCGCGTGGCGACCGCGACCGGGCGCCAGTCTGTTCTTCCGTACCGTCGTGTGGGTCGTTCCGGCCTTCGTGAGTTTCGTCTCTGTGTGGGCGACGATCGCCCTGATCGACGCGCCCGACCGGCCGCGCTGGCCCACGATGTGGGCAAGCTCGACGTCCCCGAACCGATCCTGAACAAGAACGGCCGACCCACCGACGAGGAGTGGAAGATCCTCCGAGGCCATCCCGGCGCCGCGGCGAAGTTCACCGACTCCCTGCGGCCGTGGCTCGGCGACTGGGTCGACTGCTCGACGCAGCACCACGAACGCTACGACGGAACGGGCTATCCGGCCGGGCTCACCGGCGACGAGATCTCGCCGGCCGGCCGCATCGTCTCGATCGCCGATGCGTTCGACGTGATGACCGCGGCGCGTTCGTACAAGAAGCCGCTCCCGGCCGTACAGACCCGGGCCGAGCTCTTGCGCAACGCGGGGACCCAGTTCGACCCCGGTCTCGTCCGCTCGTTCCTGCAGATCTCGCTCCCGCGTCAGAGTCGGGTCTCGGCCTGGGTGGGGTGGCTCACCCACCCGCCGAGCATGCTTCCCACGCCGCTGGTGCCCGCGATCCAGACGGTCGGCAAGGTCGCAGCGGCGACAGCCGTGTCTGCCGCCACGATCATCGCCGCGCCCTTCACCCACCTCGGCCCCGCGACCGCAGTGGTCGCAGCCGAACGGAACGTTCCCGCCGTCGATCCGGTCGAGGCGACACCGACCACGACAACCAGCACTCCGCCCGGCGGGACCGAGGCGAACGACGACGCCCAGACGATCCTCAACGTGCTGGGGGGGTTCATCGACGTGTTGGCCAACGACGATTTCGGTGCGTCGAGCGCCGACACCGACACGTTCACCTACGAGATCTGCTCGATCGCCGGGAGCTGCGACGGAGCGACGGTGGTCGTCACCCTCGCCCTCTAGACAGGGCGGATGTCGCGCGCTTCCAGACGCCCTCGGTGGCCGGGGGCCAGCACGAAGAAGACCTCGGTGCCGGGGTCGATCAGCCGCGAGCCGTCGGCGATGGCCGTGCAGTGGAAGAACCATTCACCCCGGTCGTCGGCGACCGAGCCGTAGCCGGCAGCCTCGTCGAACTCGGCCACGCGGCCGGTCCGTCGCGCCGGAAGGCGGCGGTTCACGGCACGATCTTGGCGATCGGGAGCTCGACGATGTCGGTGGCCCCGCTGTCGCTGAGCGCCGGGATGAGGATGTTGATCTCGTTCTTGGGCACGACCGTTTCGACGGCGTATCCCGCGCCCCGGAAGAGCTCGTTGACCGTGGGCGCCTTCATCGACGGGAGCAGACCGATGACGGTGTCGAGCGCGTCGGTCGGCACGTTCATCTTCACAAGCACCTTCCCGCGGGCATCGAGCACGCCCTGCAGGAGGGTGTGGATCTGCCGCATCGCGTGGGCCTTGTCGGGGTCGCCATAGGCGGTCGGGTTGGCGATCAGTTCCGTGTAGGACGTGACCAGCGTGTCGATGATGCGCAGGCCCGCAGCCTTCAGGGCACGGCCGGTCTCGGTGATGTCGACCACGACGTCGACGATGTCGGGAACCTTCGCTTCGGTGGCCCCGTAGCTCAGCCGGACGTCGGCCTCGACCCCGGCGTTCTCGAGGAACCGGCGGGTGATCTCCGGGTACTCGGTGGAGACCCGCACCCCGGCGGGCAGGTCGGCCACCGACTGCCAGGGGGAGTCGCCGGGCACGGCCATGACGATGCGTACCGGCTTCGCCGTCGCCTTCGAGTACTTCATCTCGCCGAGGGACTCGACGGCGCTGCTCGTCTCCTCGATCCAGTCCCGCCCGGTGATGCCGATGTCGAACAGTCCATCGGCCACGTAGGTGGGGATCTCCTGGGGGCGCAGGATCCGCACCGACTCGATGCGAGGATCGGCGATGGTGGCCTTGTAGGCGACCGACGACGAGCGTTCGACCGGCAGGTCCGCCGCCTCGAACAGCTCCAATGTCGCCTTCTCGAGCGACCCCTTCGGGAGAACCAGCTTGAGCATGGGCGTGAAGGCTATCCCTGTGGCTGCGTATCCCCGTGGCCGCCTATCGGCCGGCCGGTTCCGCGTCGACCCCCAGCATGGTGATGCGCAGATCGTCGCCCAGCGTGACCACCTCGTCGAAACGGCCGCGCCATGCGCCGGCGATCGACACCGCGCCGGGGCCGGCGAAGAGTCCGGCCGCGTCGCTCCCGCCGAAGAGCGCGGGCGCGACATAGACGACGTATTCGTTGACCAGGCGCTGCTGATGGAACGCGTGAGCCACCCGGGGACCGCCCTCGACCATCAGCTGGACGACGTCGTCGGCGCCGAGCTGATCGAGAAGATCGGCGAGCTCACCGTCGAATTCGAGGCACGGGTGGACCCGGGCCCCGGCGGGGGCGGAGCCGAGCACGACCCGTCGCGGGTCGCGCACCCCTCCGGGATCGATCCTCAGCTCGGGCGGGGGCCAGTCGCGAACCGTGAGCGACGGGTCGTCGGTTCGCACCGTGCCGGCCCCGACCAGGATGGCGTCGCTCTCGGCCCGCAGTCGGTGGGTGTCGGCTCGGGCGACCGGGCCCGTGATCCACTGCGACGAGCCATCCGGGGCGGCCACCCGACCGTCGATCGTGGCGGCGAGCTTCAGCAGCACCCACGGACGTCCGGTTCGGCGATGGTGGAGATAGGGCCGCAGCTGGCGTTCGACCTCGTCGGCGGCCACACCGACGGTGACCTCGATGCCGGCCTCACGCAGGCGAGCCACGCCGGCGCCGGCGACCTGGGGGTCGGGGTCCTCTATCCCGATCACGACCCGGGCCACACCCGCCTCGATCAGTGCCTCGGTGCACGGACCCGTTCGACCGTGGTGGTTGCAGGGCTCGAGCGTCGTGTAGACCGACGAGCCGACGGTGTTCTCCGCCGACGTCAGGGCCTCGATCTCGGCATGGTTCCCACCCGGGGGTTGGGTGGCGCCCCAGGCGATGGTGCCGTCGGTCTGCACGAGCGTCACCCCCACCCAGGGGTTGGGCGAGGCCCGGTGGCGGGCACGACCGGCCACGTCGATCGCCCTCATCATGCGGTCGCGATCGACCACCGGCGACACGTCGGCGCTCATGGGTGGTGGGGCGCGTCGGCGCTCGGGTGCGGGTCGGCGTTGTCGACGAGCAGTCGAACGGCGTGGGGCAGCACGTCGAGGACCGCGTCGATGGTCTCCACACAGCCCTTCGACGAGCCCGGGGTGTTGACGATCAGCGTGGTGTCGAGCGTGCCCGCGACCGCCCGGCTGAGCCGCCCCAGCGGACTCACCAGCCGCATCGCCTCGGCCAGCCCCGGCGCCTCCCGGTCGATGACCGACCGGGTGCCCTCGGGGGTGCGGTCCCGCGGCCCGAATCCCGTGCCGCCGGTCGTGATGAGCAGGCCGTGGAAGCCGGCGGCGAGGGCGCGCAGCGACCGGGCGACGGCTTCGGTGCCGTCCTCGGTGACGGCCCGTTCGGCGACGGTCCAGCCCGCCTCACGCAGGTGTGCCTCGAGGACCGCTCCCGACTTGTCGTCGCGCGTGCCGTGGACGACCCCGTCGGACACGGTGAGGATCTTGACGAGCAGCGGCGCCGCGTCGTCGCCGGGATCGTGCTGGTGTCCGTGGGCCATACGTCGACGATAGCGAGTGGGGTCAGCGGCGCTCGAAGAGGGCGCGACACATGCCGTCGTGTTCGGCCCCCGGATCGAGCACCTCGACACCGGGGCCGAAGGTGCGCCACCCGTCGCCCTCACCACCGGTGGAGACGAACCCCAGCGAATCCAGCGTGTCCCGAGCGGCCGCGACCACCTCCACCGACTCTCGTCTCGTGAGGGTGCACACGCTGTAGACGAGCGTGCCCCCGGGCCGCACCAGCGGCGCAGCCGCCCTCAGCAGGACGGTCTGGAGCGCGCCGAGGGTCTCGATGTCGGTCGGGGAGATCCTCCAGCGGGCGTCGGGCCGACGACGCAACGCACCCAGGCCGGAGCAGGGCGCGTCGACGAGCACGGCATCGAAGGTCGCCGGCGCGAACGGCGGCGCGGTCCCGTCGGCCTGGAGCGCCAACACGCCGTCGAGCCCGAGGCGCTCGGCATTGCCGACCACCAGCCCGATGCGGCTGCGGCGCAGGTCGGCGGCCACCACCGTCGCGCCTCGTCCGGCGATCTCCGTCGCCTTGCCGCCGGGCGCAGCACACATGTCGAACACCAGCTGGCCAACTCCCGACGGCACGAGCGCGGCGACCCGACGGGAGCTCTCGTCCTGGACGTACCCGTCGTCGCGGCGCTGCACCGTCGCCGGCTCGTTCATGGTGCGCAGCGCGGCTTCGGCCTCGGTCGGGCCGAGCTCGTCGGCCAGTCGGGCGACCAGCCAGTCGGGGTAGCTGAGCTCCACGGCGAGCGAGGGCATGGTGATGCCCTCGTCGACGGCGGTGGCGACCTTGCGCAGCACCGCGTTGACCATTCCCCGGAAGCGTTTCGGTGCGGCCGAGACCGTGGCCGACACCGCGGCGTGGGGTGGCGTGCCCATCTCGATGAGCTGGTGGGCCCCGATGCGCAACGCCGCTCGCGCCGTCGGCGGCGGGTCCTGCACGAGGAACCGGTCGACCACGTGGTCGAGGGCCCGCTTCCGGCGAGTCGAGCCGTAGACCAGCTCGGTGACGAAGCCCTTGTCACGGGGCTCGAGTTCGGTGTCGGCCAGGATCTTCGGCAGCACCACGTTGGCGTAGGCGCCGCCCTCGTCGATGCGCACGATGGCATCGATGGCGATGCGGCGGGGATCGGCCACGTTCGGGGCGGCGGTCATCAGACGAGCCGCTCGTCGCCGGCCGGCCGGGCGCCGTTTCTCCACGCGGTCGCGGGCTGGCGACCCTTGCCCTCGGGCTGCACCTCGATCAGCAGGAGGGCACCGGACCCGGCATGAACCGTCTCGCCGTCGAGGGCGCCGGGCTCGCCGGAACCGTCGACCACCGCGGTGCGATGGATCTTGAACCGCTTGTCGCGGAAGGTCGTCCAGGCCCCGCCGACCCGCACCTGGCGATGGATGTCGACCGCAGACCGTGTCCAGTCGACCCGGCGCTCCTCGTTGGTGACCTTGGCCGCATGCACCGGCTCACCGACCTGCGGCGTGGGATCACCGAGGCCGTTGGTCATGGCGTCGAGCAGCTGTTCGATGCCGATCTCGACCAGTCGTTCGCGAAGCTCGTCGAGCGTTTCGTCGGGGTCGATGGTCACCTCGTCGCGTCGATACACAGCCCCGGTGTCGAGCCCCTCTTCGACCGCCATCAGGCACACGCCGGTGGTCGGGTCGCCGGCCAGGATCGCCCGCTCCACCGGAGCCGCCCCCCGCCATCGGGGCAGGAGTGAGAAATGGATGTTGACCATGGCCAGCCGGTCGAGCACCGTCGCCGGAATGATGCGTCCGTAGGCGACCACGACGCCGAGGTCGACGTCGACGCGGGCGAGATCCGCCAGGTCGTCGGTGACGGGCAGCCCCATCGCCTGCGCCGCAGCCTTCACCGGCGACGGCTGGTGCGCCCCACCACGGCCGCGACGGGTGTCGGGACGGCTGACCACCAGCGGGACCTCGAATCCGGCCTCGACCAGGGCCGTGAGCGGCGCCACGGCCAGCTCCGGTGTGCCCAGGTAGGCGATGCGTCGGATCTCCGCCGGGGGCGGGATCGTCACGGGAGGGTCAGCCCGCCGCCAGTGGACCGACGGGTCTCCGAGGAGCCGAGCTGCAGGTCGCGGATGGTCTTCAGCGCCTGCTTCCGGGTGTCGTCGTCGAGCCGTTCGATGAGCAGCGTGCCGTCGAGATGGTCCATCTCGTGTTGGAAG
>JAUIML010000224.1 GCA_030432715.1 Acidimicrobiia bacterium | reverse complement strand
CGCCGCAGAGGGGATTGCACCCTTCGACCCGAAGCGCGGGTGGGGTCTCGAGCTCGCCCCGGTTCCGGGGCGACCGATAGTGATCGAGGATGATCTCGCGGTAGAGGTCGTCGAAATCCGACATGGCGATTCCTAGATGTGGGAGACGGGCAACGAGGTCACCGGGCAGTATCGAGGTGACAGGGCAGTATCGAGGTGAGAGGAGAGCGAGGCTAGAAGGCGAAGAGTTCGTCGGCAGCCGCCAGGGCGGCGGAGAGGGTGTCGATGTCGGACTCGTCGTTGTAGACGTAGAGCGAGGCCCGTGACGTGGCGTTGGCTCCGAGCACTTTCATCAGGGGCTTGGCGCAGTGGTGGCCGGCCCGCACACACACCCCGGACTGGTCCAGTACCTGGGCGATGTCGTGAGGGTGGACCTCGCCGGCCTCGCCGCGGAAGACGAACGAGAGCACGCCGCCGCGTTCGGAGGGTTCGCTCGGCCCGTGGATCGTGATCTTGTCGCCGTGATCCTCGGTCAGTTTCCGCATGGCGTAGGCGGTGAGTTCGACCTCGTGCTGGCGCACGTTGTCCATGCCGAGGGCCTCGAGATAGTCGATCGCCGCACCCAGTCCGACCGCTTCGGCGACCATCGGGGTGCCCGCCTCGAACTTCCACGGGATCTCGTTGGTGGTGAAGCCCTCCTTGGTGACCTGGAGGATCATCTCGCCGCCGCCGAGGAACGGTGGCATCGCATCGAGCAGCTCGGCGCGGGCCCAGAGCACGCCGATGCCCATCGGTCCGAGCATCTTGTGGCCGGTGAACACCAGGAAGTCGGCTCCCAGCGCCTGCACGTCGGTGGCCAGGTGGGGCACGTACTGGCTGGCATCGACGGCCAGCAGTGCGTCGGCCGCGTGGGCCGCCTCGGCCAGTCGGGGGATGTCGTTCAGGGTGCCGAGCACGTTCGACATGGCCGTGATGCTCAACAGCTTCGCTCCGTCGAGGAGGCGGTCGAGATCGGTGAGGTCGAGATGTCCGTTGCCGTCGACAGGGATCCACCGCAGCTCGATGCCGCGCTCGGCGGCGAGCATGTGCCACGGGACGATGTTGGCGTGGTGCTCCATCTCGGAGATGACGACGGCGTCGCCGGCTTGGAGGTTGGCCGACCCCCACGAGCGGGCGAGCAGGTTCATCGCCTCGGTCGCGTTCTGCGTGAACACGATCTCGTTGGTGGCCGGTGCGTTGATGAAGCGACCGACCTTCGCCCGGGCATCCTCGAGCGCGGCGGTGGCCCGGACGGCGAGCTCGTAGCTCCCCCGGTGCACGTTGGCGTTGTCGGCTTCGTAGTAGTGCGCCATCGCGTCGATGACTGCCTGCGGCTTCTGCGACGTGTTGCCGGAGTCGAGATAGACCACCTGGTGGCCGTGGAACGACTGTTGGAGCACCGGGAAGTCGCGCTTGATGTCGACCGGCAGGCTCATGGAGAGAGTCTATTGCGGGCACCGGGATTGCCCTACCGGTCCGGGATTGCCCTACCGGTCCACGGACCCCGTTGCCGCTCAGGATCGGCCGAGCAGGTCTTCCTTCCATGCCCGGAAGCGGGTGTGGCGGCGTCCACTCGGACCGGTGCCGTCGCCGGTGCCGTCGGCGAAGAGGCGAAAGGTGTGATGGTCGGTGAGATCGTCGGCGCGCACGGCGACGTAGCGGGCGTCGGCGCCACGAGCGGGACCGGCTCGCCACAACAGCCACGGCCCGATCCGACGCTTGTAGGCGACCCGGACGTGGCCGATGTCGTCGCCCGCTCGGCGCGCCACCTCGGGCGCCTCGACCCAGGCCTCGATGCTGATGTTGCGGTCTCGGGTCGGGGTCGCCGGCAGGTCGACGGTGTGGACGGGGGTGTCGTCGAAGGGCCGCTGGTCGGCGGGAAGCGGCGGGGTCGGTTCGGTCATGTCACTCACCGTCTGCCAGGGTCAGCTCGGTGATGGCGCCGTCGGGGTTGCGGGCCGCGAGCCGGATGTCGTTGTCGGCCGGGCCCAGCGCGCCGCTGGGGAGAAGGACGACGAAGTGGCCGGCGTCGCCGTCGCGGGGGTAGATCTCCGAGACACCCACGATGCGGCCGCCGACGGCAGCGAGCAGGGTTGCTCCGGGTACCGCCGATTCGACTCGCCCGGAGATCTCTCCAGGCGGTCCGGCCGGATCGGGGTCACGCAACGCTGCGAGCTGGTCGACCGTTACCGACCCTCGCGACGGTCCGAACACGTCGTCGGCCGATGCGCCGATCAACTCGGCGCCGGCGACGCCTCGGGTGAGTCCGGCCAGGCGAGATTCGTCGGGACCGAGTGGCCCCGGCACCCGGTCCAGCACGGCGGGGAAGGCCTCGGCGTCGTCGTAGTCGACCACGCCGAGGAACTCGTAGTCGAAGGCGTCGGTGAACGAGTGGATGTACTTGGCCGTGCCCCGAGCGTCGATGGCGTCGGAGCCGGCCGGTGAGCCGTCGGTCTCCCACGGCAGGGCGACGCCCAGGAGGTCGGCGATGGTCGGGGCCACATCGGTGGCGTTGAGGTTGGCGTCGTCGATCCGCCCTTCGGTCTGGCCGGGGGTCTTGATGAAGAGCGGGGTGTAGGCGATCTGCTCGAGATTCGCCTCGGTGATGCGGCGGCTCGGCTCGCCCGGCTCGAAGGCGACACCGTGGTCGCCGACGACCACGATGATGCTGTCGTCGTATTGATCGATCTCTTCGAGGCGGCGCAGCACGTCGCCGAGGAGCCGGTCTGCGTACTCGGCCTGCAAGAGATGGCGTTGGCGGCTCACGGCCACCGGCCAGGGGTGGTCGTTGTCGAGGGCGTAGGTCTCGCGGCTCGCGGCGACGGTGTAGCGCGAGCCGTCCTGGCGGAGGTTCCAGGGTTGATGCGGGAGGATCAGATGCAGGAACCCGAGGATCGGGACGTCGGTCGGCTGGAGGGCCTCGACGAAGAGACGGTGGCGGTCGGGCTGGCCCGAGACCTGGGTCGCGAAGAACCGTTCGAGTTCGGTGTTCTCGTCGGTCAGGCCCTCGTTGGGATCGGGCCGGGCCGCTGGGTCGGTGGTCGTCGGCGTCGGCGTCGTGATCTCGACCTCGAAATCGTCGAAGGCGGCCGGGGAGTCGTCGGTGCCGGGGAGAACCCGTTCGGTCCAGATCTCGACCGTGGTGTCGTAGAGGCGGCGCCAACGGGGCCCGGTGTCGACCTCGGCTGCCTCCCCGACCGGTGAGGGCGCCTCGGCCGATCCGGTCGAGGCGGCGGGAAGGGGCGGGGGCGTGGGACGCAGGCCGCACGCCGGCAACCCGCAAAGGTCGGTGATCGTCTCCGCGACGACGGGGTGATGCGTTGCCCCGAGCAGGCTGAAGATGCTGTTCGGGTGATCGGCCCAGGTCGGCCCACCGAAGGGGTCGAGCCCGTCGACGAGGGCGGGCACGGCGCTCTGGGTGAACGGACTGACGGCGCTGAAGTGGCGGTAGAAGGTCGACTCGTCCGCGAACTCGGCCAGGTTCGGGAAGCGCGACGCGTCGATGGTGCCGTCCGGGGTGAGAAGTGATCCGGTGGGCCACTCGTCGAACACCAGCATGATCACCGACGGCGGTGGTTCGTCGCGCTGCTGGAGTTCGATCGGCGGTGCGAACGCTTCCTGGGTCCCCGCCCAGATCTCGTCGGACACCGGCGAGCCGAACACGAAGAGCGCCAGCACCAGCAGGTTGAAGAGACTGAGGAGGCGGGCCCAGCTGCCGAAAGCCGTCACGCGGTCGATGGCGAAGGCCGCGAGGGCGGCCACCGTGAGTCCGACGACGACATGGACCGCCGCGGCATCGGTGATCGCCTTGGTGAGCAGCACCCCGAACAGACCGCCCAGCACGGCGACCGTGGCGATGTGGAGGATCTGTCCCAACCGCGGAGCCAACGCGCCGCCGACTTCCGCGACCAGCCAGAGCAGCAGCGGCGGGACCACCACGATGGCGACCCCGAACACGATGATGTCGGTCGACTCGATCCGGTTGAAGCGGAACGTGGCGGGGTTGTTGCCCAATAGGTCGAGGACGGGTTGGGCGATGGTCAGCGCGGTGAGTCCCGCGACGACTAGGAGCCGCTGGAGGGCGGGGCGGATCCACGGTCCGGGGGGCTCGGTTTCCGAGTTTTCGACCGCGGCGGGATCGGGGGGAGTGCTCGTCTGCATCGGAAGGGCAGACGCTAGCGCCTCGTCTCAGCCCGCCAATGGCGAGACCAGCTCGAAGCCCAGGGCGGCTGCGGCCGGGATCTGGTGGTGGTCGAGCGTGAGGTAGCGGACGGGGCGGGGGAGTCGGTCGGCCGCGGCGAGATGGATCGCGTCGACGGTCCGGAGGCCGTACGCCGTGCCCAGCTCGGTCGCCCGGGCGATACAGCGCTCGTCGACCGGGACCAGCACGAACGCATCGAGATCGGCCCGAGCGGCGGCTCGGAGTTCGTTCGCCAGTACCTCGGCACCGGCCAGCCGGTGCAGGGCCAGCATCACCTCCGTGCGGGCGAGGTCGCTGGCGCACCAGGTGGGGTCGGTCGCGAGCGTGTCGTTGACGAGCCCTCGATCGGGGCCGGGCACGTAGCGGGCGATCAGCGCCGACGAGTCGACGGCGAGGGTCATCCCGGCGCCCCCCGCAGTTCGGCGATCACCGAGGAGAGCCGGATGTCGACCGGGACGCCGAACGGTTCCGGCGCGGTCGGCCGGTCGGCGCGGCCCGGGAGTCGCACCAGACCGGCAGCGGCCAGATCGTCGATCGACGGCTCGCCACTCGGCTCGAGTGGGCCGAGCTGGGCGACCGGCGCACCGTCGACCGTGACGACGATGCGTTCGCCGCCGCCGGCCCGTCGGACCACCGCGGCGACCTGGTTGCGGAGGTCTCTGACCCCGATGCGATCCATCTGGGCATCCTAGCCATATGTAGCACAGGTGTACACATCACGACTTGGCGAGGGTCGTTGGCGTGGGTAGCGTGCCGCCCATGAACTTTGCATTCTCCGAAGAGCAAGAGCAGCTGCGCGAATTCGTCCGGAGCTTCCTCCAGGACAAGTCCTCCGAAGAGGCGGTCCGCGAGCAGATGGACACCGAGCAGGGCTACGACGAGGCCGTCTGGAACCAGATGGCCGAGCAGATGGGCCTGCAGGCGCTCGCGATCCCCGAGGAGTACGGCGGTCAGGGCTTCGGCTTCGTCGAACAGGTCGTGGTCCTCGAGGAGATGGGTCGTGCTCTCCTGTGCGCCCCGTACTTCTCCAGCTGTGTGCTCGCCGCCAACGCCATCCTCCAGTCGGGCGACGACGGCGCCAAGAGCGAGCTCCTTCCGGGCATCGCCTCGGGCGAGACCCGAGCCACGCTCGCCTTCACCGAGGAGAGCGGCCGGTGGGACGAGGGCGGCATCACGATGCAGGCCTCCGGCTCGGGCGACTCGTGGACACTCGACGGCACGAAGATGTACGTGCTCGACGGTCACACCGCCAACCTCTTGATCGTCGCCGCCCGCACCGACAAGGGCATCTCGCTCTTCCAGGTCGCCGCCGATGCCGAGGGGCTGACCCGCACGGCGCTCTCGACGATGGACCAGACCCGCAAGCAGGCCAAGCTCCAGTTCTCCGGCGTCGCCGGTTCGCTGATCGGCGAAGAGGGCAAGGGCTGGGACACCCTCGAGACCGTGCTCGATCTCGCCGCCGTGGCGCTCGCCGCAGAGCAGGTCGGTGGCGCCCAGATGTGCCTCGAGATGTCAGTCGAGTACGCGAAGGTGCGCGTGCAGTTCGGCCGTCCGATCGGTTCGTTTCAGGCGATCAAGCACAAGTGCGCCGACATGCTGCTCGAGGTCGAGTCGGCCAAGTCGGCCGCCTACTACGCCGGCTGGTGTGCCGCGGAGATGAACGACGAGCTCGGCCAGGTCGCCTCGCTCGCCAAGAGCTACTGCTCGGAGGCCTACTTCCACGCTGCGGCGGAGAACATCCAGATCCACGGCGGTATCGGCTTCACTTGGGAGCACCCCGCCCACCTCTACTTCAAGCGGGCCAAGAGCTCCGAGCTGCTGTTCGGCGACCCGACCTACCATCGCGAGTTGCTCGCCCAGCGCATCGGAATCTGACGAAGTCGGATTCCGGATGTGAAGCGGATCTGACGGAGTCGGATTCCGGATGTGAAGCGGATCTGACGGAGTCGGATTCCGGATGTGAGGCGGATCTGACGGAGTCGGATTCCGGATGTGAGGCGGATCTGACGGAGTCGGATTCCGGATGTGAACAGCATCGGTACGC
>JAUIML010000223.1 GCA_030432715.1 Acidimicrobiia bacterium | reverse complement strand
GGTTCGAAGGTGAGAACCGAGCGACCCGGTCCGGCGAAGGTCAGAAGAATCGTTTGGAGCACCTCGTTGGAGCCGTTGGCGACGAACACCTCGGACGGATCGCATCCGTGCAGTTCGCCGATGCGGGTCCGCAACGTACTGGCTGCTCGATCTGGATAGCGATGCCAATCGATGGAAGCGACAGCAGCCGCAACCGCGTCGGAGAACTCGGCCGGCGGCGGTGTCGGGTCGACCGGCTCGTCGGCGGCATCGTCGACAGGTGATTGCACCGCAGCGTCCGGTGCCCCGGACTCGTCGGCCGGATCGTCGCCGCTCGTGGCGATGACCACGCCCCCAACGCCGATCACGCCGACGGCGAGCGCCGCGGCGCCCTTCTTGAGTCGACCGCCGAACCGGCTCGTGGGCGCGGGCGCGGATGGCGACGGACCCATGTCGACCGGCGTGTTCTTCGGCTTGTCGCCGGCCAGAGCCTGCTCGTCGTCGAGCACCGCGCCGACCGCCGAGACGCTGCCGTCCTTGATCGCGCCGAGCGCCTTGTCCTGCAGGAATCCGTCGGCGAAGAGATCGACGTCGATGTCGGCAGTGCTGAGGATCCGGTCGTTCTTGGTGATGCGCCCCGTCGCCTCCAGCCCGTCGAGGATCTTTCCGCCCGCCGCGAACGCCGCCTGGGCGACAACGGCGGCCGTTCCGCCGGCACTGAGCTTCTGCCCCAGATGGTCGGTGGCCTCGCCGGTCACGGCCAGCGACATGAGGGGGTACGCCCATGACATCTCGGTGTGCCCGACGATCGCGTCGTATCCACCGAAGAGGATCCCCTTGGAGATGTCGTTGAACGAGCGCCCGATCGCCTCGCCCTTGGCGAACTCGCCGTAGCGCTCCGCGTCGGTGACAACGGTTGCGCCGTGTTCCCGAATCGTCACGTCGTTCTGGTAGAAGCTCAGGATCGAGTCGGAGTGGCGCAGCGTCGTGATCTCGCGGATGTCGTCGGAGAACGGCGAGATCATCCGGCCGCCCGACGCGAGCAACTCCATGTTCTGCCGTTGGAGCGGCAGGTGTTCGAGATAGTACTGGGCCCGCCCCACCCGGGCGGCCGGCAGGCCGGGATCGTCGAAGTGGAGTAGCCCCTGCTCGGCGGTGTGGATACCTTCCTGCAGCTGACGGATGTTGTGGGCGACGTCGGGCTGGTCGTGGAAGCCCGTGGTCGCGGCCAGATATCCGGCGAGCAGGGGTCTCATGAACTGCAGGGCCTGCTCGAGATCGTTGCGCTGCAGATGGAGCTGGAGGTCGAGTTTGGTCTCGGTGACGGTGTCGACGGTCTGCGTGTGGGCCCCCAAGGTGGCCGTGATCGTGTCGCCGGCGTTGATCGGGAACGCATTGGCCGCGTCGGTCGCCCCGGTGCTGAGCGGGTGGCTGGCCCAGACGGCCACGCCGTCGGCTCGCCCCTCGTCGGCCAGGTAGAGGGTGACCGGCTGGGTGTGTCCCGAGCTGTTGGTGACGGTGGCCGTGATCTCGGTGATGGGGATCCCGTCTGCGTTCACTGCCGCCTGAGTGTCGGTGAACGTCAACCGAATCGAGCCGTCCTGGCTCATCGCCCCGTCGACCACTCCGTCGAGCTGGAACGTCTGCTCCCGCGGCGCGCCCGGCGACGGCCCGGGGATGGTGCTGCCGTCGGCCCCCTCGAAGATCGACATGTCGAGATCCTCGGTGGGCCCCTCGTCGGGCGCGTTGTCGATCTCCTCGTAGCGGGCCCTCTCGCCCGGGTAGGTCTCCCACTCCGCCGGATCCGACTCGTCGCCACCCATCAACCCGTCCTCTCTGCTCTCGAACCCGCTGCTCTCGAACCCTCTGCTTCCGAACCTCGCCATCCAGTCGACCACACCCCCGCCACCCACCCGTCACCGGTGACCCTTCGCGTTGCCGGTGTCAGACACTCGTCACGGCACGACGTCCCGACCGTCCGCGTGGGTCGGGCCAACACCCCACTACCGTCCCTGTCGATGACGCTCGACCTCGAGACCACCCTCCAGATGATCCGCCGCGACGGCGAAACCCTGATCGCCGCCGCAGAACGGGCACCCGACGCGCCGGTTCGAGCCTGCCCCGGCTGGACCAACACCGACCTCGCGGTCCACACGACCAGCGTGCACCGCCGCGTCGCCCACTGGACGGCCAACCGCCTGGCCAAACCCGAGCGGTGGCCCGACCACGCTCCGCCCGATGCGACCGCCCCCTGGGAGTGGTGCCGGACCGGCCTCGATCTCGTGCTGTCCGCCTTGGCCGACATCGGCTCCGAGGAGTCGGTGTGGTCGTGGACCGATCGCCGCAACGGCGGCTTCTACCACCGGCGGATGCTGCACGAGACGGTGGTCCATCGCTGGGACGCCGAGGACGCCGCCGGCATCTCCTCGCACATCGACGCCGAGGTCGCCACCGACGGGATCAACGAGATCCTCGATGTCGGTATGCGCTTCCGGGGCGACGGCGGCAGCGTGGAGTACCCCGAGGGCGACGTGGTCCTCGAGCGCACCGACGGCACGGAACGTTGGCGCATCCGGGCCGTGGACGGAACCCTGCTCGTGGCCCACAAGGGCGATGCCGGCACGGGTGCGAACGCCACTGTGCAGGGTCATGCCGAGGACCTGCTGCTCTGGGCCTGGGGCCGCGGTGGCCATGTCACGATCATCGGCGACACCGACGTCGCGGAAGCCTGGGCGAACGTCGCCCCCTAGTTCACACTTGACGTCGAAGAGCAGTCGCGAGTATCACTTGCGAGGTGACTTCGCATCTCCCCACTCCTCGCGGTTCAGCCGTCGCTGGATCCTGCGGTCTCGGGATACAGGTGACTCATCGAGCCGGGTTCGACACGGCAGCTCTCGATGTAGGCATCCACGTCCGACTTCTTGAGGCGGATGACCCGACCGAACTTGAACGCGGGCAACTGCCCCTCGTCGATGAAGCGGTAGAGCGTGCGGGGCGTGATGCCCAGCCGCTCGGCCGCGCCGGGTGTGGACAGCCATTCGATCTCGTCGTCGGCGGCGTCGTCTGATGCAGAAGCAGGCATACCGCGAGACTCGCGCATTTTCGATCCTTTTGCACGCTTTCGGTGCTGATCCACGCTCCGACGTCGCCGCGGCGGGCTCGCCATGACCCGAGACCCCGCGCCCAGCGAGGACCCCGGCGCTTCCCGAGCGATCAACCCGCGCCGGGCGCTGCCCAACGGTCGAGCGCTGATCGGCGCCCTGCTCGTCACGACGGCCGCGGTGGTCGCGTTCGCCGCCTCGCGGCCCGCGACGGAAACGGCGGGAACGCCCTATGTCGTGCTGCGACACGACGTCGACGCCGGCGAACGGCTCACGCTCGACGATGTTGCGCTGGAGCCGATGGTGCTGTCGCCTGCCACGACGCCCAACGCCCTGACCTCGCTCGACGGCCTCGACGACGTTGTCGCCATGACCTCCCTCAGGGCCGGCGGGTTGCTCGACCCCCGCGACGTCGTGAGGCTTCCCGACGTCGACGGCGAGGCCGTGCCCGGCCTCCACGAGCTCACCATCCCCGTACCGCGCGAGCGCACGCCACCTTCGCTGCGGCGCGGCGACCGCGTCACCCTGCTGGCCGTGTCGAGCCACGACCGGCTCCTACGCACCGCCGTCGAGGATGCCCTGGTGCTCGACTACGAGCCGACCGCGGCAGGGGTCGCGTCGGCCGGCCAGACGCGGCTCACGCTGGCGCTCTCCGATGCCGGCGACGTCGCAACCGTCGCGCTGCTGTCCCACGAGTCGCTCACCGTAGTCCGCACCACGACCGCCCTCGAAGCCGAGTACCCCGCCCAGACCGCGGTCCCCCAACCCGCTCCCCCGCCCGCCGCGGCCGCAGCCGACACGGCGCCGCCGGAGATCCGGATCTCGGCCCCATGACCGACAACCGATGGGTTCTACTCGGCCTCGCCCCACCACGATCCCCATGGTTCAGGCAGGTGGCGGGCTGGGCCACGGTCGGATCGATCTCGGCCGACTTCGAGAAGTACGTCTCCGCCGACGAAGTGCGGTCGCGCCTGGCATCCGCCCGGCCGCTCTCCGCCCTGCTCGTCGATCGCGCCACGATCGGACTCGATCGAGACCTGATCGACGACGTCCGGGCCGCGGGCGGGGTGACGATCGTCATCGGATCGACAGGTTCTCCCGACTGGACCGAGCTGGGTGCGGCCGCGGTGGTCGCGGACGACTTCGAGCCGCTCCGGCTCGACCGGCTCCTCCGCGACCACGCCACGCCGATCACTCGGGTCGCGCCGATTCCCCCCGACCCGACCGGCGACGACGACGCCGAGTCGTCGGCCGGCCACTTCGTCGCCGTCACCGGGGCGGGAGGTACCGGTGCGTCGGTGATCGCCATGGGGCTCGCGCAGTGGTTCTCCGACCATGCGGCGGCCCCAGCAGATGTCCTCCTCGCCGACCTCCGACTCGATGCCGAAGTCGCGATGCTGCACGACGCCCGGACGCTCGCCCCCGGGCTCCAGGAGCTGGTCGAAGCCCATCGAGGCGGACGTCTGTCTCCGACCCAGGTGCGCTCACTCACCTTCCACTCCCCTGCGCACGGGTATCGGCTGCTGCTCGGCCTCCGCCGCCATCGCGACTGGACGGCGCTGCGTCCGCGGGCGTTCGCGGCTGCCGTGGAGGGCCTCCTGGGTGCGCATCGGATCGTGATCGCGGATGTCGATGCCGACATGGAAGGCGAGGCGACGACGGGCTCGCGCGATGTGGAGGACCGGAATCTGATCGCCCGCCACGCACTTCCGCGAGCCGACGTGACCGTGATCGTCGGCAACCCGACACCCAAAGGGGTCCATTCCCTCGTGCGGACCATCCGCGATCTCCGCGACGGTGGAATCGACGCATCCCGAATGCTCGCGGTGCTGAATCGTTCACCGCGAAGACTGCACAGTCGAGCCGACGCAGTTTCGGCGTTTGCTGCGCTGGTCCACGGAGAGCCGGGGCTCGAGGCGCTCGGCAACCCGGTTCTGGCTCCGCATCGCCACGACCTCGACACGGCCATCCGCGACGGCGTCCGTGTCCCGTCGTCACTCGCACGCGGTGTGCATCGTGAGGTACGGCGGCGGCTGGATGCACTCCTCCCCCACTCCCTCGGGCGCGACGGAAATCGGTCGCCGGAGCCGGTAGCGGTCGGGTCCCTCGGCCATTGGACGGGGGCGCACTGATGACCGAAGCCGTGCACCTGAGTCCTCTCCGAGAGATCGAACGGGCAGTCCAGTCGCGTTGCCGCCACGAAACCGGCGGCCAGGAGGGAACGGCCACGCGGGCGGACATGGCCGCGCTCGTCGACGAGGAGATCCGGGCGTGGAACCGCGACCACCTCCAGGGGCGGCGGCCGTTCCCGATCGACGGAACCGATGCGCTCACCGACCGTGCCGTCCGGAACCTCGCCGGCTACGGCCCCCTCGAACCGCTCCTGACCGATGACGACGTGTGGGAGATCATGGTGAACGCACCCGACGCGATCTTCGTTCGTCGCCACGAAGGGCCTTCGGGCTACCACGACGAGGTGTTCCACGACGACGCCCACGTCGAACGGACGTTGACCAAGATCCTCGACGACTCGACCCGCGGACACCGCAAACTCGACCCGAGCGAGGGCCTGCAGGATGCCCAACTCGACGACGGGGCCCGACTTCACATCGTGCATGCCGACGTCGCTCGCGGCGGACATCTCATGGTCAACGTCCGGAAGTTCACCGGCGTGGCCATCCGCCGACTCGACGAACTGGTCGATCGATCGATGCTCACGACATCGGCGGCACAGCTGTTGCGGGCCTGCGTACGGGCGCGCCAGACCATCGTCTTCGCGGGAGCGCCCGGTGCAGGGAAGACGACGATGCTCAACTGCTGTGCCGCCGAACTCGACCCGGGTCTTCGAGTCGTTGTCGCCGAAGAGGTGTTCGAGGCCGACATCCCGCTCCCCAACGTCGCCAGCATGCAGACGCGGGCGGCGCGCCACGATCGCCCCGCTGTCGACCTTCGGAGGCTCGTCTCGGGGTTCCTGCGGATGGCACCGGACATCGCGATCGTCGGCGAGGTTCGTGATCGCGAGGCCCTCCCGCTGCTGCTGACCCTTTCCTCGGGCGTCAAGGGTTTCACGACGATCCACGCCGGATCCGCCCGCCAGGCACTCACCCGTCTGCGCTTCATCTGTCAGCTCGCCCGCTCCGAGCTACCGCTGTCGGCGCTGAACGCCCTGGTGTCGGACGCCATCGACCTGGTCGTGCACTG
>JAUIML010000222.1 GCA_030432715.1 Acidimicrobiia bacterium | reverse complement strand
GTCGGTCTCCGGCACCGCCTCGGCCATGACGATCAGCCGATCGATGTCCTGGGCGTAGGCGATGCCGAGCGACCCGACGGTGAACGCGGCAACCACGGGCTCGCGCAGTCCGAGATCGGTCGGCGCGTCGCCGGCCGGGGCGTCGGGCAGATCGTCGAGGACCTGGTCGAGATAGTCGGCCAGCGCCGCGACCTGCTGCTTCTCGAGCTTGAGCGAGACCAGCCGGCCTTCGCCCCGGGCCTGCAGGAAGAACTCTCGTTGTCCCTTGGGGCCGAGCGTGCCCACTGTCAGGAACTCGGGCTCGCGGAAGTCGAACGATTCACTCACGAGGGGGCGAGGGAGGTGAGGTCGTCGCCGGTCGAGTTGACCGTGAGGACGACGGGGCCATCGGGGGTGTAGAGGATCGCGGTGATGGAGCAGGGTGACACCACGATGCGTTGGAAGAGGTCGAGGTGGGTGCCGGTCGCCGCGGCGACCACTGCCTTGATCACGTCGGCGTGGGACACCGCGACGATCGTCTCGCCCGGGTGCGCGGCGACGAGATCGTGGACGGCGTCCACGGCTCGACTCTGCATCTCGGCGAACGACTCGCCGCCGGGGAAGCGGAAGCCGCTCGGGTAGCGCTGGACGGTGCGCCACTCGGGAAGCTTGCGGAGCTTGGACAACTTCTCGCCGGTCCAGGCGCCGAAGTCACATTCGATGAGGCCTTTGGCCTGCCGGACCCGGAGCTTGCGGGCCCGGGCGATGGGGGCAGCGGTCTCGCGGGTGCGCTCCATCGGTGACGCGTAGACCGCGGCGACCGAACCGAGAGCCGCGATGCGATCCGCGGCCGCCTCGGCCTGGGCCACGCCCTTGTCGGCGAGGTGCAGGTTCGGCGCCCGGCCCGGCAGCGACGCACCGGTCGTGGGCGTCTGACCGTGGCGGACCAGGAGGACCAGGGTGGGTTTCGGCGGATCGTTGCGGCGAGCCATCGTCTCGTCAACGTACCCTGCACGCCGTGGGAAACCCTGATCAGGCGAGGCGGCTCTTGTCACGTCTCGAAACCGATGTCGTGGCCTGCCGCGCCTGTCCGCGGCTCGTCGAGTGGCGCGAGCAGATCGGCCGCGAGAAACGGGCAGCGTATCGCGACGACGACTACTGGGCGAAGGCCGTGCCGGGATTCGGTGACCCGGCCGCCCACCTGCTCGTCGTCGGCCTGGCTCCGGCCGCTCACGGGGCCAATCGAACCGGTCGGATGTTCACCGGCGACCGCTCGGGCGACTGGCTCTACCGGGCGTTGTACCGCGCCGGCTATGCCTCGCAGCCGGAGTCGACCGGCCTCGACGACGGGCTCGAGCTCGACGGGGCGTGGATCACGTCGCCGGTGAAGTGTGCGCCTCCGGCCAACAAGCCGACGACGGCCGAACGCGACGCCTGTCGCCCGTTCTTCGCCCGCGAGCTCGACGCCCTGACCGATGTGCGGGTGATCGTCGTGCTCGGGGGCTTCGGCTACCAGGTCGCCTGTCAGGAACTCGGCGTGCGGCCCCGGCCGAAGTTCGGCCACGGCGTGGAGGTGCCGCTGGACGGTGATCGCACGCTGCTGTGCAGTTTCCACGTGAGCCAACAGAACACCTTCACGGGCCGATTGACCGAAGAGATGCTCGACTCGGTGTTCGAGCGGGCCCGGGAGCTGGGGGCCGGTCGGCCCAGTTCCGGGTGACGGGAACGGGTCGCTCGACCCGGTTTCCCGTCGTGGAAGTGGGCCGTCGGTACCCATTTCGGCCCGATGGGTCGATCGACCCTTGGCCGACGCCCACACCGCGCCCACAGTGGAGTCATGACCTCGCACGATGTCCTCGATCTCACCGACGAAGCGGCACTGCTCGCCGACGGGGGTGTCGCGGGAACGGCTCGGGACGACCTGCGGGTCGGCTATGACGAGACCGGTGTCAGGGCCCTGCTGTCGGCGCTCCAGCTCAAGCCGGTCAGCGGCCCGATGGTCGATGTGACGAAGGGCGATGTCTTCGACCTCGCCGTCTACCGGGCCACCGGTGATCGTCGTCTCGCCACCATCTTCGGCACCGCTGCCTGATTCCGGGCCGATATCCTCGGCTCCGCATGGGAACTCGCACGACCTTCCGTTCCGCCGCCGTCGCGGGGCTGTTCGCCTTCGCCCTCGTCGCTTCGGGCTGTAGCCAGAGCAGCGACCCCGAGACCTGGGAAGCGGCCGACGAGATCGGCAAGGTCGAGGAGAACTTCATCAGAGCCTGCACCGAGGGCGACGACGGCAACAGTGATGCCGACGCCCTGGCCGACTACTGTCAGTGCTCCTACGACGGGCTCCGCCAGGAGTACGACGACGACTTCGAGGGCTTCCTCAACGTCAACCGCGACCTGGGCAACGAGCCGGCGTCGATCCCCCCGAACGTCCGTGCGATCTTCGACGGATGCGCCGCCGACCATCTCGGCTCCTGATCGTCGCACTGTCGGTGCTGGCATCGACGATCCTCGCCGTGTCCTGCGGCGAATCCCCGTCGAACCCCGACCTCGAGGATCCCTGGGCTGCGGTCGCGCCCGATCTGCACGACGCATGTGTCGCCGCTCCGGCACCGAGCGACGGCGCGGCCGAGCGCGACGACTACTGCCGTTGCATCGTGCTCGAGTTCTCCGAGTTCTTCGGCACCCCGGAGGCGTTTCTCGAGGCGGGCGGCACCCCCGGCGATGGCGATCGCCCGGCCGATCCGCGGCTCGAGCCTGCGGTAGAAGGCTGCGCCGAGCAGTACCTGCGCTGACCCGGCCGGTAGCGTCCGGTCGATGACCCTCGATCTCGACTTCGTCCGTCGCCGGTTCCCGGCCTTCGCCGACCCCGAGACCGCCCGTTGGGCCCATCTCGAGAACGCCGGCGGCAGCTACGCCGCCGGTCCTGTGGTCGATCTCCTGACGTCCCTCTTCACGACGGCCAAGGTTCAGCCCGGATGGGACTTCGGGCCGTCGGTGAGGGCGACCGAGGCCATGGCCCGGGCCCGCACGGCGATGGCCGCGACTCTCAATGCCGGGGCCGACGAGATCCACTTCGGTCCTTCGACCAGCCAGAACACCTACGTGCTCGCCCACGCGATGCGGCCGATGTGGGTCGAGGGTGACGAGATCGTGGTGACCGAGCAGGACCACGAGGCGAACTCGGGGGTCTGGCGCCGGCTGGCCGAGACGGGAATCGTCGTACGCGAGTGGACGGTCGACCGGGTCACCGGTCTGCTCGATCCCGACGATCTCGACGGCCTCGTCAACGAGCGCACCCGGCTCGTGGCGATGACCCATGCGTCGAACGTGGCGGCCTCGATCAACCCGGTGCGGGCGGTGGCCGATCGTGTGCACGCGGTGGGCGGGCTCGTCCTGGTCGACGGCGTGTCCTACGCCCCCCACGGCGGTGTCGACGTCGAGGCGCTCGACTGCGACGTCTACCTCTACAGCACGTACAAGACCTTCGGTCCCCACCTCGGGATGCTGTACGTCCGTCGTGCCCTGCTCCCGCAGCTCGCCCACCAGGGTCACTACTTCAACGAGTCACGCCTCGAGACCCGCGTGACCCCGGCCGGCCCCGACCACGCCCTGATCGGCGCGTCGGCGGGCATCGCCGACTACTACGACCTCCTCCACGCCCACCACTTCGGCGACGACACCGACGCGGATGCCGTCGCGAGGATCCGTGCGGTGAGTGGGTTGTTCGCCGAGCAGGAGGCTGCACTGATGGCGCCGCTGCTCGCCCTGCTCGAGGCGCGCGACGGCGTGCGAGTGGTGGGTTCGACTGCGGCCGACCCGGCCGTCAGGACCCCGACCGTCGCGTTCTCGAGTGCGAAGCACTCGTCGGCCGCGATCTACGACGCGCTCATCGCCGCTGAGGTGTCGTGTGGCCACGGGCACTTCTATGCCCCTCGGCTCGTGACCGCGCTCGGTCTCGACCCCGACGACGGGGTCGTGCGTCTGTCGATGGTCCACTACAACACGGAGGAGGAAGTGGCCCGAGCACTCACCGTGCTCGACCCTCTCCTCTGACCCTGGTGACTAGGGGCGGTCGCCGAAGTCGGGCCGTTCGGTGCGCGTGCGCTTGAGCTCCCAGAAGCCGTCGACGTTCATCATGGTGACGAGGGCGTCCCACATCGCGAGGGAGTCCTCGGTGGGCGGCACGCGGGTGATCACGGGACCGAAGTAGGCCTGCTTCACCCCGTTGCGATCGTCGAAGGCGATGATCGGAGTGCCGATGTCGTCGCCGGCGAGGGCGATGCCCGCGTCGTGGCGGGTCTGGATCTCGTGATCGAATTCGTCGGAGTCGTATGCCGCCGCGTGTGAGGTTGGGAGGCCGACGGCCTCGAGTGCGTCCTCGATCGGGAATTCGAAGGCCTTGTCGTGATGGATGCGTCGGCCGTACTCCCAGTACAACCGGAACACGGCATCCTCGCCCTCCGCCGCTCGCACCGACTCCATGACCCGCAGCATCCGGTACGTGCGGTCGACGGGCTCGTAGAAGGACGAGCCCTCTTCGGGCTTGTTCTTCAGTTTGAGACTGATCGGTTGCCACGTGATCGCGAGATCACGGGCCGGCGCCACTTCGTCGACGACCCACCGGGCCGTCACCCAGCACCAGGGTCAAATCGGGTCCACCCAGAATTCGAGGTCCATGGATCGACCCTAACGTCGTGCGCGCCCCGGGCGACTCGACCGAGAACATCGGTGTCGGATGTGGAACCCTTTCGTCATGTCCACGCTCGCGGTCCCCGCGCCACCCGACCCGCCCGAGACGAAGGTTCGGGCCAGCGATCGGTACTCGCTGCCCATCGTGCGCGCCATCGTGAAACGTCCCCGACTGACCGAGACGATCCTGGGTCGGAGCCGGTGGGGCAACATCTTCGCCGAGGGGATGGCGGCAGATCCGTATGTGGCCTACGAGCCGATCGTCGCCGACGGGCCGGTGGTCTGGAGCCCCTGGTACCAGCAGTTCTTCGTCACCGGCTACGACGAAGCCCGGGTGGCGCTGTCGTCCGATGCGATGGAGGTCGCCACCCAGCGCGAGGTCGTGCTGGCGTGCCGACCCCACTCGGCGATGAGCGATTTGTCGAAGGCGCTGTTCCGGAGGTTCCTGCTCTTCGTCGACCCGCCTGACCACACTCGGCTGCGTGCCCTCGTCAGTCGAACGTTCACCCCGAAGCGGATGCAGCAGCTGGAGGGCGACGTGGAGCGACTGGCTCGCGGTCTCCTCGATGGGGTCGACACCGACGCGACCGTCGACCTGTTCGCCGCATTCAACGCGCCGCTCCCGATCCACACGATCTCCCTGTTGCTCGGTATCCCGGAGGAGGACTGGCCGGTCACCGTCGAGGTCTCGAACGCGCTGGTCGACTATCTCAACCCCTTTCCCGATTTCGACCCGGAGGCGGTCGACCGCCTGCTGCGGGAGGGCGCCGAACTCCTCGACCGCCTGGCCGAGGACCGGCGCCGGGAACCGCAGGACGACCTGCTCACCGACCTCGTGCACGCAGAAGCCGATGGTGGTCGGTTGAGCCGGTTCGAGGTCGTGGCGATGGCGATGTTCCTGATGTTCGCCGGCCACGAGACGACCAGTGGTTCGCTCGGGTTGGCGATGGTGCATCTCGCCCGCAACCCCGACCAGCGGCGGCTCGTGGCCGCTGATCCCTCGTTGTGGCCCAACGCGGTCGAGGAACTGCTTCGCTACGACCCGCCGCTGCACGTCGACCCGCGGGCCGCCAGGGAGGACGTCGAGATCGGCGGGGTCACCATCGGCGCGGGCAAGCGGGTCGCGGTGCTCCTGGCGGCCGCGAACCGGGATCCGCGGCGCTACGAGGCGCCCGACGAACTCCGACTCGACCGGGACGACCCCCGCCCGATTTCCTTCGGACACGGCATCCACCACTGTGTGGGTGCGGCGCTGGCCCGCATGCAGATGCGGGTCGGACTACGGGTGTTCCTCGAGCGTTTCGGCGACTACGAGATCGACGACGACACGATCGTGTGGAAGGAGCACCCGGTTCTGCGAGGTCCCGTGGTGCTACCGGTCAGGCCTTCTTCGCGCTGATCCCCACGCGAGCGGCCGGCGCGGCCCACTCGGGCCAGCGTTCACGGCTCTTCTGGGCGAGCTTGTGCATGAGCGCGATCGCCCCCGGGTCGTCGTCGCCGGGCCGGGTCTCGATCACCCCGTCGGCGACCATGGCGTCGATGATCGCCCGACCGAGTTCGGTCCGGACGATCGTGAGGGTCCAGTCGGTCGCGTCGCCGATCCCGCCGGTGGAGATGTCGGCGTGTTCGGCCGCGAAGTCGGGGCAGTGATGACACCCTTCACGGGTC
>JAUIML010000221.1 GCA_030432715.1 Acidimicrobiia bacterium | reverse complement strand
GCCGGGTACATGTCGTGGTGGTGGGCCACGAACAGGAACGGGTCGATCGTCGGCCATTGAGGACCGAGGGGGAAGGTCTGGAGCACGGGGTCGGACACCCTGCCAGGCTAGGTCGGCCGAGGCGGTCGGCGGTCGGCAGCGGGCACCACGGCTCCGGGGCGCACGACCACATCTATACTCCCGGCGAATGGAGATGCACTTCGCGACGATCTGGGAAGCCATCGCCGACCGGATCGGCGACCGACCCGCGATCACCCACGGCGACGTCACCCGGACATGGACCGAGTACGACGACCGGGCGGCGCGGCTCGCAGAGGCCTACGCCGCCGCCGGCCTGGGTCCCGACTCGAAGGTCGGCCTCTTCATGTACAACTCCAACGAGTACATGGAGGCCCAGTTCGCGGCCATGAAGCTGCGCGGCGTCCCCATCAACATCAACTACCGCTACATCGACGAGGAACTGCACTACCTGCTGGAGAACTCCGACGCGGAGGCCCTCGTCTTCCACTCCTCGCTCGGCGACCGGGTGGCCAGTGTCGTCGACCGGCTGCCGGAGCTGAAGCTGGTCATCGAGGTCGACGACGGCGGAGCCGGTGAGGTGCCGGGGTCCCAGGCCTACGAGTCGGTCATCGCCGACCACCCGCCCGCAGCGCGGGTCGAGCGGGCCGAGGACGACACCTACATGCTCTACACGGGTGGCACGACCGGGATGCCGAAGGGCGTCATGTACGCGATCGGCGGGTTGACGGCGGGGCTCGGCGCAGCGGCGTTCCCGATCCTCGGCCTCGCTGCCCCGACCGGCGCCGACGACATCGTCGAGGCCGCTGCGGGCACCGACGGGTCGCTGGTCTCGCTCCCCTGTGCGCCCCTGATGCACGGCACCGGCCTGTGGTTGGGCTGCTTCATCCCCCACCTGCTCGGCTCCCACGTGGTCACGCTGACCAACCGCAGTCTCGACCCGCACGAGGTGCTCGAGACGATCGAACGACACCGGGCGAGTTCGGTGACGATCGTCGGCGACAGCTTCGCCAAGCCGCTGTTGCGGGCGATCGACGAAGGACGACCCGACGGCGGATCCTACGACCTGTCGTCGGTCGCCATCATGCAGTCTTCGGGCGTCATGTGGACCTCCGAGGTGAAACAGCAGTTGATCGACCGCATGGAGCAGGTGATGCTCATCGACGCCATGGGGTCCACCGAGGGATCGATGGGCACCCAGATCACCATGAAGGGGCTCGAGACCGAGACGGGCACGTTCACCCGGTCACCGACGACGAAGGTGTTCACCGACGACGACCGCCTCGTCGAGCCGGGATCCGACGAGGTCGGCATGGTGGCTGCCGGCGGCAACGTGCCGCTCGGGTACTACAAGGACGCGGAGAAGTCGGCCAAGACGTTCCGGGTGATCGACGGCGTGCGCTACTCGTTCCCCGGCGATCTCGCGAAGGTCGCGGCCGACGGGTCGCTGATCCTGCTCGGGCGCGGCAGCCAGGTCATCAACTCGGGCGGCGAGAAGATCTTCCCCGAGGAGGTCGAAGAGGCGGTCAAGCGGGTCGACGGTGTGATCGACTGTCTGGTGGTCGGCGTCGACGACGACACGTTCGGGCAGGCCGTGACCGCGGTCGCGAGCGTCGAACCCGGGGCGGTGGTCACCGAGGGCGAGATCATCGAGTCGGTGAAGGGTGAACTGGCCCGGTTCAAGGCCCCGAAATCGGTGGTGTTCGTCGACGCCGTTCCCCGGGCTCCCAACGGGAAGGCCGACTACGGCACCGCCCGAGATCTGGCGATGGCCGCGCTCGGCTGACGCCTACAGGGAGTCCCAGAACTCCCGGAGCGCGGCGGCCGCCGGCTCGGGGTGGGTCGTCATCCACCAGTGACCGGCCTCGGGAAGTTCAGCGGCGCGACCCCCGATTCGACGCACGAGCGCGAGGCTCGCACCCGACGATCGGAACGGGTCGAGCGCCGCGTCCACGACGAGCGTCGGGGCAACGATCGCGTCGATTCCCGGGCCCCACTCGCGACCGATGTCCACCGCCGACCGGTAGAGCGCCAGGATCGAATCCGCCATCACCGAGTCGAAGTCCCGACTCAGGTCCTGGGCGACCGAGCCGTCGACGCCGAGACCGATCAGTACCTCCGCCCGCTCGGCGACGGACAGGGCGAGCATGCCATCCATGAAGGCCTCGCCGTCACCGGCCGTCTGCCAGGTTCGGGCGGTGTCGTGCCACGCGAAGTCGTCGTCGAGGTTTCCCATGTCCGTCACCCACGACCGCACCAGCGGCGGGTCCTGTGCCGCGACTCGCATCGACAGCAACGCACCCCAGTCGTGGCTGACGAGGTCGATCGGCCCGTCGATGGCCCGCAGCTCGTCGTGCAGCCAGCCGGCGTAGCCGTCCATCGTCGTGTCGAATCCATCGGGAACCGCGGTACCGAATCCCGGAAGCTGCAGCTGCACCGGCTCGATCTCGAGCGCACGGACGAGCGGACTCCAGACCGCAGGGGTCTCGGGTACACCATGGACGAATACGACAGGCATCGGGCGACGGTAGCAGTCGGATCCGGCTCGGCTGGCCCGTCGGCGGCGTCGACGCGTTCGGCTCGGAGCGCGCCCACATGCGACGCTGGGGATTCTGCCGATCCCAGCTGAACAGGAACCACCACCGATGAGTCCCGCTGCCCTCCCCACCTTCGAGACCCTGCTCTACGAGATCGAGGACCGGGTGCTCACGATCACGCTCAACCGGCCTGACCGGCTCAACGCGTTCAACCCGCAGATGGGCCGTGATCTCATCGAGGCCCTGGACCACGCCGACGCCGACGACGAGGTCCGCGCCATCATCTTCACCGGTGCCGGTCGCGCCTACTGCGCCGGAGCCGACCTCGGCGCCGGCGGCGACACCTTCGACCACACCGCCGCCACCGGCGACGATCCGGCCGAGGCCGAACGGATCCATCGCGACGTGGGTGGTCTCGTGAGCTTGCGGATCTACGACTGCTCGAAGCCCACGATCGCCGCGATCAATGGTGCAGCCGTCGGCGTCGGCGTCACGTCGACGCTGCCGATGGACATCCGCATCGCCGGCGAACACGCCCGATTCGGGTTCGTCTTCGCCCGTCGCGGCATCGTGCCCGAGGCCTGCTCGTCATGGTTCCTTCCCCGCGTCGTGGGGATCAGCCGGGCGGCCGAATGGTGCTACACCGGCGAGGTCTTCGATGCGGCGGAAGCGCTCGACGGCGGGCTGGTTCGCTCGGTGGTGCCGGCGGACGACCTGATGGCGACCGCGCGGGGCATCGCGGAGAACATCGCCCGCAACACCAGCGCCGTGTCGGTCGCGCTGACCCGCCACATGCTGTGGCGCCTGCTCGGCGCCGACCACCCGATGGAGGCCCACAAGCTCGACAGTCGGGGGGTCCAGTACATGGGCGGCACGGCGGATGCCCGCGAAGGCGTCGAGTCCTTCCTGGAGAAACGGGAGCCGAACTACCAGCTGTCACCCTCCCGCGACATGCCCGACTACTTCCCCTGGTGGGTGGAACCGGAATTCGGCTGATTGACTCGAGGCGTGATCGACAACCCCCAACAAGTCCTGTTCCGCCGCCTCAACCGCGTGGTGAAGCCGCTCGTCAAGGCCGGACTCGGCTCCCCGCTCCCGATCGGGCTGGGAGCGGTCGTGCTCGAGAGCACCGGCCGGGTGAGTGGCAAACCACGGGAAGTACCGGTGCTCGGCTTCCGGCTGGGCGACCGGGTCATCGTGTCGACGGTCCGCGCCGACTCGCAGTGGGTCAAGAACCTCGAGGCCGACGATCGCGCCGCGGTCTGGTACGGCGGCAAGCGCCACGAAGCAACGGCATCGGTGCGACGCGGCCCGCTCAACGTCGTCAGCCTCGACGGCGACTGACGCTCTCCGTTCAGCGAACGGTGTAGCCACCGTCGACCGGCACGATGGCGCCGGTCATGTAGCTCGCCGCCGGCGATGCCAGGAACACGACCACGGTCGCGATCTCCTCGGGCTCGGCCAGGCGCTTCATCGGAATCGTCGCGTCGGCGAGCGCTTGGAGATCGGCGGCCGTCGGCGGCGTCTGCCGTTGCGACGCCAGCATGGGAGTGTTCACCTCACCGGGAGCGACGGCGTTGACCCGGATGCCGTGCTCGACGTGGTCGAGTGCGAGGGCCCGGGTGAGCTGATGGATCGCCCCTTTCGACACGCAGTAGGCGGTCACCCCCGCCGCACCGACGTCGCCCCAGATCGACCCGAAGTTGACGATCGCGCCACCACCCCGCTCCGTCATGACGGGGATCGCGGCCCGGCACATGAAGTAGGTGCCGTCGACGTTCACACCCATGACCCGACGCCAGTCGGCGTCGTCGGTGCCGAGGGAGTCGGCCCGATGGATGGTGCCGGCCGCGTTGACGAGCACGTCGACGCCGCCGTGACGATCGACGACCGATGCGATCGAGTCACGGCAGAAGTCGGGGTCGCTCACGTCGCCGATGCAGGGTTCGCTGATACCGGCGGCCTCGGCGACGGCGCGGGCCCCGTCGCCGTCTCGGTCGACCACCACCACGGTGTCGCCCTGGTCGGCGAACGCACGGGCCGAGGCCGCGCCCATGCCCGACGCGCCACCGGTGATCACCACGATTCGAGCTGCGGCCATGCTCACTCCTCGGTGGTGACGAACTGGCTGCCGCCATACGTCTGCTCGGTCGGTTGTACTTCGATTCGGTTGATGTTCATCCGCGTCGGCGCCGCCACTGCGTAGCGGATCAGCTCGGCGACGTCGGCCGCAGTGATCTCCTCGATGCCGGTGTCGAGCGTCCGGGCTCGCCGTTGCGGGTCGTCGATCGCCACCTCGTAGAACTCCGATGTCACCCGCCCCGGGCAGATCTCGGTCACGCGGACCCCGGTGCCCCGCAACTCGAGGCGCAGGTTGGTCGAGAGCCGGTGGACCGCCCCTTTCGTCGCTCCGTAGAGCGCGGCTGAGAGCGGGTAGAGCCCGGCCATCGAGCCCACGTTCACGACATGACCCGACCGCCGCTCGATCATCGCGGGCAGCACCAAGCGAGTGGCGTGCAGGACTGCCGTGACGTTGGTGGCGACCGTCCGCTCGATGTCGTCGACGGTGGCCTCGACGAGCGAATCCATCGCCCGACCGAGTCCGGCGTTGTTCACCAGCACGTCGGCGCCGAGTTGGCCGATGACCGATTCCATCGCCGCCCGGTCGTTGACGTCGACGACATGCGGGGTGCAGCCCGTCGCCTCGGCCAGCGCCGCGAGCCGGTCGGCTCGTCGGGCCAGGGCGTGGACCTCGAATCCATCGCCCGCCAGCGCCTCCGCCGTCGCTGCACCGATACCGCTCGATGCTCCGGTGACGACCGCGATCCTGCCCACGTCCGGAATCTACTCGGCACGGCCGCCCACCACGGCCAAGAGGGCGCTACGGGAGGTGGAGGTTCCACTCGCCTGCCACCACCGTGTGGAACGGCGCGGCGAGCAACCCCCGCACTCCGGTGTCGACCCAACGACGTCGCAGCACCGGCGCCAGCGCACGACCGACCGAGGCGGGTTCGTCGTCGAGGTACAACAGGGTGAGTTGCAGGCCCCGCCGGTCGGCGTCGAACGGGGCAGGCGCGACGATGCCCTCGTACCACCAGGCACCTGCGACCCCGGGCTCGTCGACCAGCGCGGTCGGCGGTGCCGCGCCCTGCTCGATGAGCACCACGGCTCCGGTGTGCGGCCGCCAGGGGACGACGTCGGCACCGACCGCAACGCGCTCGGCGGCGATCGTCCCGCTCAGGGCGAACACCCCGAGCTCGACGCTCGGCAACCGTTGCATGCGCCCGCCGTGGCGCAAGGCGGCACCGAGGGCGGCAAACGGCGCGAGCGCCGCCGTGTCGGTGAACGAGTACGCCATGACGTGATCGACGTCGCCATAGTGGCCGTGGTCGACGGTCCGCGCCGTGCGACACGCGGGCGTCGACACGAGCCGCTGCGAGTGACGCAGTCCGTCCAGGCGATACTGCTCGGGCCGGTGGTCGAGACCGTGCCACTCCAGATACGCGGCATCGGCGCCGTCGGGATGCCGGGCCGACATCGACACGAAGAGGATCCGGGCGTCGGTGCGCCCGGTCGCCAGCACATCCGGCAACTGATCAGAGGGTGTGCCCCCCGGATTCCCCATGCCCCGTCCCCTCCTCCCCGAGTTCGCGACGGGTGAGGTCAGCGACGGGTGATCTTCACCGGCAGGTTGGTGTAGCCGTGGACGAACGACGAGAAGGTCCGCTCGGGCTCGTCCTGCACCTCGATCCGCTCGAACCGCTGGAGGACTTCCTCCCACAGCACCCGTAGCTGCAGCTCGGCAAGGCGGCTGCCCATGCAGAAGTGGATGCCGTAGCCGAACGAGAGCTGCCGGTCGGCATTGTGGCGGT
>JAUIML010000220.1 GCA_030432715.1 Acidimicrobiia bacterium | reverse complement strand
GGTGCTCTACACCTTCTACCCGCCGCTCGAGGCGAGCTGGGCCTTCTATCTGGGGCTCACCCTGGTCGTGGTGGGCAGCTGGATCGAGGGGGTGGGGTTCTACCTGACGCTCCACGCCTGGCGGAAGGAGAACCCGGGCAAGCGGTCTCCGTTCATCGCGCTGGGCGGCGTGATCAACGCGGCGATGTGGCAGATCGCGACCCTGGGTGTGGCGGTCTCGATCCTGACCATGCTGCTGCCGTGGTCGCTCGGCCTCGTCGACGGCACCGACCCGGCGCTGGCCCGCACCTACTTCTGGTTCACCGGCCACCCGCTCGTCTACTTCTGGCTCCTGCCGGCCTACGTGAGCTGGTACGGAATGCTGCCGAAGCAGGCCGGCGGCAAGCTCTTCAGCGACTCGCTGGCCCGGCTGGCCTTCTGGATGTTCCTGATCGTCTCCGTGCCGGTGGGATTCCACCACCAGTTCGTCGACCCGGGGGTGCCCCAGACCTGGAAGTGGATCCACGCCATCCTCACCTACTCGGTGTTCTTCCCCTCGATGATCACGGCCTTCACCGTCATCGCCTCACTCGAGTACGCCGGCCGCAAACGGGGAGGCACGGGGTTGGTCGGCTGGATCCGCACCTTGCCGTGGGGCGACCCCTCGGTGACCGCCCAGCTCCTGGCCGCCATCCTCTTCATGTTCGGCGGGATCGGCGGCTTGACCAACGCGTCCTACAACCTGAATCTGGTGATCCACAACACCGCCTGGGTGCCGGGCCACTTCCACCTCACGGTGGCGACCGCGGTCACCCTGTCGTTCATCGGCATCAGCTACTGGATGATCCCGTACCTCACCGGCAAGGAGCTGTGGAAGCCGAAGGTGGCCCTGTTCCAGGCGTGGACCTGGTTCGTGGGGATGATCATCTTCTCCAACGCGATGCACATGCTCGGCCTGCTCGGTGCGCCCCGGCGTACTGCGTTGGGCGACGCTCCCTACGTGCCCGAGTCGTGGGACGGCCATCTGTTGCGGGTTTCGATCGGCGGCGCCATCCTCCTCGTCGCGGTGCTCACGTACGTGCTCATCGTGGTCAAGACCCTGAGGGGTCCGAAGGTCGCCCCGGAGCTCGTGCCCAGCGTGCCGGTCGCCGAGTCGTTGCGCAGCCCCGAGCTCACCCCCGACTGGCTCGACCGGTTCAAGCCGTGGTTGATCGCCGCGGCGGCACTGCTGGTGTTCGCCTACGGCCCCCAGCTCGTCGACCAGATCCTCAACATGGACCTGAACTCGCCCGGCACCGACTTCGTCCCCTGGTAGCGACGCACCGATGTCCCCCCGCATCGTGTCGTCCGGCGAGTCGTCGGCTCGTCGCACCGTCGAGCGCCTCGACGGGCGCGCCGACGCTGCCATTCGACGGGCCGCGGGTTCGTCCCGGGCGAACCCGCTGCTGCATGCCGGCACGATCAGCGTGTTCCTGCTGGTGGTCGTCGTCGTGTCGGGCGTCTACATCACGCTGTTCTACGAGTTCGGCCATGTCGAGTCGTACGAGTCGGTCGAGCGGCTGAACGACCATCCGGTGCAGCACGTCGTGCGTTCGCTCCATCGGTACTCGTCGGCGGCGCTCGTGGTCACCACGATCGTCCACGCCTGGCGCATCTTCGTGGCCGGACGCTTCACGGCCGGCCGCCGCCACCGCTGGCTCACCGGGGTGCTCGGGCTCGGCCTCGTCTGGCTGGCCGGCGTCACCGGCTACGCGCTGGTGGGTGACCAGCGGGCCCAGGCCATCGGTGGAGCCGTGGCCAACCTGCTCGAAACCACGGGCTGGGGCTCGGCCCGGGTGGCACAGACCGTGCTCGACGCCGCCGCAGGGCGCGGCGGTTCCGGTCTCTTCCTCTTCGTGTGGTTCCTCCATCTCGGACTCACCGCGGTGATCGGCTGGGCCATGTGGCGTCACCTGCGCCGGAGCCGACAGCCGATCGTGCCGCCGCGTCACTGGATGGCGGTCATGGGTGTCGGTCTCGTCCTGTTGTCGCTGGCGATACCCGCCGATCTGCTGGACCGGGCCGATCCGGCTCGGCTCGTCCCCGACATGGCCCTCGACCCGTTCATGCTCTTCCTGCTCCCGCCGCTGCGTTCGGAGGCCGGAGTGTGGGTGATGGCGGCCATGGTGCTCGCCGGCGGGCTCGCCGCCCTCGTGCCGTGGGTGCTGCGGGACCGGCCCGACGCGATCGTCGAGATCGACGAGGCCAGGTGCACGGGCTGCGATCTCTGTGTGGTCGATTGTCCGTACCTCGCGCTGGAGCTCCACGAGAACGACGACGGGCGGGCGGTTGCCCGGCTCGACCCCTCCGCCTGTGTCGGCTGCGGCATCTGCCTCGGCTCGTGCTCGTTCGGGGCCATCCGCATGGACGGCGAGCCGTCTCTCTCGGCCATCGAATGCCGGGGCCGAGACGTCGTGGTGGCGTGTCGGCGGCAGGAACGCCACGCCGGCAGGACCGACGAGGCCGCCGAGCTCGTGGTGGTCGAGTGCACGGGGGCGATGCACCCGTCGATGGTGCGCGAACTCACCACGCTCGGCGCCACCTCGGTCGAGATCGCCGGGTGCGGGGCCGGCGAGTGCGGCTACGGCATCGGCAATCAACTGACCCACGAACGGCTCCAGGGAGTGCGGGCGCCGCACGTCGCCCGTCGCGACCTCGGTCTTGCCACCGAGACCTATGTCGAGCTGGGTGGACTGCGGCGTGGAAGGCTGCCCGGCTCGACCCCCGACCCCGACGCATCGGAGCTGCCAGGCACCCGGAAGGGTCGACTGGTCGGTGCGGCCCTCGTGTGTGCCTCGCTGATCGGGATCGGGGCGGCGACCCTGGTGCCGTTCGGCGGCGACGGCGACGGCGCCGGTGTGCGGGTGGCGATCCGCCACCGTCCGGGCGCCCAGATCGAGGGTCAGGCGGCGCCGAGCGCGGCGAACGGTCCGGTGGTCGTCTCGGTCCTGGCCGACGGCGAGGAGCTCGCCCGGGCCACCGTGCCGACGTCGGGTGGCGAGGCGGCGGGGGTCGTCGATGTCGCCCTCGCCGTCGGGCCGCGGGCGATCGAAGTGGCGGTCGAGGAAGGTGCCGACCGGTCCGTGGTGTTCCGGGGAGATGTCGTCCTCGGGCCCGGCGAGCGCTCGTTCGTCGCCGTGGTCGACGTGCCACCTCCTCCCGGCGTGCGGGAGGGTCGCGAGGTGTTCACCGAACCCCGACTCGGCAGCTGCACGATCTGCCATTCCACCGAACCGGGCGTCGACGACGTGGGTCCGTCGCTCCACGGCGTGGCCGACCGCGCCGCCGACACGGTCGAGGGGCTCTCCGCGGTCGAGTACCTCCGTCAGTCGATCCTCGAGCCCGACGCCCATGTCGTCGACGGCTGGCCGGCCGGACAGATGCTGCCGATCTACGGTGACCGGCTCACCGACTCGCAGATCGAGTCGCTCGTCGAGTACCTGATGACGCTGGAGGCCGGCCGATGACGAGCGCCACCGAGCCCGCGCACCCCGCGTCGTCAGGCTTCCTGGAAGATGGTCTCGGTCCCGACACCGTCGACGCCGTCGATGGTCCGGGTGCCGGTGAGGTCGCCGTTGTCGGCGAGCGTGTAGCGGGCAGTCCCGCGGGCGTCGCCCGCAGGGGCCGAGATGGTCGACCAGTCGACCTCGAAGACGTTGTCCCGGAGCACGCCGGTGCCTTCCTGGATCGCCCCGGTGACCAACCAGCGGATGAGGTACTCGTCGCCGGTGTCGGTGGCCTCGATCACGACGGTGCCGGAGTACTCCTCGCCTCGGGCATCGATGCCGTTGACGGTGTAGGTGCCGGTGATTCCCTCGCCGTCGACGACGGCGGTCCCGGGTTCGGAACAGCCGGTCGCGGCCGCGAGGACCACGACGAGGGCGGTCACGACGAGAGCAGGGATCCGGCGCATGACCCCGACGGTACCCAGCCGCGACGGCTGCCTCGATGGACCAAGGTCCTGATGTGGATCGGCGGGGTCATCGGTGGTGCCGCGCTGGCCTTCGCCATCCTCCAGCCCATCAAGGTGTTGCCGCGGATCCGTGTCGCTCCCGGCTATGCGCTGACCGACCAGGCCGGCGAGTCGTTCACCAGTGAGTCGGCCCGTGGCTCGGTCACCCTCTACTCGTTCGCACCGCTCGACTGCGACTCCCGCTGTGACGAGATCTTCTCCACCATCACCGAAGTGCGCGAGCGAGCCGAGACCGAGGTCGACCTGGGCGAAGCCGAGTTCCGCGTCGTGACGATCGCGCTGGCCGATGCCCCCGACCCCTCCGCCCTCGCAGCGGCGGCCACGGCGAGTGGTGCCGACGGCGACGAGTGGCGATGGCTGGGCGGCTCGGCCGACCGGGTCCGCACCGTCGTCGGCGCCGGGTTCCGCAACTTCTTCGAGATCGAGGGCGACGGCACGGTCGAATTCGAACCCGGCTACGCGCTGGTCGACGGTGCCGGGGTGATCCGCGGTGAGTACCGCTATCGCACCGTCGCCGATGATGCCGACAAGATCGTCAGTCAGCTCGGCTCCCTCGGGGTCGAGCTGCGCCATTCCGGCGGCGCCGCCGGTCTGGCCTACGAAGCCGCCCACCTCTTCTCCTGCTATGGATAGTCCCCCCGCGATGGCCACCCGCATCCTCCGCACTCTCGTCCCCATGCTCGTGGCGGTCGCCGCGGGCGCGCTCGTGCTGGTGTTGGTGGTGCGAGAGGTCGCCCCCCACTCGTGGAGCGGCACGGCCTTCGCGACCGCGACACCCGCGCCGCCGTTCACCGGCCTGACCGACGATGCCGGCAACCCGGCCGATCTGGCCGCCCAGGAGGGCAAGGTCGTCGTGGTCTACTTCGGCTACACCTCGTGCCCCGACGTCTGCCCGCTCACGCTCAGCCGCGCGGCGCGAGCGATCGACGCGTTGGGCGATCGCGGCGACGACGTGCAGCTCTACATGGTGTCGGTCGACCCGGCCCGCGACACGCTCGATCGCCTCGGTGAGTACCTACGCCACTTCGACGACCGGTTCGTCGGCCTCGGCGGCGACGTCGATACCGTCGCCGATGTCGCCGCCAGCTATGGCGTGTTCTTCGAGGTGCAACCACCCGACGACACCGGCTTCTACGAGGTCGATCACACGGCCACCCTGCTCGGGATCGACCGAGACGGGAACCTGAAGGTGATCTGGGACCCCGACATCGAAGCTGATCCCCTGCAATCCGATCTGGAGGAACTACTCGGATGAAACGTGCACTGCCCTTCATGCTCTCGGCCTCGTTGCTGCTGGTCTCACTGGTCGCCGCCGGTTGTGGCGACGACGACGAGGCTGATGGCGATGGCGGGCCCGTGGCCGTCGAGGTCTGGGCCCGGCCGACGGCGCCAGGGGCCGAGACGGCCGCCTTCTACTTCGAGTTGGGCAACGACGGGAGCGCGCCGGACCGCTTGATCGGCGCCGAGTCGCCGGCCTGCACGTCGACCATGCTCCACCGATCGTCGATGGCCGACGGCGTGATGAGCATGCAACCGGCCACCGACGACGAGTTGACCGTCGCTCCCGCAGGGACGGTGATGTTCGAGCCGGGCGGGCTCCACGTGATGTGTATGGGGCTCCTCGATCCGCTGGTCGAGGGGGAATCGGTCCCGCTCGTCCTCACGTTCGAGACCGCCGGCTCGCTCACCCTGTCCGCCGACGTCGAGGATCGCTGAGCGGAAGCGGGTCGGCAATGGCGTCGCCGCGTGGCACCATTGCCCTATGAACGCACGATTCGGGCGGGTCCTCACCGCCATGGTCACGCCTTTCGACGCCGACGGATCGCTCGATCTCGACGGCGCGCAGGCGCTGGCCCACCACCTCACCACCGAGGGGGGCAACGACGGCCTGGTGATCGCAGGGACGACGGGCGAGAGCCCCACCCTGACCCACGACGAGCAGATCGACCTGATCCGGGCGGTGGTCGAAGCGACCGACACCCCGGTGGTCGCCGGCGCGGGAAGCAACGACACGCGGGCTGCGATCGAACTCACGAAGCGGGCGACGGCGGCGGGCGCCCACGGCATCCTCCACGTGGCCGGCTACTACAACCGGCCCTCGCAGGCCGGACTGAGCGAGCACTTCCGGGCCTGCGCCGCGGCCACCGACCTGCCGGTGCTGCTCTACGACATCCCGGTGCGCACGGGTCGCAAGATCGCCACCGAGACCATGGTCGACCTGTTCGCCGACGTGGAGAACATCGTCGGTGTCAAGGACGCAGCGGGAAGCCCGGGGGAGACGGCACGGATGCTGTCCCTGGCTCCTGAGGGCACCGAGGTCTACAGCGGCGACGACGGCCTGACTCTCGCCCTGATGGCCATCGGCGGCGTCGGGGTCATCGGGGTCGCCACCCACTGGATCGGCAACGAGACGAGCGACATGATGAACGCATTCTTC
>JAUIML010000219.1 GCA_030432715.1 Acidimicrobiia bacterium | reverse complement strand
AAGCCCTACTCGACCGGGCCCTGCGCCTCGAACGCCCCGGCCCCTTCCAGGTGGAGGCGGCGATCCAGGCGCTCCACAACGACGCCAGAGACGCGGCCGACACCGACTGGCCCCAGATCGTGGCGCTCTACCGGTCGCTCCTGGAATGGAGGCCGACCCCCGTGGTCGCGCTCAACCACGCGGTCGCCGTCGGCGAGGCCGACGGTCCCGTGGCGGCGATGGCGCTTCTGGACGACCCGGCGATCGCCGAGCCCCTCGAGGCCTACGGCCACTATCACTCGGCTCGGGCCGAACAGCTCCGACGACTCGAGCGACGAGCGGAGGCGGCCGACGCCTATCGCCGGGCGCTCACCCTCACGCGACACGAACTCGACCGGCGGTTCCTCGAGCGTCGGCTGGCCGCGCTTTCGGCCTGAAGGGTCTCACGCGGCAAGGATGTCGCCATGGCTGCGCTCTACGACCATCGCCTCCGACCCACCCAACCCGCCACCCCGCGGGCCGACGCGTTCACGGTCCACCGCCAGGCGGTCGATGGCGACCTGCACCTCGCATACGTCCGCGAGGGCGTGGGCGGATACCCGCTGCTGCTGCTCCACGGCTACCCCGAAACGAAGCGGATCTGGTGGCGCAACATCGATCCGCTGGCCCGAGCCGGCCACGAGGTGGTCGTCCCCGACCTGCGGGGGTACGGCGACTCCGACCTCGCCGGTGACGACGTCTACGACATCGCCCGCTACAGCCGCGACTGCCATGCCCTGATGGCCGCGCTGGGTCACGAACGGTTCGGCGTGGTGGCCGGCGACGTCGGCGGCGCCGTCGCCGTCGACATGGTCCACCGCTTCCCCGACACGGTCGAGAAGCTCGTGTTCTTCAACACCGTGCCCCCGATCCTGCTCGACGAGTTCGTGGCCGCGGGCATCGACCTCACGACGATCCGGGCCATGGGCGACGGTCCCACCACCGACTACCAGGTCGACCAGGGTCGAGACGGCGACGCACTGATCGAAGAACTCGACACGCCCGAACGGCGGCGGCGGTGGGTGCGCGGCTTCTACACCCACCGGCTGCTCGCCTCACCGGGCGCGTTCAGCACCGACGATCTCGACTTCATGACCGAACCCTTCGGCGATCGAGACCGGCTCCGGTCGGCGTGGGCCCCCTACGAGGCCCGTCACGGGCGACCCCAGAGCGAGCCGCCCCTCGTCGCCGACTTCGTCGATGTCCCCACGCTGGTGCTCTACGGCCCCGACGATGCCGCCGTCGGACCCGACTTCATCCACTGCTGCGAGGTCGCCTTCCGCAATCGCGTCGGCCCGGTCGCCGTGCCCGGCGCCGGCCACTTCCTCCAGTGGGAGCGCGCCGACATCGTCAACCCGCTCGTCGAGCACTTCTTCGCCGAACTGCGGCCCTAGCGCGAACGACCCGACCCGCAGCTCCTACGGTGGGGCGCATGCAACTCACCGCGGCCCAGGGCCGTGTCGTCGCCTGCCTGGTGGAGAAGGCGCAGACGACACCCGACAGCTACCCGCTGAGCACCAACGCGCTCACCAAAGCGTGCAACCAGACCACCAACCGCAACCCCGTCGTCGGCTACACCGAGCGCGAGGTCGACGCGGTCATGCTGGAGCTCCGCGAGATGAAGCTCGCTCGCACGGTCAGCGGCAGCGGGCACCGGGTCGGCAAACACAAGCACATCGTCGACGAGACCCTCGGGCTCGACGGCCATGAGCTCGCCATTCTCGCCGCCCTCGTCCTGCGGGGCCCGCAGACGCGCAACGAACTCGCTACCCGCACCGAGCGCTATGTCGACGGGCCTCAGGGCGACAAGGCGGCCGTCGACGCCGCCATCGACCGGCTCGCGAGCGGGCAGGAGCCCCTGGCGGTACGCCTCGCCCGCCAGCCCGGCGAACGCGAACCACGCATCGACCAGTGCTGGGCGGAGGTCCGCGGTGAGCAGCCGGCGGACGCGCCGACGGGGCCACAGATCACGCCGGCCGTCGTGCTCGACGACGACCCGGCCGACCTCGAAGCGCGGGTCGCCGCACTCGAGGAAGCGCTCGCGGCGCAAACGCTGCGAATCGACCGACTCCTGGACGAGCTCGGCGCCTGAGTTCGGGCCTCGGGTACGGTCGCCGGATGACCACGACGTTCGAAGTCAACAGAGACGATCGCGCCCTGACGCGGATCGTGGAGCAGGCGATCGAACTCGCCGACGGCCAGGCGCTGGCGCGGATCGATCGCTTCGCGCTCACGTCGAACAACATCACCTACTCCGTGATCGGCCACATGATGGGGTACTGGGACTTCTTCCCGGCGGCCGACGAGGGCTGGGGACGCGTCCCGGCCTTCGGCTATGCCGAGATCATCGAGAGCCGGTGCGACGGAGCCGATGTCGGCACCCGGGCCTACGGCTACCTGCCGATGGCCTCTCATGTGGTGTTCGAGCCGGGCCGCATCAACCCGCACTCGTTCCACGACATGGCCGCGCATCGCCAACCCATGTCGAGCGTTTACAACCGCTACGCGATCACCACCGCCGACCCGCTCCACGACCCCGAGCGGGAGGAGCAGCGCATGCTGCTCCATCCCTTGTTCATGACCTCCTTCGTGATCGACGACTGGTGTGACGACAACGAGCTGTTCGGCGCCTCGGTGGTCGTCGTGTCGAGTGCATCGAGCAAGACGGCCATCGGGGTCGCGCATCTCATGTCGAAGCGACCGGGGGTCCGGGTCATCGGCCTCACCTCGCCGGGCAATCTCGACTTCACGCGAGCGCTCGGCTGCTACGACCAGGTCGTCACCTACGACGAGGTGGCGACACTCGACGTACAGCCGGCCGTCTACATCGACATGTCGGCCGCCGGCGACCTGCGCCACGCCGTCCACACCCACTTCGGCGACGACCTGAGGGCGAGCAGCTCCGTCGGCGCGACCGACTGGGAGAGCATGGGGGCCGGCGCCGACCTGCCGGGCCCGACACCGGAGCTCTTCTTCGCCCCGTCGCAGATCGAGAAGCGCAACGCCGACTGGGGCCGCGACGAGATGGACCGCCGCGTGCGCGACGCATGGACGGAATACTCGGCCTGGACCGACGACTGGATGACGATCGTGCGCCACGACGGCGCCGACGCCCTGGCCAGTCTCTGGTCGGAGATGCTGCCCGGTCGGGTCGACCCCGCGATCGGCCACGTCGTCAGGATCAGCGAATGAGTGATCGTCGTGTTGCCCTGATCGCCAGCGCCGGTGGCTATGTCGGTCCCGAGCTGGCCGCGAGGCTGGCCGCCGACGGACACGACCTCGTGCTCGGCGCGCCGGCCGAGGGCCTGGTCGCCCGGTGCGAAGCGGCCGGTGCCCGGGTGGCGGTGTGCACGAGCGACGAACTCGGACGGGACCATCATCCGCACTTCGCCGCGACCCTGGTCGAGCGGGCTCTGGGCGAGTTCGGCCGGCTCGACTCGGCCATGCTCTTCAGCGGCGCCATCATCACCGGCTGGTTCCTCGAGTCCGCCAGCACCGAAGACCTCGACCGCCTGACGAAGGGCATCATCAACGCGCCCTTCGAGTTCCTCCACGCCGTCGTGCCGGCCATGGTCGACGCCGGCGGTGGTCAGGTGCTCGTGGTCACGAGCGCGACCGGCGCCCGGACGGCACCTCGAGCGCCGCTCTACTCGGCCCTCAGAGCGGGAGCCGATCATCTGGTGCGCAACGTCGCAGCTGAGGTGGCCCCGCACGGCGTGCAGGTCAACGCGGTCGGCACCAACTACATGGACTTCCCCGGCTACTGGGCGGCCATGGGTGGCGAGACCCCCGAACGGCGGGCCAAGCTCGAAGCCCAGGTGCCGATGCGACGCATGGGCGACATGGCCGAGTTCGCCGAGTTCTGCAAGGTGTTCCTCGACGGTCGTATGGGGTTCGCCACCGGCCAGACCGTCCAGTTCGACGGCGGCTGGTCGGTCTGACCCGCTACTCGAGCGTCGCGTAGTTGGTCGAACGATCGTCGGTCGACGTGCCCCGCACCTCCTCGACGCTCGCTCGCAATGCGGCGAGATAGTCGTCCATCACCCCGGTGTTGGAGTTCGACACGGTCGAGTGCAGCGAGTCGGGCGGACCCTGGCGGTCGTGGAACCAGCCCCGACGCTCCAGCGCGTCGCCCAATGCGAACACGTCGATCGGGTCGTCGGCCGCAGGGTCGGACGCGATGGCGACGAGATGGAACGCACCATCGCCGAGGACACGGATGCCGTCGATCTCGGCGACACCGGCCCGCATGGTGTCGGCGTTCTCCAGGGTCTGGCGGGTCAGCTCGACATAGCCGTCGACCCCGAGGTGCTGCATCACCGCCCACGCGGCTGCCATGGGCAGGCCGCTGCGGGTGCCCTGGAGGTTGGGCGACGCGTAGAACCCGCCGAGCCAGTCGTCGAACACGAACGTCTGATACCGACGGAGCTCCTTCGTGCGATGAAGGATCACCGACACACCCTTGGGGGCGTAGCCGAGCTTGTGAATGTCGGCCGAGATCGAGGTCACCCCCTCGACCCGGAAGTCCCAGGGCGCCATCTCGCGACCGAGTCGCTCGGCGAAGGGCAGCACGAACCCGCCCATGCAGGCGTCGACATGACAGTTCGCGCCGGCCGACGCGGCGAGGGCGGCGATCTCGGGGATCGGGTCCATCACCCCCTGGGGGTACTGCGGCGCCGAGCCCACGATCAGTGCCGTGTTGTCGTTGACCATCGACGCCATGGCATCGACGTCGACCGTCCAGTCGTCGAGTACCGGCGTCTTGTGCAGGCGGAGCCCGAACAGGTGGGCGCCCTTGTGAAACGCCGCATGGGCGCTCTCGGCCACGATCATCTCCGGCGCCTCGATGCCGCGCTCGGCCTTGGCCCGCTCGCGCGCGGCCTTCACCGCGCAGAGGATCGACTCGGTGCCGCCGCTCGTGAGGAATCCGGCCGCCCCATCGCCGTGGAGGAGCCCCGCGGTCCACCCGACGACCTCTGACTGGATCGCGCCGAGCGACGGGAACGCCTTGGTGTTGAGCGCGTTCTCGTGCAAGTAGATCTTGGCCGCCCGCTCGGCGACCTCGTGCACCGACGGACCGCCGTCGTAGACCATGCCGAAGGCGCGACCGTCCTCCCACTTCACGTCGTCGACGCGCTTCGCCTCGAGGTCGGCGATGACGTCGTCGACCGATCGTCCCTGCTGGCTCAGTTCTGCATTGGGCATGGCGCGACCGTACCGCGCCGCCTTAGCGTCGATCCCATGACCGTCCAGACCAGCACCACCGGGATCGAGTTCGTCCGCACTCCGGGGGAGCGGTTCGCTGATCTTCCCGACTTCCCGTGGGAGCCCGCGTACCTGACCGTCGACGGCCTGCGGATGGCCTATCTCGACCTCCGACCCGAGGGCGGTGACGGCGACAACACCGACAAGGAGCCGATCCTGCTGCTCCACGGCGAACCCACGTGGAGCTATCTGTACCGGCGGATGATCCCGACCCTGCTCGAGGCCGGCCATCGGGTCATCGCCCCTGACCTCATCGGGTTCGGCCGCAGCGACAAGCCGACCGACCGGGCGGTCTACACCTACAACGGCCATGTCGCCTGGATGCAATCGTTCCTCGACCAGCTGGTCGACACCACCGGCCTGGGTCCGTTCGTCTCGTTCAATCAGGACTGGGGCGGCCTCATCGGCCTGCGGGTCGCAGCCGAGAACCCCGACCGCTTCAGCCACCTGGTCGTCGCCAACACGGCGCTGCCCCACGGCGAGAGTCTCGGACCCGGCTTCGACTTCTGGCTCGACCTGTCGCAAGCCCTCGACCCCTTCGACTGTGGCGCGCTCGTCGACCGGACGATCGGGACCCGCGAACTCACGGAGGCCGAGAAGGACGCCTACCGGGCACCCTTCCCCGACGAGTCCGCCATGGCCGGCGCCCGGGAATTCCCCTGCCTGGTGGCGATCACCCCCGAACACGATGCCGTGACGGAAAACATCGCGGCCCGCGAGGTGCTCGCGACCTGGCCCAAGCCGGTCCTGTCGCTGTGGGGCATGAGCGACCCCGTGCTGGGCTCCCAACGCGACGACCTCCTCGACCTGATCCCCGGGACACAGGGTCAGCCCCACCAGGTGTTCGACGATGCCAGCCACTTCATCCAGGACGACGTCGGGGCGCCACTGGCGACGGCGATCGTCGACTGGCTCTCGGGCCTCCGCTGAACAAGGCTGACCGATGCCGCGCTCCGGTCACGTTCTCGTCGTCGCGCTCCTCTCCGCGCTGGTCGCCCTGGCGACGGCCTGCGGCGACGACACCGGCGACGACGCCGAGTCCGATGCGACGACCACAACGGAGGCGGCGACGACCACCGCGGCCCCCGACACCACGACCACCGCCGAGCCTGGGCCGGCGCCCGCACCGGAGGTACCCGTGATCGG
>JAUIML010000218.1 GCA_030432715.1 Acidimicrobiia bacterium | reverse complement strand
CGTCGGGGGAGACGAGGTGGGTCCGGCCGCCTCGGCCCTGACGGCCCTCGAAGTTGCGATTCGACGTGCTGGCGGCCCGTTCGCCGGGCTGCAGCTTGTCGGGGTTCATCGCGAGACACATCGAGCAGCCGGGCTGGCGCCAGTCGAAGCCGGCGGCCCGGAAGATCTCGGGAAGGCCCTCGGCGATTGCCTGGGCCTCGACCTGTCCGGAGCCCGGGACGACGAGCGTGCGCATCCCCTCCTTCACCCGGCGGCCCTCGGCGACGGCCGCCGCTGCCCGGAGGTCCTCGATACGGGAGTTCGTGCACGAACCGATGAACACGGTGTCGACGGCGACCTCGCGCATCGCCGTGCCGGCTTCGAGCCCCATGTACTCGAGCGCCCGCGCCGCGGTGTCGCGCAGGGCCGGGTCGTCGAAGCTGTCGGGCGACGGGATGGTGCCGTGCAGCGGCATCACCTGGGCGGGATTGGTGCCCCACGACACGTAGGCCGGGATGTCGGCGCCGTCGAGGACGACCTCCTCGTCGAAGACGGCGTCGTCGTCGGTGGTCAGCGTCTTCCAGTCGGCGACCGCCGCATCCCAGTCGGCCCCGGTGGGGCTGTGCTCGCGGCCCTCCAGGTAGGCGAACGTCGTCTCGTCGGGAGCGATGAGACCGGCCTTCGCGCCACCCTCGATCGACATGTTGCAGACCGTCATCCGGCCCTCCATCGAGAGGTTGCGGATGACATCGCCGCGGTACTCGATGATCTTGCCGATGCCGCCACCGGTGCCGATGCGGCCGATGATCGCCAGGATCACGTCCTTGGCGGTCGATCCCGGCGGCAGCTCGCCGTTGACGGTGACGGCCATGGTGCCCGGTCGGGACTGGGGAAGCGTCTGGGTGGCGAGGACGTGCTCGACCTCGCTGGTGCCGATGCCGAAGGCGATCGCACCGAAGGCGCCGTGGGTGGCGGTGTGGGAGTCGCCGCACACGATCGTCATCCCGGGTTGGGTGAGACCCTGCTCGGGCCCGATCACATGGACGATGCCCTGCTTGGGGTGACCCATCGGGTAGTTGGTGACCCCGAACTCGGCGGTGTTCTTGCGCAGGGTGTCGACCTGGATGCGGCTGACCTCGTCGGCGATCGGCTGATCCTGCCCCTCGGTGGGCACGTTGTGGTCCTCGGTCGCCACCGTCAGGTCGGGGCGGCGCACGGTGCGGCCGGTCAGGCGCAGCCCGTCGAAGGCCTGCGGCGAGGTGACCTCGTGGATGAGGTGGAGATCGATGTACAGCAGGTCGGGGGCGCCACCGACACCGGCGGTGACGAGGTGGCGATCCCAGATCTTCTCGCTGAGGGTCTTGCCCATGGCATGTCCTGTGGGTCGGGGTCGTGGCTTGACTGTCTCATATGGTGAGACATACGTTTTGATCCGTGGAACACACGATAAGCGGTGTCGGCGTCATCGACAAGGCCGCCGTCATCCTCGGCGCCGTCGAGCACGGACCGCTCGGGCTCGCCGGCCTCGTCGAACGGACCGGCTTCAGCCGCGCCACGGCCCACCGGCTGGCCATCGCCCTCGAGGTCCACGGTTTCCTGCGCCGAGACGGCGACGGCCGGTTCGCGCTCGGGACGCGGCTGTTCGCGCTCGGCGAGGCTGCCGCTCGCCACTGGCCCATCGCCGAGGCGGCCGGCCCCGCCCTCGCCGAGTTGCGTGACACGACCGGTGAATCGGCGCAGCTCTACGTGCGCGACGGCGATCACCGCGTCTGTGTCGCCTCACTCGAGTCGCCGCACGGGCTGCGCACGATCGTCGCTCGCGGTGCGTCGCTGCCGCTGCACCTGGGTTCGGGCGGGCGGGTGCTCTCCGGTGAGTCGAGCCCGCTCGGCTATCTCGTGTCGATCGGTGAACGGGAAGCGGGCGTCGCCTCCGTGAGCGCGCCCGTCGGTCGGGGCGAGGCCGTCCTGGCCGCGGTCAGCGTGAGCGGGCCGGTCGAGCGGTTGACCCGCGACCCCGGCCCGGCGTTCGGCCCCGCGGTCGCTGCTGCGGCCCGGGCCATCGAGTCGGCCACCGGTCTGGGATGATCGCGGCGTCGGCGGCCGACCGATAGCGTCGCCGCCATGACCACCGACTCTTCCGACGAGCCCGAACTGGGCCGCGCGTCGATGTGGCTGCTCCGGGCGGGGAGCTTCGCCGTGTTCGCGATCCTCGGGTGGTTCCTCGTCGACGCAGTGATCGGGTGAGGATCTCCGCGGCCGAGATCGTCAGTCGTCGTGGGCGGTGTAGTCGCGCTCGCCGCTGAGCGCACCCTTGACCACCTTGCCGGCGGCATTGCGGGGGAGCGGCTCGGTGCGGATGTCCCATCGCGTCGGCACCTTGAACCCGGCGAGCGTCTCCGCGCACCAGTCGGTGAGCGCCTCGGCGCTCACACTCCGCCCGGCCGACGGCACGACCGACGCGGCGACCGCCTGCCCGGTTTCGGCATCGTCGAGCCCGTACACCGCCGCCTCCTCGACGTCGGGGTGCTCGTCGAGCCGGTATTCGATCTCCACCGGATACACGTTCTCGCCGTTGTGCAGGATCATGTCGCGGGCGCGGCTGTCGATGAAGAGCAGCCCGTCGACCATCCGGCCGATGTCGCCGGTGTCGAGCCAGAAGTCGTCGTCGATGGCCTCGGCCGTGGCCGCGGGGTTGTCCCAGTATCCGAGCATCGTGTAGGCCGACCGCACGCACACACGGCCGTTGACGCCCGGCCCCACCTGACGACCGCGTTCGTCGCGGATCTGCACCTGCATCGTCGGGAGCACGTGGCCGGTCGCCGTCGGTTCGGCGGCGTAGTCGGCGCCGCCGAACGAGGCGACGACGCCGACGGTCTCACTCGACCCGTAGCCGATGGCCACGTTCGCAGTGGCGTTGGGGAAGGTGTCGCGCACCCGCTGTTGCAGTTCGGGGCTGGCCGGAGCGCCGCCGAAGCCGACGTTGGTGAGCGAGCTGAGGTCGTAGGCGTCGAGGCGGGGATGGTCGACCACGCGGGGGCCCATCGCCCCGATCAGGGTCCACGCGGTGACCCGTTCCTTCTCGATGAGGGCGAAACACTCCTCGGGGTCGAAGCGACCCTCCCGGAAGACGAGGGTCCCACCCACACTCATGTTGATCAGCGTCGAGCCCGACAGGCCCGACACGTGGAAGAGCGGCGAGGTCATCAGCACCCGTGGCTTCGTCGACGATCGTTCCGGGGGTGGCTGCCCCGCCGCCTGGTTGCGGGCCGCCTGGATCATGAACTTCAGCGCGCCGTTGAGCATCTGGACGTCGACGAAGCCGACGAGCCCACGATGACTGACCACGGCGCCCTTCGCCTGTCCGGTCGTGCCGCTCGTGAAGAAGATCGAGCAGGCATCGTCCTCGTCGATCGCGACGGTCGGCAGATCGTGGCGGCCGACATTGCGCTGGAGTCGCTCGCGTTCGGCGATCATGTCGACGCGGGGGACGTCGAGTTCGGCCGGTACGCGGGCGAGTCGCTTCTCGTCGCCGAGGATCAGCGTCGGCGTGGTCAGCACCGTCGCATGGCGGATCTCCTCGGGCGTCCACCAGCCGTTGTAGAGGCAGACGACCGCGCCCAGCGAGACGAGGGCGAAGTAGGCGACGACCCAGTCAGGCGAGTTGGCCGCGAGGATCGCCACCCGGTCGCCCTTCTCGATGCCGTGGTCGGCGGCGAGGTTCGCGGCTTCGGCCGCGACCAGATCGATGAATCCCTCGTGGGTGATGCGCCGGTCGCCGAGCACGAGGAAGTCGGTGTCGCCGTGGGCCGACGCGGCTTCGACGAACTCGCGCAGCGAGCGCTTGCGGTTGGCCAGGGTCGGGACCTGATGGCCGCGGACGTCCTGGAGCTCGACCGGGAAGAAGCCCTCGGGCCCGGTCAGTTGATCGATGAAGATCTGGCGTTCGTTCTCGAATGGTTGCATCGTGAGCTCCTTCGGGTCGAAGTCTCCGAGATACCGGGGTACCAGCGCCAGCCCGACCGCGACGGCGACGAAGGCGAGGGCCGCGGCGCCGGCGACCAGCACGCGGGCTCAGCTCGCCGCGTGACGAACGAGATCGACGAATCCGGGCACGAACTCGTCGGGTCGGGTGACGCAGCCGTCGTGGTCGATCGGCGCGGTGACGAGCTTCGCGTGGGGGATCAGGGCGGCCATGCGGTGCTGACGGTCGGGCGGGACGATGCCGTCGTGGGAGGTGATGAACACGCCGGTCGGCACGTCGACATCCGGGAGCCACGAGCGACTGTCGAAGTCGGCGATGGCACCGCCGGCCTCGAGCATCATCGGCACCGACCCGGAACGCACCTCGGCGACGAACCACGGCGGTCGCTCGTTGGGGTTGCTGCCCCCGGCGACCATGGCGCGGGTGAACACGTCGACCTGGCGGCGCCGGGGCATCAGGCGGCTGGCCCGTCCGAGCCCGCGGAGGCTCCGCATCGCCACCCGCTCGTGGGAGCGCCGTGACGAACGGGCGAACGTCGCGGCGAGCACGAGGCCGCGGACCCGGTCGGGGTGGCGGCGCCAGACGAGCTGGCTGATGGGCCCACCCATGGAGTAGCCGGCGACGACGAAATCGTCGAGCCCGAGCTGATCGGCCAGCGCGGCCACGTCGTCGGCGGCATCCTCGAGCCGGAAGGTACGGGCGCTGCGAATGCCCCGCCCGTGGCCGCGATGGTCGAGGCTCACCACGTTGGCGAACTCGGCCAACGGCTCGTAGACGCGAAACCAGTTGAGCGCGGCGGTGACCGTCCACCCGTGGAGGAGGATCACGGTCGGCGCGTCGAGGGAGGGCCCGGGAAGGCTGCGCACGAAGGTGGTGCCGCGCCCGGGTAGCTCGATCGTTCTCCCGGCCGGCAGTGCGGGTCGACCGATGTGGGGAGCCGCCGGCTCACGCTCGACGACCGGCGAGGGGTGCTGCACTATTCGATCTCGACGACCTTGATCGCGAGCGTTGCCCCGGTCGGGGCCTCGTACTCGACGGTGTCGCCGACAGCGGCGCCGAGGAGGGCGGCGCCCATGGGTGAGCCCGGCGAGACGACGGTGACGTCGTCGCGCTGCTCCTCGATCGAACCGACGAGGTACTTCTCGACCTCGTCGTCGCCCTCGAACACGATCGACACGATGGCGCCCGTGCCCACGGTGTCGCCGCCGCCCTCGGATTCGACGATCACCGCGTCCTCGAGGATGCGGGCGAGATGGATGATCCGGCCCTCCATCTTCCCCTGTTCTTCCTTGGCCGCGTGATAGTCGCCGTTCTCGGAGAGATCGCCGAGCTCACGGGCGGCTTCGATCTTCCGCGCGATGTCGATGCGGCCGCGGGTGGTGAGGTCGTCGTGTTCTGTCTTGAGACGGTCGTAGGCCGCCTGGGACAGCTGCTGTGCTTCAGCCATCCGATGAATCTACCGAGGCGGCCGCCCCCCTTCACTCGTTCGCGGGGATCGCGGTGATCTCGAGCGTCGAACGCCAGGGCTCGGTGGTCGACGGGTCGGGCTCGCCGCCGGTGGCGAACGTGATCGTGCCGGTCGTCTCGAGATCGACGGCGAGCGGGATCGCCGCACCCCAGTGGAGCACGATCGTTCCGGCGATCTCGGCGTCCACCGTGTGGCCGTCGTAGCGATCACCGAAGTAGGCGCCGAACGAACCGCCGACCTCGAGGTGGAGTTCGTCGCCGACGACCTCGATCACGGTGAACACCGGTCCGGCACCGTCCTCCTCTCCCTGCACCCGCGACTGCCACTGCGAACCCGGGCCTACCATGGCGTCGGGAAGGGACGGGAGGGCCTCGAGGAGGACCTGACCGAACCAGAGACGCAGGTCTCGGCTCGATCGCTCGTCGGACGAAATGGGGTAGGCATCGCCGATCCGGCCGTCGGCTGTGACGATGAGGGCGAACGGGGGAGCGTCGAGGGCGTGCGGACCGTCATCGTCGGACGCGGTCCCGAACGGGGGTCCGTCGGCCTCCCACTCGGCCAGGTCCAGCGACAACCACTGCCCGTCGGGCGCGAACCGGCTCTCGACGTCGAGCGTGGCCCGCACCGTCGTGGGCTGCACCGTGCGGGTGGCCTGCGTCCAGAACCGTTCGATCTCGAGGCGTCCGTCCCAGGCGGCGCCGCCGTACCCGAATCGGGTCCGGAACGCGTCGGGATCGTCGGTGGGCTCGGCGATCACTTCGCTGAACCGGGCGACCCCGTCCGACGCGACCCGCCACCCGGCGGGGTCCGGTGGCGCCGGTGCCGGGGTGGCCTCCCACCACTGGTGGCGGGCCGACTCGCCTGCGTCGTCGATCAGGTCGAAGACGATGTCGAGCCTGCCCTCCAGGTCCATACCGTTGGTGCGATCGACGCGGAACTCGCCGGTGACCGTCCCGGCGGTCACGAACCGGTAGCCGCGTTGGATCGACTCCTCTTCGAAATCGGTGTCGACG
>JAUIML010000217.1 GCA_030432715.1 Acidimicrobiia bacterium | reverse complement strand
TCGCCGTAGAGCGTGAACTGGCTCACGACGAGCACCTCGCCGGTGCCGTCGGCCACCGAACGGTTCATCACCCCGTCGTCGTCGTCGAACACCCGGAGATTCCATATCTTGCGGGCGAGTTTGGCCGCGTGCGCCGGGGTGTCGTCGTGGGTGACGCCGACCAGGGCCAGCAGTCCGGGGCCGATCTCGCCCGTGATCTCGGGCGCGGGGCCGGCCTGGTCGACCGTCACCTTGGCCCGGCTGACCCGTTGCACCAGCGCTCGCACCGGTCCGTTCTAGCCGCCCTCCGACGTGTCCGACGTCACCCCGAGTATCGAAATGCGCGGATCCACGGCATCATTTGACGTCCCGTCAACACCCGCGGAAGCCTGGTGACTCATGCCCGTCGACCGAGATCGCGCCCTTCGTATCGCGCTGCTCACCTACCGCGGCAAGCCGCACGTCGGGGGCCAAGGCGTGTATGTGCGCCATCTCAGCAAGGCGCTCGTCGACCTCGGCCACCACGTGGAAGTGCTCGGAGGCCCGCCGTACCCGATTCTCGACGACCGGGTCCCCCTCGTCGAACTGCCGAGCCTCGACATCTGGAGCGATCCCCACCCGATGCGCAAGCCCCGCATCTGGGAGTGGAAGGACTGGACCGACGTCGCCGAACACGCGTCGTTCAGCACCGGCAACTTCTCCGAGCCGATGGCGTTCAGCCTCCGGGCGTGGCGCCACCTTCGCCACCGGCGCGACGAGTTCGACCTCATCCACGACAACCAGACGCTCGGCTGGGGCCTGCTCAAGCTCCAGCAGGAGGGATGGCCGATCCTCGAGACCATCCACCATCCGATCACCGTCGATCGCAAACTCGAACTCGAGCACGCCCGTACCCCATGGGAGAAGTTCGGCAAGCGCCGCTGGTACTCGTTCACCAGGATGCAGAGCCAGGTGGCCCAGCGCATGACCCGGGTGATGTCGGTGTCCGAGTCGTCGAAGGGCGACATCGCCGCCGACCACGGGGTCGATGCCGACAAGATCCACGTGGTCCCCGTCGGTGTGGATCCCGAACTCTTCCTTCCCGTCCCGAGTGTCGAGCGCCGACCCGGTCACCTCGTCACCACTGCGTCGGCCGACGTCGCCATGAAGGGCCTCAAGTTCCTGCTCGAGGCGGTGGCCAAACTCCGCACCGAACGCCACATCGAGCTCACGATCATCGGCAAGCGCCGGCCCGACAGCCACGCGAGCACCGTGATGACCCAACTGGGCCTCGACGACTGTGTCGAGTTCGTGTCGGGCGTGCCCGACCAGCGCATCGTCGAGCTCTACAGCGAGGCCGAGCTCGCCGTCGTGCCGTCGCTCTACGAGGGCTTCTCGCTCCCGGCGATCGAGGCGATGTCATGTGGTGTACCACTCGTGGCCACCACCGGCGGCGCCCTGCCCGAGGTGACGGGCAAGGACGGAGAGACCTGCTTCTCGACCGTGCCCGGCGACAGCGAAGCCCTGGCGGCCACGATCGCCCGGGCCCTCGACGATCCGGAGCTGCGGGCGAAGGTCGGCGCCCGGGGCCGGCAGCGCGTGATCGACCAGTGGTCCTGGCGTCACACGGCACTGAAGACGCTCGATCAGTACTGGGCCGTCCTCGACGAACACGAAGCCCGCGGAGGCAACTGATGCTGACCGTCGACTACGACAAGTTCGACCTGCACGCCGGCGACCTGCTCCTCGATCTCGGGTGTGGCTTCGGCCGCCACACCTACGAGGCGCTCGTGCGGGGGGCCGACGTGGTCAGCTGCGACATGGCGTTGCCCGAACTCGAGGCGATCCGCAACACGGCCCCCATCCTGGTCGACGACGGCCTCTTCGACGGCTCGCTCATGCGCGCCCAGGTGCAGGGCGACGGCACCCGACTCCCGTATCCCGACGAGACGTTCGACAAGATCATCGCCTCGGAGGTCCTCGAGCACGTGCCCGACGACCAGGCGGCCTACGACGAGTTCATGCGCATCCTCAAGCCCGGCGGCACGATCGCGGTGACGGTGCCCGCGACCTTCCCCGAGAAGGTCTGCTGGAAGCTCAGCGACGAGTACTACGCGCCCAAGGCCGAGGGCGGCCACGTGCGCATCTACACCGAGGACGAGGTCCGCGAGAAGCTCCGCGGCGCCGGCCTCGATCCCGTCGAGTCGCATCGCGCCCACGCCCTGCACTCGCCCTACTGGTGGATCCGGTGCGCGGTCGGCGTCAACAACGAGATCGACGACAACTGGTCGGTGAAGACCTACCACAAGCTCCTCGAGTGGGACATCGTGAAACAGCCGTGGTTGACTCGCACGGCGGAGAAGGTCCTCAACCCGGTGCTCGGCAAGAGCCTCGTGGTCTACGCGACCAAGTCTCCACTCCGTTCGAAGCGCTCGCTGGAGGATGCGAATGCCGCCTGACATTCCCGGTGTGCTCTCCGCCCAGCAGGTGCGCGACACCGCCGACCACATCGCCTCCTGGCAGCTCGATTCGGGGATGATCCCCTGGTTCCCCGGCGGCCACGCCGATCCGTGGAACCACATCGAGGCCGCCATGGCCCTGGTGATCGGCGATCGTCGCGCGGAAGCCGAGGCCGCCTACCAGTGGCTGGTCGACATCCAGCGGCCCGACGGGTCGTGGCACCAGTACTACCTCGAACACGAGGTCGAGCAGGACAAGCTCGACGCCAACGTGATCGCCTACATCGCCGCCGGCGTCTGGCATCACTATCTCCACTTCCGCGACCTCGGCTATCTCGAGGAGATGTGGAAGGTCGTCGAGCCCGCAATCGACTTCGTGCTCGACCTGCAGCAGCCTCGGGGCGAGATCCTCTGGGCCCGTCACCCCGATGGCACCCCGTGGTCGTTCGCCCTCCTGACCGGTTCGTCGTCGATCGCCCACAGCCTCCGCTGCGCCGTGGCCATCGCCGAGGAGCTCCACCACGAGCGCCCCGACTGGGAGCTCTCGCTCGGACTCCTCGCCCACGCCATCCGTCACGAACGCGACGAGGCGTTCTCGCCGAAACACCGTTGGGCGATGGACTGGTACTACCCGGTCCTCGCCGGCGTGATCACCGGCGAGGCCGGTCGGGCCCATCTCGCCGACCGTTTCGACACCTTCATGCTCGACGACAAGGGCATCCGATGCGTGAGCGACCGTCCGTGGGTCACCACCGCCGAGACCTGCGAATGCGCCCTGGCCCACATGGGCGTCGGCGAACACGACATCGCGATGCGGCTGTTCACCGCCGCCCAGGCCACCCGCGAGGACGACGGCCGCTACATCACCGGCATCGTCCACCCCGACGGCACCCTCTTCCCGCCCGAGGAGCGGTCGACCTACTCGTCGGCAGCCGTCCTGCTCACGGCCGAGGCGATCGACGGCACGAGCCCGGCCGCCCGCCTGTTCTCCGACCACTCGTTCCTTCCGGCCATCATCGACGTCGACCCGGCCGAACAGTCCGCCGACACGACCCTCGACGAGCGCGCCCGCGACTGAACTCCGCCTAGGAGACCAGCACCGACTCGGACGGCTCCACGCCGACGGACGTGCCGACCGCCCGCGCCGGCAGGAAACGGGCGGCGAACACGCTGCCCGCGAACGCGACGCCGGCGGCGACGAGGCAGGCGACGGAGAGGCCCGACAGGAAGGCGTCGTTGACCGCGCCGAGGTACGCGGGGGCCGCCTCACCGAGCTGCGGGGCCACGAACTGGGCGGCCGCCACCGACTCCTCGGTCGCCTCTCGGGCCGCGGCCGGGAGCGCCTCGATCACCTCGCTGTCGCCGAGGGCGTTGATGTAGATCGAGCTGAAGACCGAACCGATGATGGCCACCCCGAGGGTGCCGCCGAGCTCGCGGGTCGTGTCGTTGACGGCCGAGCCGATGCCGGCCTTGTCGGCCGACAGTGACCCCATGATCGACTCGGTCGCCGGCGCCGTGGTGAAGCCGAGACCGGTGCCGAGGAAGAACATCTGGCCGACGATCTCGAGGTAGGGCGTGGCCACGGATGCGGTCGAGACCCACACGAAGCCGATGCCCATCATCGCCAGCCCGAGCGACACGACGCGGGTGGTGCCGAACCGTTCGGCGAAGCGGGGTGAGGTCACCGAGGCGACAGCGATGGCCACGGCCACCGGGATCGTCCGGAGTCCGGCCTCGAGCGGTCCGTAGCCCCGCACCAGCTGGAAGTACTGGGTGATCAGGAAGATGAACCCGAAGAGGGCGAAGAAGGCCGACGTGACCGAGACACTGGCTGCCGAGAAACGCAGGTTGCGGAAGATCCGCACCGGCAGCATCGGGTTGTCGACCCGGAGCTCCCACGCGACGAACCCGGTGATGAGCACCGCCGAGAGCACGAAGCCCGCGAGCGTGGCGACGCTGCCCCAGCCCCACTCGGGCGCCTCGATGATCGTGAAGACCAGCGCACCGATGGCACCGATGGAGATGAGGAGACCACCGACGTCGAGGGCAGGGGTGTGCTCGTCCCGCGACTCGGGGATGAACAGCACCGCGCCCGCGATGGCCAGGGCGGCGACCGGCAGGTTGATGAAGAAGACCGAACCCCACCAGTAGGACTCGAGCAGCCAACCGCCCACGATCGGCCCGGCAGCGACGGCCACGCCGCTCGTGGCACTCCAGATGCCGATGGCTGCGGCCCGTTCCTTCGGGTCGGCGAACACGTTGGCGATGATCGCGAGCGTCGCCGGGAAGATGAAGGCGGCGCCGATACCCATGAGGGCCCGGCCGAAGATCAACTCGCCGGCGGTGCCGGCCGAACCGGCGTAGGCCGACGTGGCCGCGAAGACGACGAGGCCGACCACGAGCGAGCGGCGCCGGCCGAAGCGGTCGCCCAGCCCGCCGGCGGCGAGGAGGAGGCCGGTGAACACGAGGAGGTAGGCGTCGACGATCCACTGGAGTTCACGAGTCGAGGCGCCGAGGTCACGGCTGAGTGAGGGAAGGGCGACGTTGACGATCGTCCCGTCGAGCACGGTGACGAACACCGAGAGGGCGACGACGGCAAGGATCAGCCAGCGCCGACGGTGGACGGCATCGCTGACGACGGGGCCGGAGGGAACGGGTTCGGAGTGCATGTTGACACCGTAAAGATCTCTGCTTGTCAGTGTCAAGATGGTGTGGCCCATGGCACACTGGGCCCATGAACCCGGCCGACGACGACCGCTACCACCACGGCGATCTTCCCAATGCCCTGCGGCGCGCCGCCGCCGACGTCGTCGCCGACCGCGGCGCCGCGGGGTTCTCGCTCCGGGAAGTGGCGCGGCGGGCCGGGGTGTCCCACGCCGCACCGGCCCACCACTTCGGCGATGCGACCGGCCTTCTCACCTCGGTCGCCATCGAAGCGCTCGAGCACATGCACCGTGCGGTGACCGCCGCGGCCGAGGGGATCGACGATCCACGCGCCCGTCTCAAGGCGATGGGCCGGGCCTACGTCGAAGTCTCCATCTCCAATCCCGGCCACTGCGCGGTGGCGTTCCGACACGACCTCGTACACGAGGAGGACCCCGCATACCTCGCGGCCTCCGATGCCGCGCACGGCGCCTTCTTCGAGGCCGTCGCGGCGATCGCCGAGCACGAGGGCGGCCACTTCGACGTCGGTCTGGCGACGAGCCTGGGGTGGGCGACCCTCCAGGGCCTCGTCGAGCTCTACCCCAACATGCAGGAAATCGGGGCCCGCCACGGGCAGGGTCCCATGCCGGCGATCGGTGCGGTCGCCGAGCAGTTCACCGAGATGCTGATCGCAGGAATGACCTCGCCCGAGGTCGCGACCTAGATGCCCTCGCCGATGCGTTCGAGGACCCGCAGGGAACCGACCGCGGCCAGCTCTCGGAAGGCACCCGACTCCATGGCCCGGCAGTAGATCTCGTACGGGGGCCGACCACCGTCGTCGGGATTCGGGAAGACATCGTGGATGAGCAGGCGGCCGCCGAGCCTCACATGCGGCACCCAGAGCTCATAGTCGCGATGGGGGGGGTCGTGGCCGTGCCCCCCGTCGATGAACAGCAGGGCCAGCGGAGTGGCCCACACCGATCCCACGGTGGGCGAGTCGCCGACCAGCGCGACGACGGTTCCCTCGAGGCCCGCATCGTGGATGGTGCGCCGGAAGATCGGCAGGGTGTCCATCTTGCCGACCTCGGGGTCGACCAGGTCCGGCTCGTGCCACTCCCACCCGGGCTGGTTCTCTTCCGACCCGCGATGGTGATCGAGAGCGAAGAGCACCCGGCCCCGCGCCCGAGCGGCGGCGCCGATGTAGACGCCGGACTTGCCGCAATAGCTCCCCACCTCGAGATAGGGACCGTCGACCTCGACGGCGAGGGCGGCCTCGTGGAGGGCGAGACCCTCGTCGGGCGGCATGAACCCTCGGGCGCCCTCGGCGAAGGCCAGGAGGTCGGGGTCCATCACACCACTTCGACTTCGAGTTCGCCGCGGCCGGCGCCCCACATGAGGCGCTCGAGCACCAGATACTTGGCCACCCAGACCACGCCGAACGCCCCGAGGTTCACCACGAGGAGCACCAG
>JAUIML010000216.1 GCA_030432715.1 Acidimicrobiia bacterium | reverse complement strand
CGACATCCCTGTGATCGCCGCAGGCGGGTTCCGCGACGGGCGCGGGCTCATCGCGGCCATGGCGTGGGGCGCGGCCGGCATCGCCATGGGCACGCGGTTCCTCCTCACGGCCGACAGTCCGGTGCCCGACGAGGTGAAGGCCGTCTATCTCGACACGCCGGTCACCGGAACCGTGGTCTCGAAAGCCATCGACGGCGCCCCGCAGCGCGTCATTCGCACCGAGGTGATCGACAACCTCGAGCGCACCGGCCTCCTTCAGCTACCGAGGGCGGGGCTCAACGCACTCAAGTTCCGCAAGCTCACCGGCACATCCGTCGCCGACCTCCTCAAGGAGGGGATCGGCATGAAGAAGAACCAGGACCTGACATGGGCCCAGGTCGCCATGGCTGCCAATGCCGCCATGCTCACCCGGGCCTCGATGGTCGAGGGCAAGCTCGAGGTCGGCATCCTCCCCACCGGCCAGTGCGTCGGTGTGGTCGAAGACCTGCCCACGTGCGATGAGCTCATCAGCCGGATCGTTGCCGAGGCCACCGCCCGGTTCGACGCCGTCTGCTCGTAGTGCCGGCCCGATCCCAGGAGTGTCCATGAGCAACGTCGAAGAACCACTCACCGAGGACCCCCGTCCCGACGGGCTGTCGGTCGCGAAGAGCCTCGTCCTGGTCAACACCGGCGACGGGAAGGGCAAGTCGTCGGCGGCGTTCGGCGTCGCCCTTCGGGCCCGGGCCCGCGACTGGCCGGTGGCGGTCGTGCAGTTCCTCAAGTCCGACGACTGGGTGACGGGCGAGCAGATGATGGCCGAACGGCTCGGGATCGACTTCTGGTCGCTCGGCGACGGCTTCACGTGGGACAGCGACGACCTGACCAAGGACCAGGCCGAGGCGCAGGCCGCGTGGCGTCACGGCAAGGCCATCGTCGAGGCGGGGGCGCACCGGCTGGTCGTGTTCGACGAGATCACCTACCCGTTGAACTGGGGTTGGATCGACGCTGCAGAAGTCGAGGCGACCTTTCGCAACCGACCGGCCCATGTCTCGCTCGTCCTGACCGGGCGCGACGCTCCCGAGTGGATGATCGAGATGGCCGACACGGTCACGGAGATGGTCAAGACCAAGCACGCCTACGACGCCGGCATCGCGGCCAAGAAGGGGATCGACTTCTGAGCGCCCGGCGACGCGAAGCGTCGCCCCTAGCCGCCGCTGACCAGCTGGTCGGCTCCGCGGGGCAGCGCCACCTCGCCGTCGCGGTCGTCGAGCCAGCCCTCCGGGAGGTGCACGTCCTTCGGTGACCCGTGGTGGCCACGGACCATACGCATCCCGCCCTCGGGGAACGGGAGTGTGCGGTCGAGGCCGCCGACCAGCTCGCGCATCTCGTCGAGCGAGGAGACCTTGTTGAGGCGTCGACGGATCTCGTTGCCCGTGGGGAACCCCTTGAGGTACCAGCCGGTGTGCTTGCGGAAGTCGCGGATGCCGTGGGCTTCGCCCATCCACTCGCACAGGAGCTCGGCGTGGTCGACCATGCCGTCGAGAACCTCGCCCAGGTCGGGACGGGGCGGCACGGGACGGCCGTCGAACACCTCGGCCAGGTCACGGAAGATCCACGGGCGCCCCAGGCAGCCGCGGCCGACGACGACGCCGTCGGCACCCGTTTCGCGCAGCATGCGCAGGGCGTCGTCGGCCTCCCAGATGTCGCCGTTGCCCAGCACGGGGATGCTGGTGACGGCGGCCTTCAGTTCGGCGATGCGGCGCCAGTCGGCCGTGCCGCTGTAGAGCTGGTTGGCGGTGCGGGCATGGAGCGCGACCGCCCGGCAACCCTCGTCCTCCGCGATCCGTCCTGCGTCGAGGAAGGTGATGGCGTCGTCGTCGATCCCCACCCGGAACTTGACCGTGACGGGCACGTCGCCCGCCGCGGCGACCGCCGCCCGCACGATCGACCGGTACAGCTCACGCTTCCACGGGAGGGCCGCCCCACCGCCGTGCCGGGTGACCTTCTTCATCGGGCACCCGAAGTTCATGTCGATGTGGTCGACCCGGCGCCCGTCGTGGGTCTCGCCGCTGACGAGCCGGCGGGTGGCCTCGCCGATCGAGTACGGCTCGGTGCCGTAGAGCTGGATGCTGCGGGGGCTCTCGTCGGGAGCGAAGGCGGCGAGTTCGAGACTCTTGCGGTGCCCTTCGACGATCGCCCGGGCCGTGATCATCTGGTTGACGTAGAGCCCGGCGCCGTATCGGCGGCACAGGGTGCGAAACGGGGCGTTGGTGACGCCGGCCATCGGGGCCAGCACGACCGGGGGCCAGACCTCGAGGTCGCCGATCGCCACCGCCGGGAACTCCCCGGGACGGGCCGGTGCCTGTGCGTGGGCGGCGGTCGGGACGGACATCCCTTCAGGCTACGAACTCCACTGCTCCGTCGCGTACCGGTCGATGAGGGAGAGCAGCGTGTCGGCATCGGTGGTCGTGACCGCCGGATTCATGAAGAGCAGCCGGAAGCAGTTCAGGCCGTCGACCGGCTGATAGCCGACCATCGCCGTGCCGTCGTCCTGCATCCGTGCCTTCACCGCCGGCGCCAGGGCGTGGAGCCGGGCCCGCTGTGAGTCGTCCAGGGCCTCGACGCGAAGGGGGCGCAGCTCCGGCGGAACCCAGAGGACGCACGTGTTGGTGAAGTCACCTCGCACGACGAAGGCGAAGCGCCCGTCGGATGCTTCCACCCGGTTGCGGACGTGATCGGCGAGGGCGACGGCGTGGTCCACACGGGCCGTCATCCCGGCATCGCCGTGGGCCTTCCATGCGAGCCACAGCTTGACGACGTCGGTCCGTCGGCCGCACTGGAAGGTGCGATCGCCGGCGTCGAGCTCGCCATTGCGCTTGTCGGGCTGGAACAGATAGTCGGCCCGAGCGGCGAAGCATGCGTCGAGTTGCTCGGGCTCGCGCACGAGCAGCACCGAGCACTGCTGGGTCATGCCCATCATCTTGTGGAGGTCCCAGACGAGGGAGTCGGCCCGTTCCAGGCCGTCGAGCCGCTCCCGCTGACCGGCGGAGAACAGGGCCGACCCGCCGTAGGCGCCGTCGACATGGAGCCACAGTCCGCGAGCCGTGCACTCGTCGGCGATCGAGGGGAGCGGGTCGAACGCGGCCGTGACCGTGGTGCCCGCGGTCGCGACGACGGCCAGCGGCACGCGTCCGGCGGCGACGGTCGAGTCGATCGCGGGGCCGAGGGCTTCGGGCCGCATGGCGCCGTCGCGGTCGACGGCGACCGGGACGACGGCGTCGGTGCCGAGGCCCAGCAGCGCGGCGGACTTTCGGGTCGAGTAGTGGCCGGCCTCGGACACGAAGACCGCGTACCGGGTGCCATCGGCACCGCGGCGCGTCACGTCGGGGTCGAGGCGATGCCTCGCCAGCTGCAACGCGAACAGCAGGCCGACCGATCCCCCGGGGCAGAACATGCCCGGCGGTGGATGGTGCACGTCACTCGTGGTCGGAAAGCCGGCCAGCCGGGCCAGCTTGTCGAGCACGGCGTGCTCCATGAGCGTGAACACCGGTGCGACCTCGTAGGTGGCACCGGTGGTGTTGAGCGCGGCGCCGAGCCAGTCGCCGACCACCCCGATGGGGTCGGCTCCGGCGAAGTTCTGATTCACGAACCTCGGATGGGTGGTGGCCACCGACCAGTCGATCACCTGGCGGGCGGCGTCGACCACGCGGCCGGGTTCGTGGGCCGGCTCGTCGTCACGGAACTCCAGCGAGACCGTCTCGGCGAACGCGGCGGCGATTTCCTCGGGGTTGCCGAAGCGGACGACGCGGTCGTCGCCGGTCGGCGGCGTGAGCAGGTGGGACCGCACCTCGTCGATGAGGCGCTCGACGAGGGTCGGTTGCTCTCTCACGACGCACCCGGTCGGGAGAGGAGGTCGACCCCCGCGTCCCGACACAGCCTGTGGAGGCATCCCATCGGGAGGCCGATCACGTTGGACACACTGCCGTCGACCCGGTCGGCGAAGAGTCCGCCCGCCCCCTGGAGGCCGTAGCTGCCGGCCTTGTCGTCGGCCTCGCCGGTGGCGACGTACCACTCGATCATCTCGTCGGACAGCGGGTCGATCTCGACGGTCGACTGCTCGTGGCCCGAGGTCACGCGGACGGCGCCGCTGTCGTCCATGACCGCGACGGCGACACCGGTGACCACGGTGTGCCCGCGCCCGCCGAGTCGGCGCAGGGTCGCAGCCGCGTCGGCGCGATCGCGCGGCTTGCCGAGGATCTCACCGTCGAGCACGACCGACGTGTCGGCGCCGATGACCACGGCGCCGTGCTCGGCGACGGCGCGGGCCTTCTCCTCGGCGAGACGCACGACGTAGGCGGTCGGATCCTCGAACGGACGCGGTGTCTCGTCGATGTCCGCGGGCCGCACGACGAACGCATCCGTGAGGCGCCCGAGGATCTCGCGGCGGCGGGGTGATGACGAGGCGAGGACGAGGCGAGGACGGGTCACGTCCGCAGTCTGTCAGCTCCCGCGGGGCCGCCACCCTCCCTGCCCGTGCGGGGCCTAGCCTCTGGCCATCGACCAAGACTCCTGGGACGCCGAGCGTGCTCCCGACGAACCCGTGACCCTCCCCTCGGAGGACAGCAAGCTCGAGATCCGGCCTGACTCGTTCAAGGTGACCTCGGGCTTCTTGCGCGCGGGCGGCGAGCCCAACGTGCCGCCCCTGGCTCCCCCCGGGCCCACCTGGAGCTTCGACGAAGCCGATGAGCAGGCCCATGGCTTCCTGGTGGCGGTGGCCGGCGAGCGCACGATGCCCGAGTACCTCGACGATCCGGTCGAGCACGCGCGGGCCAACGGTCTGATGCTGCTGTTCAGTGAGGAGGTCGCGGCGTCGTTCGAGACCTATCTGGCCCGCATGCCCGAGCCGCGTGTCGAGGCGTGGCGCGATCTCATCGCCGGGGGTGCGAGCTCCGAGGCCTTCGGGCCGCTGACGCTACAGGAGCAACTCGACGAGCGTCAGGTGAGCGACGCGCTCCAGAAGGGCCGCAAGCAGCGGATCATCAACCTGCTGGTCGGCGCCGCGGCGACGGTCGTGGTCGTGATCGGCGGTGTCGTGCTCTGGAACCAGTTCCTCGTCGAGGAGGGCCGCACGTCCGGTGCGTTCCGGTTCGAAGGCGACGACGAGCCGCCAGCCGTCGCGGCGCAAACCGGCGGACCGCCGGTGGCGAACGAAGTGCTGACGACCGGCCTGGTCGACCCGGTCGCCGTTGCCGCCGGGGAGGGCTCGGAGGCCGATCGCATCACGGTGGCACCGCTGGTCGACTTCCCCTTCACGCCCGGCGAGGTCCGGGCGTCCCTGTTCCAGTACGCAGGATCGGGCCACGTCGTCTTCGTCGGGCCCGAGGGTTTCACCGACACCGCGTGTCTGCGGGCCAGCGTGGTCACGGTCGATCTCCGGCCCCTCGACACGGTGACCACCGGGCCCTGCACCCAGCCGGTCGGGCGACCCGCCACGGTCGGCTGCCTCGGGCCGACCGCGGTGTTGCTCGACCTTCGCATCCCGTCGGGTGAAGTCCAGCTCCCCGAGGGAGGCAGCGGGTTCGCCGAGGCCGTACGCCTCCAGGTCATCGGCGACGATCCCGACTACGAGGTGTTGACCCTGAGAGGCACGATCGAGGTCGGCGGCGACGAACCCGTCGACGTGCCCCGGTTCGGAGGGGAGATCGGCGCCGAGATCGAGTTCGACCTCGGCGGTGGCCGGGTCGGCACCTGCACCATCACGGGTGACCTGCCGGGAGCCGGCTGATGTGCGGACGCTTTGCCACGACGACACCGCCCGACCAGCTGGCGAAGTACTTCGGGGCCGAGTTGCCGGAGCAGCTCGTCGAGGGAGCCGAGGCGAACTACAACGTGGCCCCCACGCAGGGCGTCTACACGGTCTACGAACACGGTGGTGTGCGTCGGCTCGACACCTTCCACTGGGGTCTCGTGCCGTTCTGGGCCAAGGACCCCAAGATCGGCAGCCGCATGATCAACGCCCGGGCCGAGACCCTGGCCGAGAAGAACTCCTACAAGCGGCCCTTCGCCAACCGTCGCTGCATCATCCCGGCCGACGGCTTCTACGAGTGGAAGAAGATCGAGGGCCAGAAGAAGAAGCAGCCCATGTACATGAGCCGGACCGATGGCGAGCCGTTCGCGTTCGCCGGCCTCTGGGAGGTCTGGAAGGACAAGAACCACACCGACGACGACGGTGAGCCGCTCGAGCTCTTCAGCTGCACGATCATCACCGGCGACCCCAACGAGAAGGTTGCCGAGGTCCACGATCGGATGCCGGTGATGCTGCCGCCTGATACGTGGGACACCTGGCTCGACCGCGACAACCACGACCTCGACGCGCTCCAGGGCCTCCTGGTGCCGGCGCCCGCCGAGCTGATCCGGATCCACCCGGTGTCGACCGAGGTCAACAACGTGCGCAACAACGGCCCCGAGCTGATCGAGGAATCCGATCCCGTCAGCGAGGAGTGAGCAGTCCGCTCAGGTCCGTCTGCAATGTGTCGAGGTCGGCCTGATCGGGGTTCGGATCGGCCTGGCTGAA
>JAUIML010000215.1 GCA_030432715.1 Acidimicrobiia bacterium | reverse complement strand
CGGCTCCAGAACGAGATCGCTCCCGACCGGGTTCCGACGGTTCACCATGCCGATGAGGCCATGTCGCTGGTGGTGATGGAGTACCTCGAGCACCACGAGGTGATGCGAACGCCGCTGCTCGAGGGTCGACGGTTCCCCGACTTCGCTCGCCACATCTCGTCGTTCCTCGCGACCCTGCACTTCACGACCTCCGACATGGCCATGGACGGCATCGCGAAGAAGGAGCTCCAACGGCGGTTCATCAACCCCGCCCTGTGCAACATCCAGGAGGACTTCGTCTACACGAACCCCTACATGGAGTCGGACGAGAACGAGTGGCATCCGGGCATCGATGCTCTGGTCCGAGAGGTCCGGGCTGACTGGGAGCTGAAGACGGCGATCGCCGAGGTCAAGGAGACCTACATGACCCGCGCCCAGGCGCTGCTGCACGGCGACATGCACACCGGCAGCATCATGGTGACGGAGACCGACACCAAGGTGATCGATCCGGAGTTCGCGTTCTTCGGGCCGATCGGATACGACCTCGGCACGCTGTTCGCCAACCTCGCCATCAACTGGGCGGCCCAGCCCGCCCACGCCGGCGATGCCGAAGCCAACCGGGCCCATGTCGCCGAGATCCTCCGCGACGTGTGGACCGGTTATGCCGTCGAGTTCGATCGCCGGTGGTCGGAGGGCAACACGGGCGATCTGGCTCCCGCCGGATACTGGGCGTTCGGCGGCGGCGACGAGGCCTTCGCCGAGTACCGACGCCGCTATCTCCTGTCCGTCCTGCGCGACAGCGCGGGCCACGCCGGCTGCGAGATGCTCCGACGGCTCATGGGCATCGTCTCGGTCCCCGATCTGGAGACGATCGCCGACGGCGAAGCCCGCACCGTGGCCGAGCGAACCGTCCACTCGATCGCACGGCGCTGGCTGGTCGACCGGGACCCGATCGACGGAATCGACGACTTCCTCGCCCCTCTGGGGTCGGCACGATGACCATGGAGGATCTCTGGGACGACGCCGCTGCCGCGAGCTTCGAACCTCACGGTCCCGTCGGCGAGTGTGTCTACTGCAGCCGCCTCATCGGCTCCGATGCCGGTCTCGTACTGCACGGTGGCGGCAACTCCTCGGTGAAGCACCCCCGTCGAGACGTGACCGGCGAGATGGTCGACACGCTCCACGTCAAGGGGTCGGGTTGGGACATGGCGACGATCGAGGCGGCCGGGTTCGCCCCGCTCCGACTCGACCGGCTCGAGGACCTCCTGGCCCTCGATTCGCTGAGTGATCCGGAGATGATGGCCGAACTCGCCGCGGCGAAGCTCGACGTCTCCGCGCCGAATCCGTCGGTCGAGAGCCTGCTCCACGCGTTCCTTCCCCACCGGGCGGTCCAGCACTCCCACGCCGACGTGATCGTGACCCTGACGAATCTGGGGAACGGCGCCGATGTCGTCGCGGAGGTGTTCGGCGACGACGTCGTGATCGTTCCCTACGTCATGCCCGGATTCGATCTGGCTCGGGAGGTACGTGAGCGCTGGCCCGACCAGGCCCACGAGGCGACCACCGGGATGGTGCTGCTCAACCACGGTCTGTTCACCTTCGGTGACGACTCCGCAACGGCCTATCGCCGACACGTCGACCTCATCCGCCGGGCCGAGGACTGGTTGGCGCGACATGCGCCGATGGCCGAAGCCGAACCGTCGTCGTTGCCCGACGTGTTGGCAGAGGATCTCGCCCGCCTCCGTCGCGAGATGTCGATGGTGGCCGGCGCGCCGCTGGTCGTCCGGCGCCATGCGACCGCCGAGGTCGCTCGGTTCGTGCGTCGGCCCGACCTCGAGTCGCTCGCCTCCCGGGGCCCGCTGACCCCCGACCATGTGATCCGCACCAAGCGCGTCCCCATGATCGGCGTGGCCGACGGGGCGGTCGAGGCCTATCGGTCCTCGTACGAATCGTACGTCGCCGAGAACGAGCACCGGCTCCGCACCGAGCGGGCTCCCATCGACCCGGCGCCGAGAATCGTGGTCGATCCCGACGTCGGCATGCTCGCGGCCGGGTTCACGGCCAAGGACGCACGCATCTGCGCCGACATCTTCGGCCACACCATGCCGGTGCTGGAGCGGGCCGAGGACCATCTCGGCGGCTATGTCGCCCTCCCGGCCAGTGACCTTTTCAACATGGAGTACTGGGATCTCGAGCAGGCGAAGCTGAAGCTCGCCGGTCCCCGCCCCGAACTCGCCGGAACCGTTGCGATGGTGACGGGTGCCGCGTCGGGCATCGGTCGGGCCTGTGCGCAGGAGCTCACGCGGCGCGGTGCCGCGGTGATCGCCGTCGATCTCGACGAGTCGGTGCGCGAGCCCGAGTCCGACGACTGGGCCGGGATCGTCGCCGACGTCACCGATGCGGACGCGGTGGCCGACGCCTTGCAGAAGGGCGTCGAACGGTTCGGGGGGCTCGACATCGCGGTCGTCGCCGCCGGCGTGTTCGGACCGTCGACACCGATCACCAAGCTCGCTTCCGACGAGTGGCGGCGGGTGATGGCGGTCAACGTCGACAGCGTGCAGATGCTGTTCGCCCGCATCGGCCCGCTCCTCGCGCTGTCGCCCGTCGGCGGGCGGGTCGTCGTGGTCGGGTCGAAGAACGTGCCCGCCCCGGGCACCGGTGCCGCGGCCTACTCGGCCTCGAAGGCCGCGCTCCAGCAACTGAGCAGGGTGGCGGCTCTCGAATGGGCGGCCGACGGTATCCGGGTCAACACGGTGCACCCCGACGCCGTCTTCGACACCGGGCTCTGGTCACCGGAGCTGATCGCCGAGCGGGCCGCCAAGTACGGCATGTCGGCCGACGAGTACCGTCGCCGCAACCTGCTCGGCGCCGACATCGGCTCGGCCGATGTCGCTCGGTCGGTCGTCGCCCTTTGCACCGACGACTTCCGGGTCACGACCGGTGCCCAGATCCCGATCGACGGCGGCAACGACCGTGTGATCTGACCCACGACGCCGTTCAGCCGAGACGCACGCCGCAGGTGGCCAGTTCGAGTTCCAGTTCGTCGATCGCGGTGTCGAGCACCTCGTCCTTGTTCTCGCGGGCGGCGGCGTAGCTGGTGGGCCAGTCGGCTTCGGCGCGCTGCTGGCCGGCGACGAGGGTGAAGTCGGCCAGCGCGGCGATGTCGCGCCAGAGGTCGAAGGGAGCGATCGTCTCCACGTCGAAGAGGACCGTGCGCAGGTCGTCGAGCTGCTCCTCGGTCGCATCGGTGGCCGTGCCCCGGAGGATCTCGCCGGCGCCCTCGAGCCGCCCCGCCTGCCCGCACCAGAGCGCCTGGTCGAACTCCGCCGAACCAGAATCCTCACGACTGACGACATAGGCCGCGACCCCGAAGCCGACGATGAGCACGACGAGGATCAGCATCTGGCGCGGGGTGAGGTTCATCGCCGAAACGCTACCGGCGGACCGATCGTCACCCGAGGTCGGCCCGCCGGTATCGTGATCCGACCATGTTCGAGACGCTCACCGATCGATTCGACAACATCTTCAAGGGCCTCCGCGGTCGGGGGAAGCTCACCGCCGACGACGTCGACGAGGCATTGCGCGAGATCCGCCGAGCGCTCCTCGAGGCCGACGTCAACCTCGACGTCGCCAAGAGCCTGACGGGCCGTATTCGTGAGCGGGCGGTGGGAGAGGAGCTGTCGAAGGCCCTCAATCCCGGCCAGCAGATCGTCAAGATCGTGCTCGAGGAGCTGACCACCAGCCTCGGCGGCGAGGCGATGAAGGTCACCTACGCCTCCAAGCCGCCCACCGTGGTGCTCATGGCCGGTCTCCAGGGTGCGGGCAAGACCACCAACACCGGCAAGCTCGCCCAGTGGTTCAAGAAGCAGGGCCGCAATCCGCTGCTCGTGGGCGCCGACCTCCAACGTCCGGCTGCCGTGGAGCAGCTGCGGACCCTCGCCGGCCAGGTCGGGGTGCCCGTCTTCTCCGAACCCACCGATCCGGTCGAGGTCGCGAGCAAGGCGATCGCCGAAGCCACTCGCACCGGGCGCGACGTGGTGATCGTCGACACCGCGGGACGCCTCGCCATCGACGAGGAGATGATGGCCCAGGTCGGCCAGATCTCCGCCGCCGTCGATCCCGACTACACGTTCCTGGTCGTCGACGCGATGACCGGCCAGGACGCCGTCACCGTTGCCCGCGCCTTCAACGAGACCCTTGCGCTCGACGGCGTGATCCTCACCAAGATCGACGGCGACGCCCGTGGCGGCGCGGCGTTGTCGGTCAAGGAGATCGTCGGCAAGCCGATCGCCTTCCAGTCCACCGGCGAGAAGCTCGACGACTTCGAGACGTTCCACCCCGATCGCCTGGCCAGCCGCATCCTGGGCATGGGCGACGTCGAAACGCTCATCGAGAAGGCCGAGGAGGCGTTCGAGGCCCAGGAGGCCGAAGAGGCGGCCGCCCGTCTGCTCGAAGGCACCTTCACGCTCGAGGACTTCCTCGAGCAGATGCAGCAGGTCAAGAAGATGGGCCCGCTCGGCAACCTGATGGGCATGATGCCCGGGCTGCCCAAGGAGGCCCGCGACGTCGAGATCGACGATCGCCAGATCGCCCGCATCGAGGGGATCATCCACTCGATGACACCGGCCGAACGCATCGACCCCGACGTCATCGACGGGTCGCGCCGCCAGCGCATCGCAGTGGGCGCGGGCGTTCAGCCCAACGAGGTGAAGGCCCTGCTCGACCAGTTCGGGCAGATGCGCAAGATGATGAAGCAGTTCGCGGGCTTCGGCACCAAGAAGGCGAACCCGAAGAATCGGGGCGGCAAGGGCAAGAAGGGCAAGAAGAAGCGCGGTGGGCGCGTCACCGAGAAGGGTCCGGCCAAGGTGTCGAAGGCCCCGTTGAGCCTTCCCGGCCTCGAGGACGCCCTTCAGGGTCTCGACGACGGCGACTTCCCCAAACTCAACTGAGCTCGCCGGGTTGTGAACAAACCCGTCCCCAGATTGAATTGTCGGGTTGCCCGGCCCCGATTCGCCGCGCCGTTCCCGTCTCTCCAGAAAGAACACCACTCATGGCCGTCAAGCTCCGCCTCATGCGGATGGGCAAGAAGAAGCAGCCCACCTACCGCGTCGTCGCCGCCGACTCCCGTTCGCCCCGCAACGGGCGGTTCATCGAGATCATCGGCACCTACGAGCCGCGGCAGGACCCGTCGGTCATCAAGATCGACAACGAGCGGGCCGTCCACTGGCTCCAGCACGGTGCGCAGCCGACCGAGCGGGTCGAGAAGCTCCTGAAGATCTCGGGTGCTTGGACGGAGGCGACCGGCGAGACCGTCGACGCGGCCGTGCCCACTGCGGCACCCAAGAAGAGCAAGAAGCAGCTCGAGAAGGAAGCCGAGGCCGCCGAAGCTGCCGCGGCCCCGGCCGAGGAAGCCCCTGCGGAGGACGCCGCCGACGCGGATCCGGCGGATGCCGGCGAGAGCAACGAGGATTCCTGATGTCGAGCGAAGCCGCCCAGGCTGTCTGCGAATACGTCGTGAAGCAGATCGTCGACAACCCCGATGCCGTGAATGTCGAACTCTCCGATCGTGACGGGGGCTACCGCCTCGACGTCACCGTCGGCGACGGCGACATGGGCCGGGTCATCGGCAAGCGTGGCCGCGTGGCCAGCGCCATCCGCACCGTCGTGCGCGCCGCGGGCCACGAGGACGACATCAGCATCGACGTCGAGTTCGTCGACTGAGTTCGCCCCTTCGTCCGATGCTCGAGGTCGGACGTATCACCCGCCCACACGGTGTGCGCGGCGACGTCAACGTGTTGCTCACCAGCAACCGCACCGAGCGCGTCGCCCCGGGTTCGGTGCTCCACACGGCCGACGGTGTGCTCACCGTCATGTCGTCGCGTCCGCACAAGTCGGGCTACATCGTGACGTTCGCCGAATGCCGCGACCGCGACGCGGCGGAAGCGCTCCGGGGCACCGTGCTGCTGGGCGAGCCGATCGAGGATCCCGACGAATTGTGGGTCCACGAACTCGTCGGGGCGATGGTCGTCGACGGCGACGTCGAGCGAGGGCGGGTCGTCCAGGTGCTCGACAACCCGGCCAGCGACATCCTCGAGCTCGACTCGGGGGCGCTGGTGCCCGTGCAGTTCGTGGTTTCGCTCGTGCCGGGTGAGCGGATCGACGTCGAGGTGCCCGATGGGCTGTTCACCCTCGACGACGCCCGCGGCGACGGTCGAGACGACGAATGACCCTGCGGATCGACGTCTTCTCGATCTTCCCGGAGATGGTCGACGCGGCTGCCGGTGAGTCCGTCATCGGGCGGGGTCGCCGCGACGGGCATCTCGACATCAGGGTCCACGATCTCCGCGCCACCACGACCGATGTCCACGCCACCATCGACGACGCACCCTTCGGCGGGGGTGCCGGGATGGTGATGATGCCCGAGCCGCTCTTCGGGGTGGTCGAGGCCGTCGACCCGCCGCGGCCACTGCTCTACCTCTCGCCCGCGGGTCGCACCTTCGACCAGGCGATGGCCCGCGAGCTCGCCGACTCCGGCGGCTTCTCCCTGCTGTGCGGCCGCTACGAGGGCATCGACGAGCGGGTCCGCGAGCACCTGATCGACGGCGAGGTCTCGATC
>JAUIML010000214.1 GCA_030432715.1 Acidimicrobiia bacterium | reverse complement strand
CGAGGTGAACGAGGCTCCGTTCGAGATCGACGGAACCGACGCCAGGAACACCTGCAGCGTGGGCATCGCGCTCGCGATGCCGTGGGACCGGATCGACGCCGAACAGCTGGTGACCAACTCCGACCTGGCCATGTACAAGGCGAAGCGCGCCGGAGGCGGCCAGTGGGCCGCCTACGACGACAGCCTCCGGGAGACGATGACCCGCACCTTCGAGTTGCAGCGCGGCATCCTCGATTCGCTCGACAGCAACGAATTCAGTCTCTTCCTGCAGCCCCTTCGCGATCTGGGCAGTGGCCAGACCGTCGGTGCGGAGTGTCTCGTCCGTTGGTTCCATCCGATCCATGGACTCACCGGTACCGACCAGTTCATCCCCATCGCCGAGCAGTCCGGGCTCATCGTTCCCCTCGGCCGATGGGTCCTGGACAGCGCGTGCCGCATCGCCGCCCGGGCGCGAGCCATCGGCCGCGAGGATCTCCGTGTCTCGGTCAACATCTCCGGCCGACAGCTCGCCCACCGCGGCTTCGTGGACGAGTTCCACGACGCCGTCGACCGCCACGGGATCTCTCCCTCGCAGATGATCCTGGAGGTCACGGAGACCGTGTTCGTCGGCACCGACGGCGATGCGATCGAGATGCTCCGTGCCATCAAGCGCTCGGGAGCGACGATCGCACTCGACGACTTCGGCACCGGCTACTCGTCGCTCAACCAGCTTCGCCTGATGCCCGCATCGATGATCAAGATCGACGGCTCCTACATCGGTGACCTCGAGGTCGACAGCGGCACACGGGCGATCACGCAGGCCCTCGTCGACCTCAGCGACGAGCTCGACCTCGAACTGATCGCCGAGGGCGTCGAGACGCCGGAACAGCTGCGCATGCTCCAGGTGATGGGCGTCGAACTCGGGCAGGGCTACCTCCTGGGTCGCCCCACCGGCGAAGAGGAGTTCTTCACCGGTCTCCGTCAGCGCCAGCTGGCCCGGCTGCCCGATCTGCCGCCCCTCGGCGACGGCGACGACCTCCGGTTCTGACCCGACGAACGACGCGGTCGCTCAGAGCGTCAGGGTTCGAACCGACACCAGCGCATCGGCCACGTCCCACAGGCTGTCGCCGGCGTGGAGGTTGCGGTCCATCGCCTCGGCGAGCGCCGAACGGGAGTGGTCGAGGGGGGCGCCGGTGAGCTGGGTCACGAGCTCCGAGAGGCGCTCTTGTCGAATGCTCGGGGTGGCAGTGCTCATGCTGTGCTCCTCTGGTGAGGACCACAGCATCGACGGGTTGCCGGGCGACATGAGAGAGAACTGGGACTTTTTCCACAGGCCGCCGGTCACTCAGGTGAAGACCGCGGCCACCTCGGCCACCTGCGAACGGGCGTTGGTGAGCAGTTCATCGACCCGGGCGGCGAGGTCGTCGGCGGCCGCACACCGCTCGGCGAAGCTCGCGGGACCGATCTCGTCGTCGACCTCGTGGAACCCCGACACGAGCTGCGACGGCGACCGGTCGTCATCCTCGTCGTGGTGGGCCTCGACGGCCACGACGAGCTTCTCCGGGAAGTTCCACGATCGACACATGACCGCACCGACCGTGGCGTGATCCCATCCGAACTGCTCGTTCTCGGCCTCCACGAAGTCGACGACGGAGCCGGCGTACCATTCGGCGAGGAGGGTGTCGTAGCCCTTCACCTGTTCGGCCAGGATGAGCAGGGCCATGTCCTGGAGCAGACCGGCCGTGAAGTGTTCGGACCGGCGGCTCGGGTCGACGACGAGCGCGACCTGCGACGCAAGGACGGCGCGCAGGGCGGCGGTCCCCCAGAACCGTGTCGCCTCGATCACGGGCGACCGACTCGTCAGCGCACCGGCCACCGAGTGCCCGATGAGGATCGACTCGACCTGGTTGCGCCCCAGCATCACGACCGCGCGGTCGAGGCTGTCGACCGAACTCCGCAACCCCAGCGAGGCGGAGTTGGCCAGGCGCAGGAAGTGCACCGACAGCCCGGGGTCGCGTTCGAGCACGGCCGCGACGGCCCGCATCTCCACCTCGGCGTCGGCCAGGAGCTGAAGCGCCTCGGCCGCGACCTGGGGGAAGGAAGGCAGCGTGAACTGGTCCAGGAGGGCGGCGACCTGGTCGAGCGATGTGCCGGTCCGGGACCTACGAAGAAGACCCATCACTCACCCCGCCGACCCATCTTCGTGGCGAAGATGCTCAGGAGTCCGCCCAGCATCACGTAGCCGAGAACGACCTCGAGCATCACCACGATCTGTGCCGGTTGTGACGCCGGGAGCACATCGCCGTAGCCGAGCGTCGTGAGCGTCACGACGCTGAAGTACACGGGCGAGATCGCCGTCTCGTGGCTGCCGTAGTCGATCTCGACGAAGGTGTAGATCCCGCCGAACACGAGAGCGAAGAGCACGGTCCACACGCCCCAGCGCAGGAAGCTCCGGCCACAGTCGGAGGTCGCCCACCAGAGTCGGTAGAGCTGCTCGTGCATGCTGCTCCGGTTCCGGAACTCGTGCAGGTAGTTCTGGTCGATCGCCTCGCGGCGAGCCAGATACGCACCGGTGAAGTCGGCACTCGAGAAGTTGGCGCCGACCCAGTCGGCGTCCTCGGCGCCACTGATCCCCCGGACGGTCGTCTCGCTGAGGTCGGCGTCGTGGAGACTCGCACCGCCGAGGGCGGCATCCGACAGGTCCGCCGCGCCCAGGTCGGCCCGGCTGAGGTCGGCGCCCGAGAGGTCGGCACCGACGAGACGGGCGCCGCGAAGTCGGGTCGTGCGCAGATCGGCGTCGCGAAGCGACGCCTGGCTCAGGCTGGCGTTCGACAGGTCGGCGCCGAACATCACCGCGCCGTCGAGGGTCGCGCCGCCCAGCGCGACGTCGGCGGCGTTCGCGGTCGAAAGGTCGGCCCCGGTCAGGTCGGCGTGGAGGAATCGGGCACCCCGGAGATCGGCGCCATGGAGGCACGCGCCGACGAGGGTCGCACCCGAGAGATCCGCGTCGCGGAGATCGGCGTCGGTCAGATCCGCGTCGCCCAGGTCGGCTCGACCCAGCCGCGCCCCCCGGAGGTCCCGGCCTCGCAGATCCGCCTGCGGCCCGATCTCGACCGCGGGCGCGGTGCCTGGCTCATCCGTGGTGACCATGGCCACAGCTTCGGCAGGAACGGAAGGGGTTCAAGATCGTCCTCGCGCCGACCGGGACTCAGCCGACGGCCCGGCGTAGAAGCCACCGTCGGAGATCACCGGCCGCCATCGCCTCGCCGTGCACCGACCCGCACTGGTTCGACAAGCCGGCGGACGACAGTTCGAGGGCCCACGGTGCATTGTCGACGTCACACACCGTCACCCGGCCGGGTTCTCCGTCCACGAGACGCAGCAGGTGCTCCACGCGGTCCTCGGCCACGGTCCCGCGCTCGGTGTCGATGAGGTCCCTCGCCGTCGTCGACAGGCTCTCCAGACGGCCGACCAACGCAGACGGGAGCGACGTCCACCCCCGACGGTGACTCACCGCCAGCCCGACGCCGACACCGAGCCGGTCGAGCGCGGTGAGACACGCGTCGTCGATGGCCGCCGCACCCCAGTGCTCGAACTCGAGAACCAGCTGGTCGGGGTCGATACCCGTCACCTCGAGGAGCAGACCGATCTGATCGACCGCCCTCGGATCGGCGAGACGACCGGGGTCGAGCCGAGCCACCACGCGGCGGGCCTTGTCGACCGGCACCGACTCGGCGGCAACGATCGAACGCATGAGATAGTGGGTCTCCAGCGAGCGCCGGAGCCCGAGGGAGGCGGCAACCGACCCGAGGGTCTCCGGGTCGGTGCCCGAAACCTGCGTCCAGTCGTAGGCGGAACGAACACCGACCAGCGTGTCACGGCGGACGTCCAACACCGGGATGAGTTGGGCCGAGAGCAGGTCGACGTCGAGCGAATGACGGATCTCCGTCTCGACCTCGATGACGCGGCGGGCGTGGCGCATCAGGCGACCGTCGGCAGCCGCGACCGGCGAGGAGATCGAACCGTCCACACGAAGGGCTGCATCGGCGATGCGGATGAGCTCCTCGCCGCCCCGGCGGTCGCCGACGGCGGCGAAGCCGACACCGGCCACCGCGTCGATGCGCACGTCGCGGTCGGGAGTCGGGACGGGCACCCGGCACAGCGCGACGAGACTCTCGGCGGCGGCGAGTGCCGCCTCGTGATCCGGGCAGGGCAGGACCGCGCCGAACGTGTGCGGGCCCAGCCGGGCCAGAGAGAACCCGGCGCCCAGATCAGCCGCAGTCAGTCGGCGCAGCACCACGGCGATCGGTTCCGACCAGGCGGCGGCACCGTCGACGATCGTGTCCGCAGCGATGCCGAGCAGCTCGACCACCACGGCCGCCATGGGCACCCGCAGCACGCCGTCGACGCGTTGGTTCTCGATCACGGCAGCAAGGCCCAGCCCGTCGGCCCGCCGATCGGCGGCCCGACCACGACGACCGAGGACCAGCGAGATGAAGGCGATGGCGATGCACGGAATCGCGATCACCACGGCCGCCAGCGGAACCCAGCCGGCGACCAGCGCCACTCCGCTCGCCGCGGTCACCCCGATCAGCGCCGCCGTCGCCGCGGTGTTCGCCCCCGAACCCGTCCTCGTCGGACCCTTCGCGCGTTTCGATTGGCTGGGCTGACGCAAGTGCATCGGTCCGGGGTCCCTTCCTGATTCGACGATGCCGGCAGCTTCGACCGGACCCGTCCGGGCGCCAGATGGCCAAGGTCACCGGGGAGGGAGTCGTTGGTCGATCCTGCTGCGGGGAACGCAGAGCTCGATCCGGGTGCCCTCGGGCGAGCCCGAGACGTCGACCCGGCCGCTCCACCGAGCGGCGCGGCGCTCGAGGCCGCGGATGCCGCTTCCCCAAGCGTCGGTCGGCTCCCGCCACGCGCCGTCGTCGCAGACCCGCACCACGAGCCGGTCGTCCTCGACCAGGAACCGAATGGCGACATGCCGGGCATTTCCGTGGCGCAGCGCATTGGCGATGGCCTCCCACGCGAACGCGACCAGGTCCAGGCCCAACTCGGGTGGGATGGGGGCATCGCCCGCGCGCTCCAGGACGACCGCGCACTCCGTCATCTGCCCGACCGTCCGCGTCTCCGCCTCGAGGCGCTTCATCACCGCGCTCACCCGGTCGGCCGACCTCGCGGCCTCGCCGCGACTGATGGCGCGAAGGTCGTCGACCACCTTGGTCGCGGTCTCGACGAGATCGGCGACGAGGGGGTCGCTCGATCGTGGCCCTTCCCGCCGGTGCAGCGCGGTCAGCCCGGTCGTGAGGACGAACAACTGCGGTACCACGATGTCGTGGAGTTGGCGTCCGATCGACACGTCGTCGGGCTGGGCCGACTCCGGGGTCGGCTCGGCGATGGCCATGGATCTAGCGCGAGCTGACCGAGTACCGGCGCATCTCGCGTTGGGCTTCTAGGCGGGCGGCGAACACCGCGGCCTCGGCGCGACGGTCGAGGTCGAGCTTGCGCAGGAGTCGGGACACGTAGTTCTTCACGGTCCGCTCGCCGAGGAACAAGCGTTCGGCGATCTGGCGATTGCTCAGCCCCTCGCCGAGCAACTCGAGCAGGGAGCGCTCGCGATCGGTCAGGTGGGCCAGCGGATCCTCGGGCGTCCCACCGCTGGCGATCATGGCGAGCATCTGCGGCGTCGCCGCGGTGGAGAAGTGTGCACCGCCGGCGCCGACGGTACGCAGCGCGGTGAGCACCGACTCTGCCGGATCCTGCTTGAGCACGTAGCCGGCGGCACCGGCCCTCATCGCATCGACGAGCAGTTCCTCGCCGTCGTAGGCCGTGAGCACGAGGGTCTTCACGCCACGCTCGGCGGCGACCTTGCACAGGTCCAGGCCGTCGCCGTCGGGCAGGTCGACGTCGAGCAGCAGCACGTCGGGGGTCACGCGGTCGAGCAACGAGCGAGCGGCGGCGAGCGAGGCGGCCTCACCGACGATGTGGAGGTCGGACTCGGCGTCGAGGAGCGTGTGGAGCGCGAGCCGGACGAGGTGGTGGTCGTCGACCACCAGGACACCGACCGACGACACAGGGGCGGGGCCGGTCGTCTGGTTCTGACGTCCGCGGCTGCGAAGGTGCTCCGGGGCTGTGCCCATGTCGTTGACCATCCTTGGTGCTTGTGGCGACCGAAGCTCCTCATGAGCATCGGGTATTCGTTTCCTGTGGCGGACAGCTTCGGCCCGCCGTGTGTGTCGATAAGGGGCCGACGGCACCACATGCACCTGTGACACGGCCGAAAACTCACCAAGGTCACTGGCTCAATGATGCGCTCGGCCCATCTTCCTTTCGGAAGATGGGCCGAGCACCGAGGCGAACCTCGGGGGGAGTGAGCGGGCCGGGTCGACTAGCGCTTCAGGTTCACGATGTCGGCGAGCAACTCGTCGCTCGCCGTCACGACCCGGGAGTTGGCCTGGAAGCCGCGCTGGATCATCACGAGGTTGGTGAACTCCTGGGCGAGGTCGACGTTGCTCATCTCGAGCCGGCCGGCGGCGATCGAGCCGCGCCCGCCGGTGCCGGGGACGCCGATCGCCGGCTGCCCGGAGGCCGCCGAGACCCGGAAGGCGGAGTCACCGGCCTTC
>JAUIML010000213.1 GCA_030432715.1 Acidimicrobiia bacterium | reverse complement strand
CGGCCGAGGTGGAGCGCGCCCCGCTGCGGCACAGGAGCACGACGCGCCGGTCGGGATCGAGTTCTCCGACTCGGGACTCGAGTTCCGCGAGCGGGATGTTGACCGTGCCGGGCAGCGTGCCGCCGGCGACCTCGGTCGGTTCGCGGACGTCGACGAACTGGGCGTCGTCGACGACGACCGCTGGGTAGTCGTTCACGGGGTGGTCGGTGTGCATGTCAGGCCACCTCTCGGTTGAGGTCTTCCAGCACCCCGGCGATGTCGCACTGGTCGGTGCGGTTGTAGGGGAGCTTGGAGAGCGCCATGCCCATCGCGCAGGTGTCGGTGACGGCGGAGAAGGTCAGGCCGGCCCCGATCCCGCCGGCGATCCACTTCGCCTTGGGGGCGACCACGCTGGCCAGGATGCCGGTGAGCACGATCGAGCCGGCGACGAGCCGCACCTGACGGTCGAGCGCCCACCGCTGGGTGTCGCCCCGAGCGACGTCGCCGCCCGATGCCTCCCAGGAGTCCATTCCTCCCTCGAGGATGTGGAGGGCCTCCTTGCCGGCCCCGGTCAGCGCGGCGTGAGCCTGGCTGGCCCGACCACCGGAGCGGCAGACGAGCACGACCGGATGGCTGACGTCGGCGAGGTCGCGAACGTGTTCACCCAGGGTGTCGAGGGGAACGTTGTACGAACCCGGGATGTGCACGGTCTCGAACTCACCGCCGGTGCGGACGTCGAGGATGCGCACCGCCGGATCGGCGTCGATCAGCTCCCGAAGTCGAGCGGCGGTGATGGTGTCGGTGTGGGGGATGGTGGTGGTCATGGTGAGACCGGCTCCTTCTGGACGGTGACGGGTGGTCGGGGGTGTTCGGGGGCGAGGGGCCTGACGTCGTCGGTGGCGAGGTCGTACACGGCTCCACGGATCATTATCGCCCCCGCGCGGAACGCCGCACCCACGGGCGACGGCGACGCACCCAGGGCGGCCACCGCACCGGCGACGTTGCGTTCGGCCAGCTGCTCCGGGTCGTGGCACCCGTCGTGGTCGACGAGGTCGCGGATGGTGGTCGTCAGGGGCTCGAGGTACGGCTCTCGACTCCCCGCGCATGCAGCAGCAACCGCGCCGCAGTTGGTGTGGCCGAGGACCACCACCAGCTCGACACCGAGCTCGGCGACCGCATAGTCGAGGCTGGCGACCGCCGCCGGCGTCGCGGTGTTGCCGGCGACGCGCACGACGAACAGGCTCCCGGCCGGCTGGTCGAAGACGACCGAGGGCGGCACACGAGCATCGGAGCAGGCGAGCACCGCTGCGGTGGGCGCATGCCGCGGCGCGGTCGAACGGGACGGATCGCGCACCGCCTCGTGGGCTGCGAGCAGGGTCTGCCACGGAGAGCTCACGAGACCGCCACCTCGGGGTTCGGCGGGCTCTGCTGATCCTCGGATCGCTCGTCGATGCCGAACCGCCGCTGGTCGGCCGGGGCCTCGCGTCGGCTCGTGATCGCGTCGACGGCATCGTGGGTACACGTGTGCACGCGAGCCCCGAGCCGGTCCCAGATCCCGGCTCGCCGGAGCACGTCGCGCACCGGACCCTTCACGTCGGTGAGGTGCAGCGCGACGTCGCGCTCGTCGAGCTCGGTGATGACCTCGGCCAGCATTTCCGCGCCGGTGGCATCGACGTCGTTGATTCCCGAGGCGTCGAGCACCAGCGTCCGCGGCACCGTTTCGAGTTCGTCGGCGTAGCGAACGAGCAGACGCTTGAGGTTGAGGGCATTGACGAACGACAGGGCGGCATCGATCCGCACGATCGTGACGCCGTCGACCGTCCTCGCTTCGGGGAAGCGGTCGACGTTTCGATAGCTCGTCGTGCCGTCCACATGGCCGAGCACGGCCGTGTGGGGCATCGACATGCGAGCGAAGACGACGAGCATGGACGCGACCACGGCGACCGCGATGCCGAGCTCGATGCCGAGGACCAGTGTGGCGAAGAACGCCACCCCGAGACCGATCAGATCGCTCTTCTTCACGGCGGCGATGTGGCGCATCTCGGCGACATCGATGAGGCCGATCACCGCCATGATGATGATCGCCCCGAGTGCGGCGTTGGGAAGCGACGCGAGCAGCGGGGTGAGGAAAGCGATCGTCGCGAGGACGATGCCGGCGGTGATCAGGGAGGCCAGGGGCGTGCGGGCACCGGCGGTGTCGTTGACGGCGGTCCGCGAGAATCCGCCCGTGACCGGATACCCACCGAAGAGACCGGCGGCGACGTTGGCGGCCCCGAGGCCGACCAGTTCGGCATTGGGCTCGACCTCGTAGCGATGCCGACGGGCGTAGACCTTGGCCACGGCGATCGACTCCATGAAACCGACGAGGGTGATGACGAACGCGGTGCCGATCAGACTGCCGACGAGGGATCCGTCGAAGTCGGGGATGCCGAACGCGGGAAGCGAGTCGGGGATGTCGCCCACGACCTTCACTCCCCGTGCTTCGAGATCGAGGCCTTCGACGGCGAGGATCGAGCCGACGACCACGACGAGTGCGGCGGGCACGCCCGGAAGCAGCTTCTTCAGCACGAAGAGCGCGACCAGGGCGGTCGACCCGAGCACCAGCGTGGCGGTGTTGGTGTCGCCCAGTTTGTCGATGACTTCGAGCACCGTTTCGTGGAAGTGGTCCTTGCGCTCCGTCGAGATGCCAAAAAGGTGCTTGGCCTGCGAGAAGCCGATGATGATCGCCGCGGCCGCGGTGAATCCCACCAGCACCGAGTGCGACAGGAAGTTGACCAGGAAGCCGAGCCGACCGGCGCCGAGGACGAGGTGCACGACACCGACCATCAGCGCGAGCAGCGCAGCGGCACCGAGATAGCCGGCGCTCCCCTCCTCGACCAGCGGGGCGAGGGCCGATGCGGTCAGGAGCGACACGATGGCGACGGGCCCGACGGCCAGCTGACGCGATGTGCCGAAGAAGGCATAGACGATGACCGGGATCGTGGCGGCGTAGAGCCCCACCTCCGGGGGCAGACCGGCGAGGAGTGCGTAGGCCATGGCCTGCGGCACCAGCATCGCCCCGACGGTCAACCCTGCGGCGAGATCACTCCGCAGGTCGCGACGGTCGTAGCGCGGTGCCCACCGGAGGATGGGGAGCAGCGACCCGAGAAACGTCATGGCTCTATTGTACGGACATTCGGACATTATGCAACCCCGACGTCGTCAGACCGGCATGCCGGGTCCGATCAGGCCGACGACGGACGCAGCGATGACGCGTTGCCCGGTGACCACTCCGACACGAACCGGTAGCGATCGCCGCGGATCAGCGTGGTACGCCACTCGATCGGGACCCCGTCGCGGCAACCCAGTCGCTCGAGATGGAAGACCGCATCGGTCGCCTGGAGATCGAGCCGCTCCCGGTCGAGATCGTCGGGCAGCACCGGCGTGAGTCGCTCCCAGCCCTGATCGGGCACCGGCGCCCCGCATCGGCGCAGCTCCTCGTAGAGCGCGGTGTGACGCCAGTCGACATCGAGCAGGGGTTGTGCGACCGAGCGGGGAAGCCACGCCCGATCGACGGCCAGTGGGGCGCCGCCGGCGAGACGGAGCCGGGCGACCAGGACGAGTTCGGTGTCGTCGGGCACCTCGAGATGCCGGGCGACGGCGGGGTCGGTGACCACCCCCAACTCGAGCACCTGGCTCGTCTGCTCGACGCCGGCCGACTCGACGGATTGGAACAGGCTGTAGAGCGTGCCGAGGGGCTGCTCGAACTCCGAACGGTTCACGACCGTGCCCCGACCCCGCTCCCGCCGGAGCACTCCCCCCTGGTTGAGGTGGCGGATGGCCTCCCGGACGGTGTGCCGACTCACGTCGTAGGCCTCGGTGAGGGCGAGGTCGGTCGGAAAGCCCTCGTCGAAGTCACCGGCGTCGATCCGACGCTTCAGCTCCGATTCGAGCTGTGCCCAGAGCGGCATCGGGCTCGATCGGTCAAGAGCGTTGGCGACCACCGGAACCCGCCTTTCGTACGGACAAACGGACATCGTAGCAACGAGAGGGGTCTCGATACGACGGGTCAGGCCCGGGCGTCAGGTGCGTTCGCCGAGCCCGATCTCGCCAGCGGACCGCTCACCCTTGTGGTGATACAGATCGGCGTCGGCCCGGACGAGCGCCGCCTCGGGGTCCTCGCCGGCCGCACAGACCGCCCGTCCGATGGTGATCGTGTAGGCGGCTTCACCGGTGGTGAGGGCGCGGCGACCGGGCAGCCGGCGCTGCCCGTCGAGTTCCGCCAGGAAGGCGAACTCGTCGCCGCCGATACGAGCCACCGTGCCGGTGTCGCCCACGAGCGCCCACAGCCACTCGGCCACGTCGCACAGGACCTGGTCGCCGACGGCGTGCCCGTGACGGTCGTTCAGCCGCTTGAAGTCGTCGACGTCGACCATCGCGATCTCGACCTCGCGACCCCCGTCCCGAACGCCGGTGAGCGCATCGAAGAAACCCCTCCGGTTGAGCACGCCGGTCAGAGGATCGGTGAGCGCTGCTCGCCGGAGCAGATCGGAAGCCGTGTCGAGATGAACTGCGAGGCGGACGTTGAAGATCAGCGCCGACGGGGCCACGACGGCGGGGGTCACCGCCGCCATGATGAGGCCAGGCACGAGGTATTCCGGATCGGTATCGAACGCCGCAACCATCGTGATCGCCACCACGACGACCGACGCGACCACGGAGAAGAACGTCAACAGCGCGACGAAACGCGTGGTTCCGTGGCGCCGCACCTGTTGCAGTACCCACCGCTCGGGCCCGCCGAGCACGAGTTCGGTCGCTTCGCTCCCGGCCCGGCCGGGTTCGACCGGATTCCGCACCGAACGGCGGGCTGAACGGCGACCTGACGCGCGCGGGGGTACCTCCATCCGGACAGCATCGTCGCCGCCCCCCGACATATGAGCAAGCGGAGACCCGGCGTCGCCCGATCAGTCGGACTCGGGCGAGTGCACGACGATGACTGTCTTGCCTCGGGCGGCGCCGGCCTCCATGCGCCGAACGGCTCGGACGGCGTGGTCGAGCGGGAACCGGGCGTCGATGACCGGCTCGACGGAGCCGGCCTCGAGGTACTCGGCCAACCGTTCGATGGAGCTGTGGTGTTCACGGCTGATGAACGTCGTCAGCCGTTGCGAGACGAAGGGCGAGAGCAACATGGCGCGGACTTGGCGGCCGACGCCACCGGTGACCCGGTTGCCGTTCTCCCCTCCGACGATCACCAGGGTGCCCTTCTCGGTGAGGAGGCGGCGGAGTTTGCGCACCGGGTTGCGGCCGCCGATGTCGAGGACCAGGTCGTAGCGCTGAGGGATCTCGGCGATGTCGACGGACCGGTGGTCGTAGACGTGCTCGGCCCCGAGCGAGGACACGAGTTCGAGGTTGGCCGTTCCGGCGACGCCGTCGACGATGCCGCCGAGGGCGCGGGCCAGTTGGACGGCGAAGGTGCCCACACCACCGGAGGCGCCGATGACCAGGACTCGCTGGCCGGGTTCGAGATGCCCGACGTCGGTCAAGGCCTGGAGGGCGGTGATACCGGACACGGTCGAGACCGCGGCCTGCTCGAACGACAGGCCGTTCGGCTTCGACGCCAGCTTCTCCTCGGAGGCGACGGCGAACTCGGCGAAGGAACCCGAGCCGATACCGAAGACCTGGTCACCGACGGCGAACCGGGTGACGTCGGCACCGACCGCCACCACCGACCCGGCCACGTCGAACCCGAGCGTCGGCTGCTTGGGCCGGAGGACGCCGAAGCCGGCCAGCCGGACCAACCAGGGCCGACCGGTCATGAGGTGCTCGGTGCCCCGGTCGAGGCCGGCGGCATGCACATCGATCAAGACCTCGTGGGGGCCGACAACGGGCCGGTCGATCTCCTCGATGCGCAGCACGGCGCTGTTGCCGTAGCGGTCCTGCGTGACCGCCCGCATCCGGGGCGACGAAGGGGGTGACTGGCGCTCATGGCTGGCCGCGGCGGCGATGCTCGCAGCACTGGCGGCGGTGGTAGCGGTGGTGTTCATCGGTTTCTCCAGCGGTTCGTACTTAGTACGTCCCACTCTAGTCGTACTAAGTACGAAGTCAAGCCCTTCCTCTCAGACCCACCAGTGCGAGGGCCAGTGGTGGGATTGGCGCGCCGCGACGGGCACCGACTGGTAGGCAGAAGTCCATGACGGCCCGAGCCACGCCACCCGATCAGCCCTGGGCCCTCCGACTCGACGAGGCCATCGACTGGCTTCGCACGTCATCGGTCGACGATCTGACCGGGCGCGGGCTCTCCGTGGCGGGAACGTTCGACGAGATCGACGATCCCGTCCTGCTCGGTCCCGACGGTGCGGCGGTCGAGGCGTGGCGCGAGGACCACCCCTACGACGAACGCATGAGCAACGAGGAGTACGAATCCACGAAGCGTCTGCTCCAGATCGAACTGCTCAAGGCGCAGACGTGGCTGGCCGAGACCGGCCGACGCCTCGTGCTCTGTTTCGACGGCCGCGACGCAGCCGGCAAGGGCGGGACGATCAAGCGCTTCATCGAACACCTCAATCCGCGGGGCTTTCGGGTCATCGCCCTCCCTGCCCCCTCGGCCCGCGAGCGGGGCCAGTGGTACTTCCAGCGCTATGTCGCC
>JAUIML010000212.1 GCA_030432715.1 Acidimicrobiia bacterium | reverse complement strand
CATGATGGCGTGGACCTCGCCCGCGCCGACGTCGAGGTCGAGACCCTTGAGGATCTGCTTGTCGCCGATCGCGGCGGTGAGGTTGGCAACGTGCAGCATCAGCCGACACTTCCTTCCAGACTGACGCTCAGCAGACGCTGAGCCTCGACGGCGAACTCAATGGGGAGTTCATCGAAGACGTCACGGCAGAAGCCGTTGACGATCATCGCCATCGCATCTTCTTCGGACATGCCGCGCTGGCGGCAGTAGTAGAGCTGGTCTTCGCCGACGGTCGAGGTGGACGCCTCGTGTTCGACCTGGGCACCGGGGTTCTTGACCTCGATGTAGGGGATCGTGTGGGCGCCGCAGTCGGATCCCAACAGCAGGGAGTCGCACTGCGTGTAGTTGCGCGCGTTCTCGGCCGAGCGCATGACCTTGACCAGGCCCCGATAGGTGTTCTGGCCGTGACCGGCCGAGATGCCCTTCGAGATGATGCTGCTCGTCGTGTCGGCACCGATGTGGATCATCTTGGTGCCGGTGTCGGCCTGCTGGCGCTTGCCGGAGAGGGCGACGGAATAGAACTCGCCGACCGACCGGTCGCCCTGGAGGATGACGCTCGGGTACTTCCAGGTGATGGCCGAGCCCGTCTCGACCTGGGTCCACGAGATCTTGGCGTCGGTGTGGGCCCGGCCCCGCTTGGTGACGAAGTTGTAGATGCCGCCGACACCGTTCTCGTCGCCCGGATACCAGTTCTGCACCGTCGAGTACTTGATCTCGGCCCGGTCCTTGGCCACCAGCTCGACCACGGCGGCATGGAGCTGGTTCTCGTCGCGCTGCGGGGCGGTGCAGCCCTCGAGGTACGACACGTGGGAGTCGTCTTCGGCGACGATCAACGTGCGCTCGAACTGGCCCGTGTTCTGCGAGTTGATGCGGAAGTAGGTCGAGAGCTCCATCGGGCACCGCACCCCCTTGGGGATGTAGCAGAACGAGCCGTCGGAGAACACGGCCGAGTTGAGCGCGGCGAAGAAGTTGTCACGCACGGGCACGACGGAGCCGAGATGCTCCCGGACGAGATCCGGATGGTCGTGGACGGCTTCGGAGAACGAACAGAAGATCACGCCGGCCTCGGCGAGCGTCTCCTTGAACGTCGTGGTGACCGACACCGAATCGACGATCGCGTCGACCGCCACGTTGCTCAGCAGCTTCTGTTCGTGAAGGGGGATGCCCAGCTTGTCGAACATGTCGCGGATCTCGGGATCGACCTCGTCGAGGCTCTCGAGCACCGGCTTCTTCTTGGGCGCAGCCCAGTAGCTCAGACCCTGGTAGTCGATCGGCTCGATCTCGAGCTTGGCCCAGTCGGGCTCGTCCATCGACTTCCAGGCCTCGAAGGCCTTGAGTCGCCAGTCGAGGAGCCAGTCGGGCTCGTCCTTCTTCGCGGAGATGAGACGGACGGTCTCCTCGGTGAGGCCCGGGGGCGCGATGTCGGTGTCGAGGTCGGTGCTGAAGCCGTACTCGTAGCCGGCTTCGGTCAGCTCCTCGATCTGTCGAAGTGACTCGCTCATCGCGTTCTCATCTCGTCCGTGGCGCTCCGCTCGCTCAATCGACCTCGATGAAGATGCACTCGCCGGGGCACTCCTCGGCGGCCTCGATCACCCGCTCGATTCCACCGTCGGGGATGCGGGCCATTCCTTCGGCGCCGGCCGGGTTGGCCGTGCCGTCGAACAGCTTCTCGGTGCCGAAGTTCCCCTCGGATTCCTTGACGTAGAACAGGCCGTCGTCGAGCCCGAAAAACACGTCGGATGCGATCTCTTCACAGAGACCGTCGCCGGTGCAGAGATCCTGATCGATCCAGACCTTCATGTCGCTCCTCGTGGGGGTTGGCTTGGTTCGAGGCTACCAGCGTTTCAACAGTTCCAACTTGTGAAAGTGCCAAAAATCAAGGCTCTGATGGTACGTTTCGGTCCATGGACCCCGCGGCTGCGTCACTCTCGGCGACCCAGCGTCGCGTGCTCGTCGCCGTCAAGCGGCAGGGCGAAGCGACGGTCGACGAACTGGGGGAGACGCTCCAGATCTCGCCCAGTGCCGTGCGTCAGCACCTGGGGGCACTCGAGTCGGCCGGCATGGTCACGTCGCGACGACGGCAGGGTCGACGGGGCCGCCCGGCCAACCGCTATCGCGCCACCGAACGGGCCGAGCCGGTCTTCGAGGCCGACGATGCCAACTTCTCGCTGGAGCTGCTCGGGCATCTCCAGGCCGAGGCCCCCGAACTCGTCGCCACGGTGTTCGATCGGCGACGACGCCAGATGGTCGAAGACGCGACACCACGGGTCGATGGTCTCTCCACCGACGCCCGCGTCGCGGTCGTGGCCGACCTGCTCGATGCGCAGGGGTGCCTCGCCGACGCCAGCGAACTCGAGCCGGGCGTGTTCCGGATCAGCCTCCACAACTGTCCGATCTGGGCGGTGGCCAACGAATACCGCCAGGCGTGCACCAGCGAACTCGACTTCATCCGCGACCTTCTGCCCGGCGCATCGGTCGAGCGGGTGACCCACAAGACGGCCGGCGCCCACACGTGCGCCTACGACGTGCGGCTCAGGGGCTGACCGCGGTCGGTTGCGGGCCGGGTCGACCCAACGGCCGGTTCCGGGTGACGCGGGCATGGATCTGGTCCGAGAAGCGGGTCAGGAGGGGGCCGACGACGGCGGTGATCAGCACGTAGCCCGCCGCGAGGGCGCCGAGTTCGGGCCCGTCGGCGAGGTCGGCCCCGAGCGCAGCGATCACGATCGAGAACTCGCCGCGGGCGATCAGCACGGTTCCGGCGCGGAAACGACCGCGGCCTCCGACGCCGCGGCGCCGGGCGGCGTACCAACCGGTCGCGACCTTGGTCAGGGCGGAGATCAGGGCGAGGAGCAGGGCCCAGCCGGCCACCTCGAGGAGGTCGGCGGGATCGATCTGGAACGAGAAGAACACGAAGAACGTGGCCGCGAAGAGGTCGCGCAACGGTGACATGAGCTCGAGGGCGCGCTCCTCGGCCTTGCCGGTGAGGGCCAAGCCGACGAGGAAGGCACCGATCGCCCCCGACACCTCGAAGAGCTGGGCCGCGCCAGCGACCAGCAACACCAACCCGAACACCCCGAGCAGCACCGACTCGTTGGAGCCGCTGCCGAGCCTCCGACTCAGTGGCTGTCCGTAGCGCAGCGCGATCATCAGGATGAAGGTGACGACCGCGAGGGCGACTCCGACGCTGATCGTGGTCTCGGTCACGGTCCCGCCGACGATCAACGCGGCCACCACGGGCAGGTAGATCGCCATCGCGAGGTCTTCGATCACCAGCAGGTCGAGGACCACGGGGGTTTCCCGGTTGCCGAGCCGTGCGAGGTCGTCGAGCACCTTGGAGATGACACCCGAGGACGAGACCCAGCTCACCCCGCCGAGCAGGACCGCCGCGAGCGGGTCCCATCCGAGGATCATCCCGAGCGCGAACCCGGCTCCGGCGTTGAGGACCATGTCGACGAGGCCGGGCGGGACTCCGGTCCGGAGGCCGCTGCGGAGTTCGTCGTCGCTGTACTCGAGGCCGAGTGTGAACAACAGGAGCAGGACACCGATCTCTGCGGCCAGCGACACGAAGTCCTCGGTCACGTCGAGCTCGGCCAGGCCGCCGTCGCCGAAGGCGAGACCGGCGATGAGATAGAGGGGGACCGCGGTGATGCCGAGCCGACTCGCCACGCGGGACAACAGGCCGAGCCCGAACACGACCGCGCCGACCTCGAGAAAGGCGATCGCGGTGTCGGTGGAACCCGCCGCGAGGATCATGTCGGGTCGGCCATGGCGCGGGGTCAGCCGCCGAGCATCGTGCGCAGAGTGTCGAGTCCGGCGATCGGTCCGACCGCGACCACGACGTCGCCGGCCGCGAGGACGAAGTCGGCCTCCGGCGCGGGCACCGGCACGTCGTCGCGGATGACGGCGACGATCGACGCCCCGGTCCTCGTGCGGAACTCACCGTGCCCGATCGGCAACCCAGCGGCCTCCGAGTCGGGAGGCAGCTGTGTCCAGTCGAGGGCGAGGCCTTCGATCACCTGACGGATCCGACTCACCGTCTCGGTGACCGGGCTGATCCCGAGCAGCTGTCCCAGCGTGGTCGAGTCGACCTCGGACAGGTGGACCAGCGAATGGCAGCTGTCGGGATCCTCGTGGTCGTAGGCGACCAGCTCGCGCCGGCCATCGTGGTGCACGATGACGGCCACGTCGGTGCCGTCCTCGCTCGTGAACTCGTGGCGTACGCCGACGCCGGGAAGCTTCGTCTCGCGAACCTCGCTCATCCATCGAGCCTACCGGCGGCCCACGACCGGCCGGACCGCTACCGTCGCACCATGGAGCCGATCGACGGGCAGACCATTTCGGCGGTGATCGAGGTGCTGCCACCCGAGCGAACCGCGTTGCTCGATCTGTTGGCCGGACTCGCACCTGACGACTGGGAGCGGCCCACCGAGTGTCCGGCCTATTCGGTGAAGGGCATCGCCTCCCACGTCCTCGGTGACGACCTCAGTCTCTTGAGTCGACAGCGTGACGGCGCGTTGCCGGGCCTGTTCGTGGTGGCCGAGAAGATGCCGGGGGCCGACTTCCGGGCGCTGCTCGACGCGTTCAACGACCAGTGGGTCGAGGCCAGCCGATTCCTCAGCGGGCCCGTGTTGATCGAGTTGCTGCGCTGGAGCGGCGACCGGTCGGCGGCCTACTACGAGGCCGTCGACCCGATGCTCGTGGGGGAGCCGGTGCCGATGTTCGCGCCTCCCGCCGGAGAGGGCTCGCCCTTCTGGCAGGCGATCGGGCGCGAGTACCTCGAGCGTTGGAGCCACCATTCCCAGATCCGTCGGGCCCTCGGCGAATCGTCGCTCGCCGGCGCGCCGTTCCTGGAGGTGGGGTCGCGAATCGTGGCTGCGGTGATGGATCAGCCCGTCACGGTGCCCGAGACCCCGGGCGGCGACTGGGCGATCGGCCCGCTCGAGCTCGGATCGACAGCGCAGGCTGCCGCCATCCTGACGCTGGCCCACACCGAGGCCGAGGTGAACGCGCTCGTCGACGGCCCACCAGAACTGGTCGCCCTCTTCGCGACGAGGGTCGGCCGGCGGGAGGACTGAACCGTCAGAGGCGTGAGGGCCGGTTGACGAAGCGCCGGTCGGTCGGGCTGTAGAACCAGCCGCCGCCGGCCCGGGTGCCGCCGTCGACCGGGATGTTGTGTCCCGTGACGTAGGCCGACATATCGGAGGCGAGGAACAGGGCGACCCGGGCCTGATCGACGGGCCATCCGAGTCGTCCCACGGGCGCCCATGCCTCCCAGAGGTCGTGGTGCCCCTCGGACCGGCCGACATAGTCGACCTGCGGGGTCTGGGTCAGGTCGACGCCGATGCCGTTCGCCCGAATCCCCTCGCGGCCATAGCCGGCGGCGAGCGAGGTGGTGAAGTGCGCCGCCGCAGCCTTCATCGAGGCGTAGACCGGTTCTCCCGGGTACCCCCGCATCCCCTCCACAGAGTGGACGTTGACGATCGAGCCTCCTCCTCGCTCGATCATGGGCGTGAGGAAGGCCTGCGTCACCGCGAACACGTGCCACAGGTTGATCCGGTACATGGCTTCCCATGACGCGGGCTCGGATTCGTCGAACCGGACGAGAGGTCGGTAGTCGCCGACATTGTTCACGAGCACGTCGATGCCACCGTGGGCGTCGAGCACCGATGCCGCCAACGCCGCCACACCGTCCTCGGTCGTGACATCGACGACGTGGGCACGAGCGGTACCTCCGGCGGCCTCCACCGCGGCGACCACCGCCTCGGCCCGGTCCGGGTCGACCTCGGCGACCTCCACGGTCGCCCCGTGCGCGGCGAAGAGCTCGCAGATGGCGCCGCCGATGCCGTAGGCCCCACCGCCCGTGACGACGGCGACCTTGCCGTCGAGGAGACGATTCCAGTCGCCGATGGCCGGGATGCCGCTCGGATCGATTCGTTCGTGGGTCATGGGGCTGGCTCCGGTTCGGTGCGTCGTCCGCCATCGGCGGCAGCCGACGAGTCGGGTGCCATCATCGCGCCCTCCGGTCCTCCCGGCGAGGCTGCCCGGGTGATCGGACATGCATGCGACACGCCGGGGCCGCAGGGGCTGATCATGCCGGGTCGGGCGGCTCGCCCCGCCCGGCAACGCACCCACGACACTCAGATGATCGGCGGCCGGCCGAGCCGGGTCATCCGCACGACCGTGCGCCACGACATCCGGTCGATCGGCCGAGGCGTGCGGCGGCGCACGCCCGCCCGAAGTCCCCGGACGATGTCGCGTCGGGCCTGCCCGCTCGGTGCCCGCGCCAGCATGAGGACCGTCCACACCGACAGGTAGACCGGTACCAGCAGCCGGGGCAGACGGCGATGGGCGAGCCACACCCGGTTGCGGGCGGTGGCGACGAAGGCGTGGCCGTGGCGGGCGGGCTCGGTCGCCGGGTGGTGGACCTCGGCCGTCGCGAGATAGTGGATCGCCCGCCCACGATCGAGGAGGGCCCAGGCGAGGTCGGTCTCCTCCATCGCGTAGAAGAACTCCTGTGGATAGCTCCCGGCCGCCAGGAAGTCGGCGCGTCGGATGGCGCACGCGCCTCCCAGGAAGGTGGTGACGTCGCTGCTGCGGTCGGGATCGGCGGCCCGGAGGCGGGGGACGTGACGACGGGAAGTGACC
>JAUIML010000211.1 GCA_030432715.1 Acidimicrobiia bacterium | reverse complement strand
ATGCCCTCCAGCTCGTCCCACCCCCACGGGAACAAGAACTCCACGTCGGCGGTCCCCGACGAGTAGTGGCTCAGCTCGTCCGCGGCGTGGTCGCGCAGGCGCAACAGCTCCGGCGGCATGCCCAGGTCCAGGTACCACTGGAACCGCTCGTTGCGCCAGTACTCGTACCACTGCTGGGCCTCGTCGGGCGGGACGAAGAACTCCATCTCCATCTGCTCGAACTCGCGGGTGCGGAACACGAAGTTGCCGGGGGTGATCTCGTTGCGGAACGACTTGCCGATCTGGGCGATGCCGAACGGCGGCTTCTTGCGGCTCGTGTTGAGCACGTTGGCGAAGTTGATGAACATGCCCTGGGCCGTCTCGGGCCGCAGGTAGACCTCGGCTGCGGTCTCGGTGACCGGCCCGGCGTGGGTCTTGAACATGAGGTTGAACTCGCGGGCCTCGGTGAACGACCCCTTCGCGCCGCACGACGGGCAGGTGTCGGGATCATCGAGCTTGTCGAGCCGATGCCGGGCGTTGCAGTTGGTGCAGTCGACGAGCGGATCGGAGAAGTTCGACAGGTGACCCGATGCCTCCCACACCTGCGGGGGCGACAGGATCGAGGCGTCGAGCCCGACCACGTCGTGGCGCATCTGCACCATGTCGCGCCACCACGCGTCCTTGACGTTGCGCAGGAGGAGTACTCCGAGCGGCCCGTAGTCGTAGGTCGAACGGAAGCCGCCGTAGATCTCGGCCGACTGGAAGACGAACCCTCGACGCTTCGAGAGGTTCACGATCTTGTCGAACAACTGCGGATCCGCTTCAGGCATGGCGACGAGACTACCGGCCACGCGCGAGCATGGATCCGTGATTGCGCAGACCGAAATGCCTCCGTCCGACCCGACCGCCGTCGTCGGCCGGCGAATCCTGGCCTACCTCATCGATTTCGTCATTCTGGCCGTGTTGATGGTGGTGCTCTTCGCCAACCTGGCCTCGTCCGAGGAACAGTCGTCGGCGTTCCAGGCCGAACTCACCTGTGACCTGATCAACAACAACCCCGATGCCGACTATGTCTGCATCAACGCCGACACCACGGTCATCCTGATCGAGACGGGCCAGTTCGCGATGATCGGGCTGATCGCCGTGCTCTACGGGTTCGTGACCCACATGCTGCTCCCCGCCATCACCGGTTTCAGCCCCGGCAAGGCGATGGTGGGTCTGCGCATCGTGAACCAGGAGACCTTCGCCAAGGCGGGATTCGGAGCGAACCTCCTTCGCTGGATCCTCTGGGCCGTCGACAGCGCGCCGTGGTGCTTCCCGCTCGTGGGCCTGATCACCGGCCTGTCGAGCAACGGCCACCGCAGGGTCGGCGACATGGCCGCGAAGACGGTGGTGATCGACCGGAAGTGGATGGACCACCCGCTCCCGATCGCGGGCGTCAACGCCGTGGCGCCGCTCGTGCCCGCTCCGGGCGTCTCGCCGTTCGGGGCGCCCCCGCCACCGGCGGCCGGGTCGACCATCGGTGCCGTCGCGCCTCCGCCGCCGTCCCCCGGCGGCTTCCCGTCGGCGCCGCCCGTCGCTCCGCCCACCCAGCCCCCGCCTCCCAGCCCGACACCCCCACCACCGGGCCCGGCGTCGACACCGCCTCCCCCCAGCCCGACGCCCCCACCACCGGGCCCGGCAACCACGCCACCTCCGCCGGCAACCACGCCACCTCCTCCCAGCCCGACGCCCACGCCGACGGCGCCGCCCATCGCCCCGATCGCCTCGCCGAGTCCCCCACCGCCGAGCGACGACGCGACCGCGCCGTTCGCACCCCCGGCCGCCGACGACGCGACGGCTTCGTCGGACTCTCCGGCAGCCGACGAACCCACCGACGTCCACGACGCGACGCCCGAACCGGCGCCGGCCACCCCTGAGCCGCCCCCGCCGGCACCCGCCGCGCCGGCCGCACCCCGGCCGGGCATCGATGCCCCCCAGTGGGATGCGGCCCGCGACACCTACATCCAATGGGACCCCGAACTCTCCGAATGGATGGAATGGAGCGAAGCGGCGGGCGCGTGGATCCCCATCTCCCGATGAGCCACAGCCGGCTGCGTCGCGGCGTCGTCCTCGTGTCGATCCTCGTGCTCGTGGCCACGGGATGCGGCGACGACGACAGCGACGACGCCGCGCCCTCGACCTCCAGCACCACGACCACGACGGAGGCGACCACGACCACAGCACCCACGACCACGGTCGCCGACAGCACCACCACCGTGCCGGCGACCACGACGACCACGACGACCACCGCGGCACCGAGCGCCCAGTGTCCCGGCGACGGGGCACTCCCGGGCGACGCCCAGTACGCGACGCTCGCGGGCGCGGATGTCGACGGTGACGGCGACGTCGACACCCTCCACGCCTACGCGACCGGCGACCCCGACACCCCCAACCAGTGGTGGCTGCAGGTCTCGTTCGCCGGTGGCGGTGGCAGCGCGCTCGCCGTCGACCATCCCGGCGCCCTGCTGTCGGGGGTGCGGGCCAACGACGGCGTCGATCTCAACGGCGACGGCACCGAGGAGTTCTTCGCCAAGATCGGGGCTGGGGCCAGCACCACGATCATGGGTGTCTTCGACGTGATCGACTGTGCGCTCGTGCACGTGACCATCGAGGGCACACCGAGCGAACTCACGACCGGTGCGACGGTCGGCTCGTTCAGTGGCTTCGAGTGCCTCGACATCGACGTCAACGGCGCCAACGACTTCCTGCTGGTCTACTCGGGCCAACGGCTGGGCGACAGCAACGACTTCGAGGTGACCGCCATCCAGTACGCCCTCGTCGACGGCGAACTCGACCTGATCCTGGCCGACGGCCTCGGCATGACCGAAGGCGACCCCGGCTTCATGGAGTTCGGCGGCGAGGAGTGCCCGAACAGCCAGCCGGGCTGATCAGCGCGGGTTCTGCTCGAGCACGGCGACGGAACGGAGTCGCCGCTCGAGATGGTGCTCGAGCAGCGCGGTGGCGAGCATGTCGACCTCGCCGGTCGCCGGCCCCACCGGCGCTTCGAGCACCCCGCCGAGGCCGCCCCCGAGAATGCGCCGCATCAGCTGGATCGCTCCGTCGCTGATCGGGCGACCCCGTCGGTGCTCGTGGCAGCGGACCCCTCCGTCGTCGAAGTCGAACGCGGCGAACGGGCCCTCGTTGCCGCAGTCCACGCACAGATCGAGCTCGGGTTGGACCCCCTCGTGGGCCAGGAGCTTCAGGAAGAAGGCGGCCACGACGAGAGCGGAGTCGCGTTCGTTCAGCGTGCGAAGGGCGCGCACCAGCATCACGTGGAGTGCCCGGTCGGGTTCGCGGTCCTGCGCGACCTGGTCGACGGCCTCGAGCATCGCCTCGGCCCGGGCGAACCGATCGGCGTCGTCTCGCAGGGTGGTGAAACGGTCGACGGTCTCGACCTGGGTGATCGTGTCGAGATCGCCACGACCCCGGTAGAGCTGGATCGAGACGTGACTCAGCGGCTCGAGTCGGGCCCCGAACTTGGATTTCGTGCGCCGCACCCCTTTGGCGACACCGCGGACCTTCCCATGGTCGTGGGTGTGGAGGCTGATGATGCGATCGGCCTCACCGAGCTTCCATGAACGCAGCACCACCGCATGGTCGCGATAGAGGGCCACGGTCGCTCAGCTTCCGCTGTCGACGCCACCGAAGCGGCGTTCGCGTTCCTGATAGTCACCGATGGCGGCGAAGAGCTGCTCCCGCTGGAACTCGGGCCACGGTGTGTCGGTGAAGATCAGCTCGCTGTAGGCCAGTTGCCACAGGAGGAAGTTCGAGATCCGGAACTCCCCCGAGGTGCGGATCACCAGGTCGGGATCGGGCATCTCCGCGTCGTAGAGGTGCTTGGCGATCGTCTTCTCGGTGATCTTCTTCGGGTTGACGCCACTGGCGGCGATCTCCCGGACGGCGTCGACGATCTCCGCCCGCCCCCCGTAGTTGAAGGCGATGGTGAAGGTCAGCTTCCGGTTGTGTCGGGTCAGCTCCGACGCCTCGTCCATGCGTTTGATGAGCCGCTTGGGCACCCGCCAGTCGCGCCGCCCGATGAACCGGATGCGCACGCCCCGCTCGTTGAGCTCGTCGCGGCGACGCAGGAGGATCTCCTCATTGAAGTTGATGAGGAAGCGGACCTCGTCCTTGGGGCGGCGCCAGTTCTCGGTGCTGAAGGCGTAGACCGTCAGCCATTCGACGCCGGCCTCGAGGCACCCGTCGACCACCTCGAAGAGCGAATGCTCGCCGGCCTTGTGGCCCTCGGTCCGCGGCAGGTTCCGGGCCTGTGCCCACCGGCCGTTGCCGTCCATCACGCAGGCGATGTGACGAGGGATCCGGTCGGGATCGAGTTGATCGAGTGGCACCCCGCGAACCTACCGGCTCGACACCAACGCGTCGCGCGTCCCCCCACCCGTCACACCGGTGTCAGACACTCGTCGCGGGCTCGCTAGGATCCGGCCGGACGAGGAAGCGGAGCACCCCCCGACGTGGACCTAGCCGAGCAGACGCTCGAAACACTCGACGAGGTCACGGTTGCGCTCCCCGGCGGCGGAGAACGACGCGAGGGTCAGCGCCAGATGGCCGCTGCGGTGGCGACAGCCATCCGCGACGGTGGCCACGTGGTGGTGCAGGCCGGCACCGGCACCGGCAAGTCGCTCGCGTATCTCGTGCCGGCCGCGCTGGCCGGCAAGACGACGATCGTCGCGACGGCCACCAAGGCGCTGCAGGATCAGCTCGCCGGCAAGGACCTGCCCTTCCTCGACGAACGCATCCCCGGCGGCGTCGACTTCGCCGTCCTCAAGGGGCGGTCCAACTACCTCTGCCTCCAGCGCCTCGACGAGGCCGAAGCCGACGACCGCCTCGGGCTCGAACTCGACGACGACAACAAGGCGACGCTCGACAGCGAGCTCCTCACCCGGCTGCGGGCGTTTGCGGCCGCGACCGAGACCGGCGATCGCACCGAACTCCCCGACCTCGACGACCGCACGTGGCGTCTCGTCAGCGTCGGCCGGGACGAATGCCCGGGCGCAGGACGTTGCCCGGTCGGCGACGACTGCCTCGCCGAGAGGGCCCGGCGCAAGGCCGCGACGGCCGACGTGATCATCGTCAACCTCCACCTCTACGCGATCGAGATCATGGTCGAGGGGATCCTGCCCGAGCACGACATCGTCGTGATCGACGAGGCCCACCAGCTCGAGGACATCGTGTCGGATGCCGCCGGCCGGCTGATCAGCCCGGCCCGGTTGCGAGCCGCCGCCCGTGCCGCAGGCGCCGTGCTCGCCGATCGGGATGCACCCGTCGGCGTGGCGGAGGCGGCCACGCTCCTCCACCAGCTCCTGGAGAGCCAGGTCGGCGAGCGGCTCGTCGACGGGCTCGACGAAGAGGCCGGCCACACCATCGATCTCATCCGTGGCCGCGTCGACCAGCTGCTCAACGCCCTGCGGGCAGTGCCCAAGGACGCGCCGGCCGACACCGCCGCCAAGGCCCTCCGGGCCCGCCAAGCGGTGACCTCGCTCCTCGACGACATCGACTACGTGCGCTGGCCCATCGACCACGAGGTCCTCTGGGTGGACGGGCCGACGAGCAACCCGAGCCTGCGTTCGACGCCGATCGCCATCGACACGCTGCTCGAGGAGAACCTCTGGTCGAAGCGGCCCGGCATCCTCACCTCGGCCACGCTCGCCCCCGCAACGACCTCCCTGCTGGGCCTGCCCGCCGGCACGGAGACGCTCGATGTCGGCAGTCCGTTCGACTACGAGAACAACGCCCTCCTCTACTGCCCGACCGACCTGCCCGACCCCAGAGCCGACGGCCATCGCGAGGCACGACTGGCCGAGCTGGAGACCCTCATCGTCGCGGCGGGGGGACGGACACTCGCCCTCTTCACCAGCTGGGCGGCGATGCGCGACGCCGCCGCGCACCTCGAGACACGCCTCCCCTGGCCGGTCCTCGTCCAGGGGGAGGGCTCGAAGATGGCGTTGCTCGAATCCTTCGTCGCCGACGACGAGTCCTGCCTCTTCGCCACGATGTCGTTCTGGCAGGGGGTCGACATCCCCGGCTCGACGTGCAATCTGGTCGTGATCGACCGTCTGCCCTTCCCGCGACCCGACGACCCGGTGCTCCAGGCCCGCCGGGACCGAGCCGGCAAGGCCGCCTTCCGCACGATCGACCTCCCCCGGGCGGCGACCATGCTGGCCCAGGGCGCGGGACGGCTGATCCGGTCGGCAACCGACCGCGGGGTGGTCGCCGTGCTCGACCCGCGCCTCGCCACCTCACGGTCCTACCGGTGGGAGCTCATCAACGCGCTCCCTCCCATGCGCCGCACCAAGGACCGATCGGAGGCCGAGGCGTTGTTGCGCGAGCTCCGCGACGGCTGAGCCGCTCAACTCGCGGCCCGATCGTGCCGATCCCGCCCGGGTGAGCCGTCGCCGTCGCCCGCATCCCGCCCGCCGCGCCCGTCGCGTCGCGGGGGCCACCGCGCTCGGCGCCTACGCGGGACTCGTCGTCACGGTCGGCTGGGCCCAGCGCTCGGCCGAGACCGGCGGCGAGAGCGCGGAACCGGCCGCCGACACCGTGCCGTCGACCCCTGGAATCGAGCGCCTCGACCTGCAGGCCGGCGCCACCCTCTGGGCGGCCGAGACGCCGACACCGACCGCCGACGCGCCCGCGGTGGCACCCACGCCCCCTCCCCCGCCCAG
>JAUIML010000210.1 GCA_030432715.1 Acidimicrobiia bacterium | reverse complement strand
CCTCGCGCAGCCGGTCGACGACCCAATAGTCGATACCGGTCTCGTCGTCGGCCCCCGGGTAGATCGCCGAGCGGGGGAAGTTGTTGCGGATGTGCTCGTTGAACGTCATCCCCGCGGTCTTCATCACGTGGACGAAGAAGAAGGGCCGCTCGAAGCGGGGGTACTCACTCACCGGTGAGCGCCAACCACGGGCCGGCCGCGGCGACCATCGGCACCATCTCGGTCCGCACCAACTCGATCTTCGCCGCCGTCGCCTCGTCGAGCCCGGCGGGCACGGGCGGTGCCGGACGGCCGGCAACGAGGTCCTTCAGCGTGCGAGCCGTGAAACGAGCGATCGCCGCCCGCAACTCGACCCCGCTGTAGCTCGTCCACAGCGGTTCGCCCTCGATCTCTCCGGTGGTCACGTCGTTCGCGAAATCGAACTGGGGAGGAGCGAGATAGTGGGACAGGCCACCGATGTGCACGAGCGCATCGTGCTCGCGGTGCACGAGCGAGTGACCATCGGCCTGGAGCAGGATGTTGAGCACCTTGGCGGTGTCGTAGGCCTGGTAGGCCTGCCCCAGTTCCTCGACCCTCGCCCACGCCTCGGCGCTCATCTCCGTGCGGCCCCCGGCGTGGAACCGGATGCCGTGCCGCTCGAAGGTCTCCTTCACGACCTCCTTGCGATAGATCGCGAAGTGGGGGCTGCCGAGCACGAACCCATCGTGCGCGTAGAAGTGCCGACCGCCGGCGCCGAGTTCCCCGGGGCCGAGCCGGTTGTCGTCCGTCCACACCTCTGCGCCGGAGGTCACCACGTCGTACGTGTCGAGCAGCGGAAGGAAGTCGGCGACGAAGGGCCGCGTCGCCTTGATGTCGACGTCGATGAAGCAGAACAGCGCACCGTCGTCGCGGGTGTCGAAGACCGGGTCGAGTGCGGTGCCGTGGGGGACCATCCGGTCGACATCGAGGACGACGGTTTCGACGACCCGGTCGGTCGCTGCGCTGAACCGCTGCATCTCACGGACCGAGTCGGGCGTGCAGTTGTTGGCGATGAACCGGTACCGACACTCGGTCTGGTCGAGCAGGCTGAACACGAAGTAGCGCAGGTATCGATAGACCCCGCCGGTCCACACGAGATTGAAGACGAGATCCGTTTCGCGCACGACGACCGAGAGTACCAACCGGCCGCCGGGGCGCAATGGCCCGTCGAACCCTCGTTCAGGTCGGTCGGCGCAGCGCCGCTCGCGCCTCGTCGCACGCCCTTCCTGCCTGGCAGCCGGGCAGATGATCGTTGACGAGCCCCATGGCCTGCATGAACGCGTAGACGGTCGTGGGGCCGACGAACGTCCACCCCCGCTTCTTGAGGTCCCTGGCGATGGCCGTCGACGTCGGCGTCGTTGCGGGCACGGGTGGGTCGCCGGTGCGGTCGCCCTCGGTCTCGGTCGGTTCCCACGACCAGAAGTAGGCGGCCAGGGAACCCTTCTCCTCGATCAGCTCGAGGGCCCGATTCGCGTTGTTGATGGCCGAGCGGATCTTTCCCTGGTGACGGACGATGCCCGCGTCGCCGAGCAGACGAGCGACATCGGCCTCACCGAATGCCGCGACGCTCGCCGGCACGAAGTCCGCGAAACCGGCGCGGAAGTTCTCTCGCTTGCGCAGGATCGTGATCCACGACAGCCCGGACTGGAACCCCTCGAGACAGATCTTCTCGAACAGTCGGGTGTCGTCGACGACCGGCCGGCCCCATTCGTGATCGTGGTACTCGACATAGTCGTCGGCCACGCCGGGCCACCAGCACCGGGCCACACCGTCGTCGCCGACCTGGACCCAGTCACTCATCCGAAGACCAGCATCACGCCGAAGACGAGCGCGGCCAGCGACCCGACGAGACCGACCGCACCGGTGATCCCCCGCAAGGCCGGCGACGGCGTGAGCGAGTGCACCGCGGCCGCGGTGCCGGCGGCGGCGACCGCGAGCAACTTGACCGCGAGCGTGACGTGGTACGCGGTCGAGCGGTCACCGACCTCGATCTCGAGCAGGTTCCAGATGCCGGTGAGCACAGCGAGGGCGAAGAAGGGCCAGGCGACCCGACCGAACCGATTCGCCGCGAGGCGCGGTGCGTCGTTGCCGACCTGGCGCAGGACCGGCACCAGCGCCGCCAGCACGATCTGGCCGCCCACCCAGACGCTGACCGAAAGGATGTGGAGCGAGATCCGCAGTGTGTCGAGATCGAAGTCGTTCATGACATCATCCTCGTCGTCGTCGCGCTCGGGTGACGAGGTCGGCGAACAGGGCGTCGCCACCTTCACTCTCGAGCATCTCGGGATGCCACTGCACGGCGACGGCGTCGATGGACTCCCCCTCCACCGCTTCGATCACTCCGTCCGGCGCCGTTGCCGACGTGACCAGACCCGACCCGAGCGTCCCGATCGCTTGGTGGTGCAGTGAGTTGACCGTCAACGGACCCGCCGCGTAGATCTCGCTCAGCCGACTTCCATCCCGCACCTCCACCGTGTGTCGGTGATCCCTCGGTTCGGGCCTCATCTCCGGGTAGGTCGGGTGGACGGTGCTCCGCTCCTCCTGGACCTCCTGTCGGAGATCGCCTCCCAGCGCGACGTTGAGCACCTGGGCCCCGCGGCACACACCCAGGATCGGCAGCCCGCGATCGATCGCAGCGCGGGCCACGGCGATGTCGAACTCATCGGAACGACGAGCCGTCTTCCAACTCGAGGTGTTGTCCTGGCCGTAGACGGCCGGGTCCATGTCCTGCCCTCCGGAGATCAGCACCGCATCGGCGATGTCGAGGAGGTCGTCGATCTCGTCGTCGTCGAGATGGGGAACGACCACCGGGATCCCACCGGCCCGCCGCACGGCATCCGTGTAGTCGGGCGCGATCGTGAGCAGGTCGCACTCGGGATCGAGCGCTGTCTTCAACGTGCGCCGCCACGGCGTGACGAGCACGCGTGGACGGGTCAACTCAGACGGCCCGCTGGGTCAGCGCCAGGCCGTTGGTGCGCATGATCTGCTCGATCTCCTGGGAAGTGAAGTCCTGGAGGTCGTCGATGAAATCGGTCGGCTCCGGGAGTCCCTCGGCGTGGGGCCAATCCGATCCGAAGATCATCCGCTCGGTGCCGATCTTGTCCTTGAGGTCGAGCAGGTCGTCCTCGTAGTAGGGCGAGACCCACACCTGACGGCGGAACACGTCCATCGGGTCTTCGGCGAACATGTGCTTCTGCTGCTTGTAGGTCTTCTCGAATTTCTTGACCAGCGGCTGAACCCACTCGGAGCCGGTCTCGATGGTGGCGACCCGGATGTTGGTGTGCTCGCTCAGCACGTTCTCGGCGATCAGCGAAGCGAGCGCGTCGCTGATCGGCGAGTAGGTCAAGAGCGACTTGAAGGCGTTCTGCCGGAAGGCCTCGAACGAGTCGGTCATACCCCAGTAGTCGCTCATGAACTCGTAGCCGGAGTCGCCGGAGTGCATGGCGAGCGTGATGCCGTACTGGTTCATCTTCTTCCAGAACGGATCGTGGGCGGGATGACCGAGTGAGCGGCGGCCGCCGTTGCCGTCGGGCACCGACGACGGGCGCATGTTGACGACCCGCACGTCGCGCTCGATCATCCAATCGAGCTGATCCAGCGCCCAGTCGACATCGGCGAGGGTGATGTAGCCGGCAGTGAAGATGCGGTCCTTGTAGTTGAGACCCCAGTCTTCCTCGACCCACTGGTTGAAGCCCGCGAAGGCCGCGAGCATCGCCTCGACGTCGTGTTCGAGGGCCGACTCCATACCGACGCCCAGCGTCGGGAACATGAAGCACGAGTCGAGGTTCTGGCGGTCCATCACCTCGAGTCGGGCGTCACGATCGCGGTACGCCGCGGGAATCGGCTCGAGTTCACCGAACGCCTCGACGATGTTGTCCTTCGCGACCTTGCCGCGGAAGTAGTCGTCGAGACAGCCGGGCTTGGCGATCGGATCGAACGTCGGGTTGGGGATGAAGCGGTTGACCTTGCCACCCACCAGCAGACGCTGACGGCCGTTGATCTCGGCCCACTGCATACACCGCTTGTGCATCTTCGGGTCGACATGGCGGATGAATGCGTCTTCCGCCTCGTAGTAGTGGTTGTCGGCGTCGAACGCCTTGTACTCGAGTGCAGCCATGAGCCGACTCTAAGCCTCAGTGGAACGCGTCTGCGACTCGGCCACCATCGTTCATCACCCCTCGGACGCCCAGCCGGTCGGCGTCGAAGTGGCCGGTCTCGTTGATCGACAGGAACCGTTGCCGTCCGTCGTCGCCCACTTCGATCCGGGATATCGACGCGTAGTCGACGTTGATGGGGAAGAAGCCCACGTCGGGTCCGGCCACGGCGCCGAGCACGATGCGGATGACGCCGCCGTGGCAGGCGACGACCACGCGCTCGCCGCGGGGGTTGGCGACGAGGTCGGCCCAGGCCGCTTCGACTCGGGCCCGAAATGTCGCCGGGTCGTCCCACCCGAGGCCGTCCCAGTCCTGGGCGACGATCCTGTCCCAGTAGTCGCCGCCATGGGTGTGGACGATCTCGGTCGGGAAGTAGCTCGACGAGTACCGGTCGACCTCGTCGAGATCGGCCACCACCTCGTGCTCGTGGTCGAGACCGGCCAGGAGGGGGCCCACCGTCTCGATCGCCCGCGCCTTGGGGCTCGTCACCACGGCATCGATCGTCTCGTGGGCCAACCACCGCGAGAGACGCTCCGCCTGCCATTTCCCGATGTCGTCGAGACCCGGATCGGCGATCCCGTCGACGTTCACGACGGTCTGGGGCCGGGCATGGCGCACGATGATCAGTTCCATGGCGATGCACGGTAGCCGGACGAGATCGCGGCACCCGTCTAGAGTTTGTCGCCATGACGATGATGGACGATTTGGCCGGGGCGGCGATTCGGGAGGAGGCGGAGGCGGGTCTCGATGCCGTTGTCGACCTGCGGCGAGCCATCCACCGCGAACCGGAGCTCGGCATCGCCAACCCCGTCACCATCGGCCGGGTGGGCGACGCGCTCGCCGACCTCCCGCTCGAGGTCCACCGCGGCGAGGGCGAGATCACCTCGATGTGGGCCGACCTGAAGGGCGAGTCCGACGGACCGATGGTGCTGCTCAGGGCCGACACCGATGCGCTGCCGATGACCGAGGACACCGACCTCGAGTTCAAGAGTGAGATCGAGGGTCGAGCCCACGCCTGCGGCCACGACGCGCACACCGCCATGCTCGTCGGAGCAGCTCGCATCCTCGCCGGGCGCCGGGCCGAGATCGCCGGCACGGTGCGGTTCATGTTCCAGCCCGGCGAGGAAGGCGACGGCGGCGCGGCGCTCATGATCGACGAGGGAGTGCTCGACGGTGTCGACGCGGCCTACGCGTTGCACATCACCCCGAACTGTCCCAGCGGGTTCGTCGCCGGCCGCGCCGGCGCCATCATGGCCGCGGCCGACGTGTTCCACATCACGGTCAACGGCGCCGGTGGCCACGCGTCCACGCCCCACTTCACGACCGACCCGGTCACGATCGCAGCCCACCTGGTGACGGCGCTCCAGACCATGGTCACCCGCGAGATCCATGCGTTCGAGCCGGCGATCGTCAGCGTCACGCAACTGCAGGCCGGAACCACCACCAACGTCATCCCCGAGAAGGCCCACCTGGCGGGGACGATCCGCAGCATGGCACCGCACACTCGCGACCAGGCCCATCTCGCGGTCGACCGCATCGCCCATCAGGTCGCCGCGACCTTCAACGCCACGGCGGAGGTCCGGATCGAGAAGGGGTACCCGGTGACGGTCAACCACGCCGGCCCGGTCGAACTGGTCAAGCAGGTGACGCGGTCGGTTCTGGGCGAGAACCGCTTCCTCGAACTCCCCTTCCCGGTGATGGGCGCCGAGGACTTCAGCTACCTGCTCGAGAAGGTACCGGGGGCGATGAGCCTTCTCGGCGTCTGCCCCGACCACATCGAGAACTCACTCGAGGCCCCCGCGTGCCACAGCAACAAGATGATGCTGCACGAGCCGGCCATGGCCAACGGGATGGCCATCCACGCAGCGACAGCCCTCGCAGCACTCGACGAGCTCCGAGCCGCCGGGGCCTAGGACAACCCGTTCGCACCCTTCCGAGACATCGACCAGTCGCGCACGGCCCGACGGACGGCGTCGGCAACCTCCTGCTCGGCCAGGCCGATGGACCCAGCCGAGTCGACACCCTGGCATTCGCCGGCGGGTGAACCGGCGATCGCCGAGTCCTCGGCACCAGAGGACGGCACCGGCAGCGGTTCGAAGTCGGACTCGGGCCAGTTCCCCGGGGCTCGGGGCGGGGGCGGCTCGGACGCCTCACCGGCCGGTTCACGGAGGTCGATGCGAGCTTCGGTGTCGAACCCGATCTCCACCGGCTCGCGTTCGAGAAACGCCTCGATCTGGGAGATGACCTGACGCAACTCCGCCTTCGAACGGGCGGCCGAGTCCTCGGCCGCCGACACGATCAAGAGGCCGCGGTCCACCGCCCGTTGGAGGATCGCCTCCGACTCCTTGCCCACGGCCTCGAGGCGCCGGGCGAGCTGGGCGTGGATCTCCTCGGCTCGCTGTCGGGCTGCTTGGCGCTCCGCGTCGATCTCGATTCTGGCGCGCGCCTCACGTTCGCGCGCCTGCGCCTCGGCCTCCTCCGTGAGTTGGGCCGCCCGTTCGAGCGCGCTGGCCAAGGCGGCCGCAGCCTGCTCCCGCAGATCGGCGACCTCATCGGCGGCCGCCTCGACGACGCGCTCGCGCTCGAGGATTTCCGCCGTCCGCGCCTCCAACGACTCGCGATCGGCCACGAGATGGACACG
>JAUIML010000209.1 GCA_030432715.1 Acidimicrobiia bacterium | reverse complement strand
CGTGACCCTGGTGAAGGAGTACCTGTCGGTCGGCGCCTCGAAGTTCGTGCTCTTCCCCTTCGGCGAGCCCGACGACTGGCACGCCGAGATCGAGAGGCTCGGCCAGGTCGCCCTGCCGCTCCAGACCTGACGCCCAGCGGCGAACGACCCCGAGATCAGACGCTGAGGAGGTCGAGCCGGTCGTGGGGGCCGTCGAGGATCTCGTCGGTCGGCCCACCGAGCCAGTCGAGGGCGGCGGAGTAGACCGATCGGGTGTCGAGCATCGCGGGGATGTCGCCCTGCTGCAGCGAGCCGAAGTCGTAGTCGCCGACGACTCGGCCGCCGGCGACCTCGGGGCCGACCACGAACTGGCACCCACCCTGGCCGTGGTCGGTGCCGAGCGAGCCGTTCTCCGCGACCCGGCGACCGAACTCCGAGGTGGTCACCAGCATGACCTTGTCGGCGTTGCCGTCGACCTCGAGCCGAGCGAGGAAGGCGGCGATCCCGTCACCTACGTCGGCCAGCAGAGCCGCATGGTTGCCGAGCTGGTTCGCGTGGGTGTCGAACCCGTTGATGCCGACGGTGATCACCCGCGTGCCGATGTCGAGGTCGATGATCCCGGCCGCGGTCTGCAACAGGTCGGTCACGGTGTTGGCGTCGTCGGCGAGGCTGAACTCCTGGTCGGCCCCGCCCGAAACCGAGGCGAGCAGTTCGACCGCCGACAGCGTCGACGGGATCGCGTACTGGGCCGCCGCCAGCTCCGGCTGATCCGACAGGGGTCCGGCGGTCGAGAGGAACGCCTCGACGATCGCGTCGTTGTCGCTGCCGGGCGCCGTCTGCAGCGTGAAGCCGGCCGGCGATCGTACGACGGTTGCGAGCGTGCGGGTGCCGACCAGGGCGGGGCTCCCACCACCGAGCGCGATGGCCCGCAGCGGGTCGTTGTCGCCTTCGAGGGTGGCGTCGAGCCAACGGCCGAGCCACCCGGTCTTCAGGCCGGCACCGGGCACGGCCGACCACCAGGTGTCCATCGCCTTGAAGTGTGAGCGGCTCTGCTGGGCCATCCCGACACCGGCGACGGCTGCCATCGAACCCGCCTCCCAGAGTGGAACGAGCGAGGCGAGCGACGGGTGCAGGGCGAAGTCGGTTCCCGTGAGGGCGACGAGCTCCGACTCGGGAAGCGCGAGCTGCGGCCGGTTGTCGCGATAGCGGCCATCGGCCGACACCAGCGTGTTGAGGGCGTCGTTGCCACCGGCCAACTCGACGATCACCAGCACCCGCTGATCGTGGGGCACCCCGGCCACTCCGCCGAGCGTGGTGGTCGTACGGGGAGCCATCGAGGTCGTCGTGGTCGCGGCAGCCCGACCCGCCGAGTCGTCGACGCGCTCGCGGACCAGCGCGGCCCAGACCCCACCGCCTATCGCTGCGACACCGGCGACGCCGCCGGCCGCACCGATGAACGTGCGACGTGACAGGTGCGGTGCGTCGGGGCGGGGCCTGGGGTCGGGGGTGGCGTCGTCGGTCATCGTTGCCTCTCAGCGGATCAGGACGTCGGGGGATGCGAGGGCGACGGCGAGCACGGCCTCCCCGCGCCGCGGCGCCGCCGAGTGCGACAGGTCGTCGAGGGCGGCGAGCGTGGCGTCGGAGAAGCCGGCCGGGCGGAGCAGGAGATCGGCCAGCGTGTCGTAGTCGCGGGCCGCGGCCGCTTCGAGCACGGGAGCGCCGTCGGGGGTGGTGCGGGCAACGACGTTCGCCGCGGTGAACCGGCCGGCCGTGGCCGACGACGCCAGCCAGGTCTGCTCGCCGGGGAAGCCACCGACGTTGGGCGGGTTGCCGGGGATCTGACCCATCCCCCGCAGCAACCCCAGCACGCCGCGGCTCGGGAGTGACGAGCCGGTCGCCTTGAGGACCGAGATCAGCCAGGGGACGGGTGCGGTCACCTGCGGAGCGCCCGCGCCGTCGAGTCCCGCTTCGAGCACGGCACGGGCCAGCGGGGCGACGGCGAGGTCCGCGTCGGCGAAGGACGCGGCCAGGGTGTTCACCGCCACGGTGTCGGCCGGGCCGAGGAAATGGCGGGCCAGCTTCCCGGCGATGAAGCCGGGAGTCGCAGGGTGCTCGACCGCAGCGTCGACGACCGCGTCCACACCGCTCACGCCCGGCCGGCCCAGGAAGGTCTGCGGTGTCGGATCGTGACGGGGAGGAGCGAAGAAGACCTCGTAGCCACGCCGCCGGGCCACGACCCAACCGGTCAGGGCGACAGCCGCCGCCTGCACGTCGTCCTCGGTGTAGTTGCCGATGCCCATCGTGTAGAGCTCGAGGAGCTCCCGGCCGTAGTTCTCGTTGGGCGCCTCGCCCGTCGACGTGGTGCCGTCGAGGAAGATCAGCATCGCCGCGTCGGTCGAGACGTCGCGGATCAGCCGTCGGAAGTCACCCAACGCGGATTCGCGCAGCAGATCGAGATGGGCGAGGAGGACCGGCAGGTAGTTGACCACCGCGTAGGAGACCGCGAAGTGGTCGTGCCAGAACCAGGCCATCGCGTGTTCGAAGGGCCGGTCGGTCTCGACCAGTCGGGTCATCCACCGCCCGAGGGCGTCGACGCCCTGCTCACGTTGCGCACCCTGCTCGGGGTCGTAGACGAGGTCCGCCCAGGGCGACACCTCGGCGGCGACACCACTGGCTGACGGGTCGAGGAGGAGGTCGATCACCGCGTCGGTCCCGAGGGCTTCGAGCTCGTCGAGTTGGCCCGGTCGTAGGCCCCACGCCGCTCGCCGGGCGAGCCAGGCGACCTGGTCTCTCGTGGTGTTGCCGCTCGTGGTCACGTCGCCACTATCGACCGAGAATGTGTGGAGAGTGTGAACGACCCGTCAGAGCCGGTCGAACGCGGATTCGAGGTCGCCGATGAGATCGGGCAGTGACTCGATGCCCACGCTCAGGCGGATGAGGTCGTCGGGCACCTCGAGGGGCGAACCGGCCGCCGACGCGTGGGTCATGGCGCCGGGGTGCTCGATCAACGACTCGACCGCACCGAGCGACTCCGCCAGCGAGAACACCCGCGTCGACGCAGCGAGCCGCGTGGCCGCGTCTCGGCCCCCGGCGACGCGGAACGAGACCATGCCGCCGAACTTCTTCATCTGGCGAGCCGCCGCTTCGTGGCCCGGATGCCCGGGAAGACCCGGGTAGCGGACCTCGGTCACCTCCGGCCGGGCGAGCAGGAAGTCGGCGATGGCCTCCGCGCTCTCGCAATGGCGGTCCATCCGCACGGCGAGGGTCTTGAGGCCCCGGAGGGTCAGATAGTTGTCGAACGGGCTGCCGACGGCGCCGATCGCGTTCTGGAGATATCCGAGCCGCTCGGCCAGGTCGTCGTCGTCGAGCGCCAGGAACCCACCGACCACGTCGGAATGGCCGCCGCAGTACTTGGTGGTGGAGTGCACGACGACGTCGGCACCGAGGGCCAGCGGTTGTTGCAGGTAGGGCGTCGCGAAGGTGTTGTCGACGACGAACAGGGCGCCGCCGGCGTGAGCGACCTCGGCGATGGCGGCGAGATCGATCACCGTCAACAGCGGGTTCGTCGGGGTCTCGGCCCACACCACCCTGGTCGACGGTCGCATGGCCCCGGCCAGCGCCGCGGGATCGGTGAGGTCGGCGGCCGACCATTCGATGCCCATCGGGGCGAGGACGGCGGAGATCAATCGGAACGTGCCGCCATAGGCATCGTTGCCGAGCACGATGTGGTCACCGGGGACCAGGGTGCGCAGGAGCGTGTCTTCGGCCGCCATGCCCGAGCCGAACGCAAGACCATGGGCCGCCCCCTCGAGCGACGCGAGACAGTCCTGGAGCGCGGTCCGCGTGGGGTTGCCGGTTCGGGAGTACTCGTAGCCGCGGTGGACGCCGACGTCTTCCTGCACGAAGGTGGTCGCGAGCGAGATCGGCGTGACCACCGCGCCGCTGGTGGGGTCGTGGGGTTGCCCGGCCCGGATGGCGCGGGTCTCGAACCCCCACGCCTGGGCATCGGCGAACACGTCGTCAGCCATGGAAGGCCCCCTTCGACAGGAATGCGAGGACGTCGCTCGAGGAGATCACCGCACGCGGTCGTCCGCCGTCGAGCACGAGCAGGGCCGAGCAGGACTCGAGCATCTCGACGGCCAGGGCGACCGGCTGACCGCTGCCGATGGTGCGCAGTTTGGGGCTCATGATGTCCTCGACGGTCTTGTCGAGCACCGCATCGGTGTCGAACGCGAGATCCATCAGCCGCAGCTCGCTGACCGAGCCCATGACCTCGGCCGCCGCGAGCGGCATCTCGTTCTTGGCCACCGGCAGCTGCGACACGCCGTGTTCGCTCATCATCTGGGCGGCCTCGCGCACGGTTTGGTGGGGCTGGACGTAGAGCAGCTCCGGCACGCCCTCACGGCGGGAGTCGAGCACGTCGGCGATGACGGGACCGTCGGCCCGGAGGAACCCGAAGCCGGCCATCCACTCGTCGTCGAAGACCGTGGACAGGTAGAGGCGACCGTTGTCGGGCACGAGGACGACGACGAGATCGTCGGGTCCGCAACCCTCCGCGACCTTCAGGGCGGCGTTGACCGCGGTGCCGCCCGAACCACCGATCAGCAGACCCTCCTCGCGGGTGACCGCTCGGGCGGTGAGGAAGGAGTCCTGATCGCTGACGGGCACCGTCTCGTCGACGAGATCGGCGTGGTACGTGTCGGGGAAGAAGTCCTCGCCCACACCCTCGACGAGGTAGGGCCGGCCCGAACCGCCCGAGTAGACCGAACCCTCGGGGTCGGCGGCGATGATCCTGACGTCGGGGTTCTGCTCCTTGAGGTAGCGGCCCACACCGCTAAGCGTGCCGCCCGTACCGGCGCCGGCGATGAAATGGGTGACCTTGCCGTCGGTCTGGCGCCAGATCTCCGGACCGGTCGTCTCGTAGTGGGCCTGGGGGTTCGCCGGATTGAAGTACTGGTTCGGCCGATACGCGCCCGGGATCTCCTTCACCAGCCGTTCGGCCGTGGAGTAGTAGGACGCCGGATCCTCGGGGGCGACGGCCACCGGGCAGACGACCACCTCGGCGCCGTAGGCCCGCAACAGGTCGACCTTCTCGGCCCCGACCTTGTCGGTCATCACGAAGATGCAGCGATACCCCCGTTGGGCCGCCACGATCGCCAACCCGACACCGGTGTTGCCCGACGTCGGTTCGACGATGGTGCCGCCCGGCTTCAGCAGACCCTCGCGTTCGGCGGCATCGATCATCGCGATGGCCGGTCGATCCTTCGAGGAACCGCCGGGGTTGGTCATCTCGGCCTTGACGACGACCGGGCACGGGAGGCCTTTGCCCACCTGGCGGAGCCGGACCAGCGGCGTCTCGCCCACCATGTCGAGTACCGAGTCGTAGATCTCCATGCATCCCCCTGGGAGCAGTTCAGCCGATGGCCGAGTCTCTCACGCGTCGACGGGCTCGCCCACGTGTCGCCCGAAAGTCTTGCCGCCCGGGATTCTCCCAACCGGGATGTCCCACGAAGCATTCCCGCCAGGTAGTTTCTGACGGTCCGTCAGGTCTCGTGAGGTAACCATGTCCGACAACTCCCAGTTGCTCTCCGGCGTCCGTGTCATCGAATCGAGCCTGCTCGGCCCGGGGCACGTCGCCACGTTCTTCGCCGACCTCGGCGCCGACGTCATCAAGGTCGAGTCGCCGGCCGGCGACTACATCCGCCAGATGACCTGGCCGATCGTCGAGGGCATCTCGCTGCTGCACCTCCACACCCACCGGGGCAAGCGGGGCATCACGCTCGACCTCAAGACCGAGGAGGGCAAGGATCTCTACAAGGAGCTCGTCGCCACCGCCGACGTGGTGGTCGAGGCGATGCGGCCGGGGGCCCTGGCCAAGCTCGGCCTCGGCTACGAAGACCTCAAGAAGGTGAACCCGAAGATCGTCTTCGCCACCCTGTCCGGCTATGGCGCGACCGGCCCCTACAAGGACATGCCCAGCCACGGCATCGCCTACGACACGTGGGCCGGCATCGTCCAGCCCGTCTACGACGACGAGGGATTCGCCCACATTCCGCCCACGATGCCCAACGTCGGGATCAACGTCGGTCCGATGGTCGGCGCCATGGCGATCCTCGCCGGCATCATCAAGGCCCGCGAGACCGGCGAGGGCTGCGAGATGGAGATGGCCCAGTCCGACGCCGCCGCCTACATGGACTGGTACCGCATCGAGTCCGAGCGGGCCTACCTGCGCCCCGAGGACGAGGTGACCGGCAACCCGTCCGACAACTACGAGCGGCGTCCCGCCGGCCTGGCCGGCATGTGGGACGGCGTGCGCTACCAGATGTACGAGGCCGCCGACGGCCACGTGTTGTTCATGGCCAGCGAACAGGCCTTCTGGAAGAACTTCTGCGAAGGCGTCGGGCGCATGGATCTCTTCGAGAAGTGGCCCGGGTCGAAGTATGCCGACCACGCCAAGGGCAACAAGGAACTCCAGCGCGAACTCCAGGCGATCTACAAGACCAAGACGTGCCAGGAGTGGATCGAGTTCTCCACCGAGTTCAACACGACGATCGCCCCGGTCAACACCCCCGCCAACATCGGCGACGACCCGCAGTTCCAGGCTCGGATGGGCTTCTACCCGACCGAGGCGGTGGGCTGTGAGCAGTTGCCGCTGCCGGTCTACGTCAACGGGTCGTTGCCCCCCACGCCGACCATGGCGCCCACCGTCGGCGAACACAACGACGCCGTGATGGCCGACGTGCTCGGCAAGTCCGCCGAGGAGATCGCGGCCCTCAAGGACGCCGGCGCCTTCGGCTGAGGATCAGCGACGCCGCCAACGACGAGCGGCGCGGATCAGCACCGGCGGCGTCCAGTCGGTGAGGAACCTCGACCGACCCTCGGTCGGCTGCCA
>JAUIML010000208.1 GCA_030432715.1 Acidimicrobiia bacterium | reverse complement strand
CCGGCGGCGGTCATGTCGCCACCGATGCTCACCAGCGCCCCGGCGGTGCCCCGGTCGAGGACCATCTCCACGGCGAGGTCTGCCGCGAGGCCCTTGCCGATGCCCCCGGCATCGAGGGCGAGGCCGTCGGGGAGGCGTATCCGGGCGCGGTCGGCGTCGATCTCGGCGTCGTGCACGGATCGGCCGGGACACGGAAGATCGACGACGATAGATCGTCGGGTCGCATCGTCTCTGCTCTGCACGTAGCCCGTCTCGAGGACCTCGAAGAGAAACGTGGGGTCGAAGCGGGAGTCGGTGCACTCGGCGGCTCGTTGCATCGTGGTGACGAGGACCATGGTGGCGAACGAGACCGGGACCCAGTCACCCCCGGCCAGGTTCAGCCGCGAGAGCTCGCTGTCGTCGCGAAACCGGCTCCACCGAGCATCGAGATCGTGCAGGTGGTCGACTGCCTCACCCATCGTGCCGGCTTCCGGGTCGACGAGGAGGACGTGGGCGTCGCACCCCATCACCCGAAAGCGGTGGCTCTCAACTCCCACTGGTGGTCGCCGGTGGTGCCGCGGGGGTGGGGGCTGGGGCCGGGACCGCGACCTCGGTGACCACCGGCGTCGCGGTCAACGCCGTTGGTGCAGCCGGTGCGGGTGTCGCTGCCGCCGAGGGCGCGGCGGCCGGCGATCCGCCTCCCCCTGATCCCGGGGTCGGCACGGTCGCCGTGGCCTCAGTGGCTGCATGGAAGATGACGACGACCGGACGTCCGTCGTCCGTCAGCTCGCCGGTGAGCACGCCGCCCTCGGGGATGGAGTCGACGTCGATGTCGTCGAGCGTGAAGCCCGGGGGGAGTTGCCCTTCGATCTGCCGTTCGGCCGGCACTGACGTCACGGCAACCGGCGGGGGAGCTGCCGTGACCGGAGCGACCGTCGGCAGCGAGAGCGAGCTCTCGGGTTGGGTCGTGGTGTCGGCCGTGGCCTCGATGGCCAGGACGGCAGTGATGCCGAACATGGTCGTGGCGCCGAGTCCCGCGGCGAGGACGCGCCCTCCGGCGGCCGGGTGCGGCCGACGGCGCCGAGCGGGGCGGCGCGCACCGGCGGCCTCGGAGGCGAGCGGTTCCGCAGGCGGGGGGCTCGCCACACCCGCCGACGGTCGCCCCTGGCGGCGCTGCTGGAGGCGGGCGATTCGGTCGAGCGCCGCCTGGTCCATCTGGGCCGGGTCAGTCATCGTCGTCGTGGCCCTCGTGTTCGTCGTCCTCGTCGTCCTCGTCGTCCTCGTCCTCGTCGTCGTCCTCGTCGTGGTCGTCGTGGTCGTCGTCCTCGTCGTGGTCGTCGTACTCATCGTCGTGGTCGTCGTAATCATCGTCGTCGTAGCCGGGGGCAACGGTCGGGGACGGTCCGGGCGCCGGCACCTCGACGATGACCGGAGCTTCGACCGATGCGCTGATCGTCCCGTCGGCGTTGAGCGTGGCCTTGAAGACGAGGGTCGTGGGGCCTTCGAAGGTCACCGTGAGTTGCCGGGCGGACTCCTCCGAGACGGAGTAGGTGTAGCCGGCCGAAGGGCTGACCGAGTCGAGTTCGATCCGATCGCCGTAGTTCTCGACCACGAGCTCGCCCGCGGCGTCGACCGCGAACGCCTCGTAGGTCGATGAGCTGTCGGACGTGGAGGATCCGGATGCCGAGGGGCTGCTGCCGGACGCACCAGGGCTCGATTCGGGGGAGAGCATGGCATTCAGGTCGTCGAGGTAGACGTCGACGACTTCGACGCCGACCACCTCGCCGGATTCCGTGGGAGCGGCGGCAGAGAGCTCGCCGATCTCGCTCGAGTCCGCGGCCGTGAGAATGCCGATGTTGGCGCCGACAGCGGCGGTTCCGGCGACGATGACGCCGACGACCGATGCGGTTGCGGTGATGGCGGTGCGGCTGACCATGGGGGATCTCCTGTGAGTGGGGGTGAGGTTGGCTTCGGAACGACCGTAAGGCGGGTTGATCCAGGGTCTCCCCAGCAAAAGGTTAGGACTCGGCAAAGATCGCTCGAGGCGGCCGCATCCGGCCGTGGAAGCGGCCGGGCGTGTGCCACCCTTGGGTCATGAGACTTCTGGTGGTCGAGGATGACCCGTCGATCGCCGGCCCGCTGCGGACCGGATTGACACGGGAAGGCTTCGATGTGGAGATCGCAGCCACCGCCGAAGAAGCCCTGGCCGCCGACATCCCCGATCTCGTGCTGTTGGACCTGGGGCTGCCCGATCTCGACGGTCGCGTGGTGTGTCGCGAGATGCGGGCACGATCGTCGGTGCCGATCATCATCGTGACCGCACGTGGTGACGAGGTCGAGCGGGTCACGCTGCTCGAGGCCGGTGCCGACGACTTCATGGTGAAGCCCTACGGCTTCCGGGAGCTCGTCGCCCGGATCCGTGCCGTGCTCCGTCGGGTGACGGCCACCTCGACGGCGACCACGGAGCCCAGTTCGATCGGTCCGCTGCATCTCGACCCGAAGTCGAGGCGAGTCGAGCGCGACGGCGTCGCGGTGGCCCTCACTCCACGCGAGTTCGATCTGCTGATCTACCTCGCGACCGATCCCAACGCGGTGTTCTCGCGCGACCAGATCATCCACGATGTGTGGGACGAGAACTGGTGGGGGTCGACCAAGACGCTCGACGTGCATGTCGCGTCGTTGCGCAAGAAGATCGGTGCCGAGATGATCGAGACCGTCCGAGGGGTCGGGTTTCGCCTCGTCGACCCCGGCCCATGACCCGGAGGCTCGTTCTCGGATACCTGGGGATCACGACCTTCGTGCTCGCGATTCTCGGCCTGCCTCTCGGGGTCTTCTTCGAGCGTCAGCAGGTCGACGGATTGATGAACGACCTGGAACGCGACGCGACCGTGCTCGCCACCCTCTACGAGGACGCGCTCCAGGACCGGACCGAGGCCGACCCGCAACCGGCGACCGACTACCAGGACCGAACGGGGGCCCGGGTCGTAGTGGTCGACGATCGTGGGATCTCACTGGTCGACACCGGGGCGGCCAGCGACCGTGATCTCAGCACCCGCCCCGAGATCGAGGCGGCGCTCGGCGGCAACCATGCAACCGGTTCGCGGTTCTCGTCGACACTCGACACGGAGTTGGCGTTCGCCGCGGTGCCGGTCGCGTCCGGTGGGGTGGTCTACGGCGCGATCCGCGTGACACTCGACTCCGACCATGTGCGCGACCGCGTCGAACGCTTCTGGTGGGGTCTGGCGGCCACTGCGGCAGTCGTGATCGTGGCGGTCGGCGGAGCCGGTTTCGTGATGGCGCGGTCGATTTCGCGCCCGCTGCGGGAACTCCAGAACACCGCCGAACGATTCGCAGCGGGTGACCTCGCCCCGACCACGTCGCGCGAACGACTCCCCGAGCTCGCCGCGCTCGAGAGCTCCATGAACACGATGGCGGCCGAACTCGACGACCTGATCCAACGGCAGCGGCAGTTCGTGGCCGATGCGTCGCATCAGCTGCGTACGCCGCTCACCGCGCTCCGGCTCCGGCTCGAGAACCTCGAGATGGCTGCATCGGACGGCGAGGTGGTCGACGGCGAGGAACTGAGCAGAGCCATCGGCGAGACGGATCGGCTGGGCCGTCTCATCCAGGACCTGTTGCGGCTCGCCACGGCGAGCCAGCCCCGCAGCTCCGAACGGATCGACATCCGCGGAATCATCCGTGATCGTGTCGACACCTGGACCGCGATCGCCGAGGAGAGCGACGTCTCGCTCGAGGCCGCGCTCGACGATGGCGACCTGTTCGGCTGGATGACCCCCGGGGGACTCGAACAGGTCCTCGACAACCTGCTGGAGAACGCGATCCGGGCATCACCACCCGGCGGTGTCGTCCGGGTGCGGGCCTCTCGCGCGTTCGGGTCCGCTCGGGTCGACATCGCCGACGAGGGGCCGGGCCTGTCCGATGAGGAGAAGGTCCTGGCCACGGATCGGTTCTGGCGGGGTGACCCGTCGACGGAGGGGACCGGCCTGGGTCTGGCGATCGTGGCGCAGTTGGTGATGAGCGCCGGAGGTGCGTTTCTCCTGGAGGATGCGGAACCCACAGGACTCGTCGCGTCGTTCACGGTGCCGCTCGAGCGCCCCTAGGCTGCTCGGGTGTCCGGCCTGCCGCAGACCTACCACCTGACGACGCTCGGTTGTCCGAAGAACGAGGTCGACTCCGACAAGCTCGAGGGGACGCTGCTCGCGGACGGGATGACTCCGGTCGACGATGTCGACGAAGCCGATGTCGTCGTGGTCAACACCTGCGCGTTCATCGAAGAAGCCCGGGTCGAGTCCATCGACACGATCCTCACCCTGGCCGCCCAACGCCGGCCCGGTGCCCAGCTCGTGGTCACCGGATGCATGGCCGAACGGCATGGCGTCGAGCTCGCGGCCGAACTCGACGAGATCGATCTCGTGGCGCCGTTCGGGGTGGCCCTGGCGCCCGATCCCGCCGAGTCCTCGGTCGCCGTCACGCTCGGCCCCACCCGTCGGGCGCCGGACTTCGACCTGCTCAACCTGCCGAGGCCGGCCTCGAGCCGCCCGTGGGCCTATGTGAAGATCGCCGAAGGCTGTGACCGGGCCTGCGGGTTCTGCGCCATCCCGACCTTCCGGGGACCACAGCGCAGCCGGTCGATCGCCCAGATCCTCGAGGAGGTCGACCAGCTCCAGGCCAGGGAGATCGTGCTGGTGGCCCAGGACCTGGCGGCCTACGGCCGCGACCAGGGCGTGGGCGAACGGGCCATCGTGCCGCTCGTCGAGGCGGTGGCCGCTCGTGTCGACCGGGTCCGGCTGCTCTACCTGTATCCGTCGGACCTCAACGAGCGTCTCATCGAGACGATCGGGGCGACGGGCGTTCCGTATTTCGACCTGAGCCTCCAACACGTGTCGCCGCCGTTGATGCGGCGCATGAAGCGGTGGGGCGACGGTGAACGCTTCCTCGAACGGATCGAGACGATCCGGTCGCGCGAACCGGACGCGGCCTTCCGGTCGAACTTCATCGTGGGCTACCCGGGCGAGACCGAGGAGGACCACGACCGACTGCTCGACTTCGTCGAGTCGGCTCAGCTCGACTGGTGCGGCTTCTTCGCCTACTCGAAGGAGGACGGCACCTACGCAGCCGGCCTCGACGGCACCGTCGACGCATCGCTCCGCGACGACCGTCTGGCCGAGTTGCGCGAGCTCCAGGACGCGATCACGGCCGAGAAACGTGACGAAATGATCGGTGCCACGGTCGAAGTGCTCGTGGACCAACCCGGCATCGGTCGAACCCATCGCGAAGCGCCCGAGATCGACGGAATCGTTTCCGTACCCCACACTCTTGCGGTGGGAGAGTTCGCGACCGTGCGGGTCACCGGAGCACTGGGGCCCGATCTCGAGGCCGAGGTGCTGCATGAGTGAGCTCGTCGAGCCGCGCCAGGCCGGCATCACCCATCCCGCGAACCTCCTCACCATCGCCCGTCTGCTGTTCGCGCCGCTGCTGTTCTGGCTGGTGCTCGATGCCGAGGCCACCCGAGGTGTGTCCTGGGCCGCGTTCGGGCTCGGGGTGACCCTCGCGAGCACCGATTTCTTCGACGGCAGGGTCGCCCGCCGGGCCAACGTGGTGAGCCGCAGCGGCGCCTTTCTCGACCCGCTGGCCGACAAGGTGGTCATCCTCGGTTCCGCCTTCTGTCTCGTGGCGGTCGAGCGCTACTGGTGGGTGCCGGTCACGATCATGGCGATCCGCGAGCTCGGGATCACCGCGTGGCGGAGTCGCTGGGCCCGCGAGGGGCTCGCGCTCCCGGCCCGGAAGTCGGCCAAGTACAAGACCTTCGTGCAGGGCGTCGCGTTGGCGGCGGCAGTCATGCCGACCCTCGAGGACCACGACACGGCCATCACGGTGCTGCTGTGGGTGGCGGTCGTGTGGACGGTCGTGACGGGTGCGCAGTATCTGATCGACGGGCAGAACGCCCTGAGCGAGACGGGCGACTGACGTCGCGCGAAGACGGACACGGTGCGGGAGAAGACATGAAGTGTGAAGTCGTCGCGGTGGGAACGGAGCTGTTGCTCGGTCAGATCGTCGACACCAACTCGTCGTGGATCGGGGAGCAGTTGGCGCTCGTCGGGATCGACAGCCACTACCAGACGAAGGTGGGTGACAATCTGGACCGGATGGTCGAGGTACTGCGCCAAGCGGTCGATCGCAGCGACGCCGTGATCGTCTGCGGCGGTCTCGGGCCCACCCAGGACGACATCACCCGCAACGCCATCGCCGAGGTGATGGGCGTCGAGCTCGTCCGCGATCAGGCGCTCGTCGAGCGGATCCAGGCGATGTTCGGGGGGCGCGGGCGGGAGATGCCCGACAACAACCTCCTCCAGGCCGACGTGCCCGTCGGCGCGACCCTCAACCCGGCCATGCCGGGGACGGCTCCGGGGCTGATGTGCCCGCTGACGGGTGACGACGAGGGCAAGGTCATCTACGCCGTGCCCGGGGTTCCCTGGGAGATGCAGCAGATGGTCACGGCCGGGATCCTGCCCGACCTCCAGGCCCGGGCCGGGATCACCTCGGTCATCCGCAGTCGCACGCTGCGCACCTGGGGCCAGTCGGAGTCGGGGCTCGCCGAGCAACTCGACGACGAGATCCGGCGCCTCGACGAGACGGGCGCGGCCACCATCGCGTTCCTGGCGAGCGGCTGGGAGGGGCTCAAGGTCCGCATCACGGCCAAGGCCCCGACCGAGGACGAGGTCATCGCGGTCCTCGACGAGGAGGAGCAGCGGGTTCGTGACATCATCGGCGACATCGTCTTCGGGCTCGACGACGACACGATGGAGTCGGTCGTCATGGAGCTCCTGCGGGCGAGCGGGAAGACCCTGGCGCTGGCTGAGTCGCTCACCGGCGGCTTGA
>JAUIML010000207.1 GCA_030432715.1 Acidimicrobiia bacterium | reverse complement strand
CTCACCCGCGCGGTGGCCGACGTGCTGCGCGGCCAGGGCGCCGAGCCGGTCGTGGCGTCGCGCGATCCGGCGGCGACGAAACGACTCCACGGACTGGAAGCCGTGCCGTGGGGGCGCCGCGGCCGCAGCCACCTCGACCGGATCGACGGGGTCTGCCTCGGCCCCGGTGGGATCCTGCAGGACTCGTCCAGCCTCTGGAGCCTTCCCGGGCATCTGGCCGTGCCGTTGCGGGCACGGCGCATGGGGATTCCCGTGGCCGCGGTGGGAGTGGGGGCCGAGCCGCTGCGCCGGGCATCGTCGGGCTGGATGCTGCGGCGGGCGCTGGCCGGCCGCGAGGTCGTGACCCGCGACGACGCGTCGTCGGCCGCGCTGAAAGCGGTGGGAGTCGACGCCCGCACCGGCGCCGACCTGGTCTTCGGTCTCCACCTCGACCTGGCCCGCCGCGGGCGCGACCGGCCCGAGATCGTGGTCAGCGTGGGTGGATCGGTCCGCCCGGGCCTCGTCGCTCCGGCATCGCGCCGGATCGAGCCGGCGCCTGTGGCCGAGATCGCGCGGGCCCTCGACGGGCTGGCGGCGGTGCTCGATGCGACCGTCGCCCTCACCCGATTCCGGGGCGAGCGCGACGCGGCCGCCGCTGCCGAACTGGCCGAGCGGCTCGGGGCCGAAGCCGTCGTGCTGCCGGCGGACGTCGACGAGCACGTTCGGAGGGTGGCCGGTGCCCGGCTCGTCGTGAGTTCCCGCTACCACCCCGTGGTGCTGGCGGCTCGGGCCGGGGTGCCGGCGGTGGTGGTCTCCGACCAGCCCAAGGTGGCGTCGCTGGTGGAGCAACTCGACCGCCCCGACATCATCCGGGTCGGCTCGTGGACCGAGGCGGGAACCCTCCGGCCCGGCGGCGGACAAGCTGATCTCGGGCTGCCGGAGACGCTCTCCGAGGGGGTCCGACGAGCGCACGACGCGCTGGCTGCGCTCGTGGCTGCCGCCCGCGCGGCTCGCGGTGGGTGAACGCTCGGTTACCATCGGGGAGGCCCCCCGAGGGTTCGAGGCGTCGATGCAGACACAGCAAACCCCCACGAAGAGGCTGCCCGACACGGGAGAGGCATTGGTGATCCGTCAGCTCCGGCGACACGGGTTCCGCTACCTCCATGTCATCGACGCGCTCACCCTCTACGCGTTGATGCTCGGCATCACGTTCGCCCGCTTCGGCACGGAGTGGCCCACCTACGCCCGATCCCACTACCTCATCGGGTTCGGCGTGGCGACCGCGATCCACATGACCATCTACTACTTCGGTGGGATGTACGAGTACGAGCAGCGGCTCGGCCTCCCGCCCTGGTTGCCCAAGGTCTCCCTGCTCACGTCGCTCGCAGTGCTGGCCAGCGCCGCGGCGGGACTCGCCGCCGAGCGCTACCTGATGCCGCGCGGCAATCTGGTCGCACTTCTCGGGCTCGCGACGATCGCCATCACCGCCAATCGGTGGGTGGCGCGTCGCCTCCGGTCCCGGCGCTTCGGCTCCTCGAAGATCCTGCTGGTGGGCAACCCCGACGACATCGAGCTGGCCCGGTCCCATCTCGCCGAATCCGGTGGTGACGCCACGGTCGTCGGCCAGACGGCGGTGGCCGAAGGCCTCGTCGACGAGGTGGCACGCGTCGGCGCGACCGACGTCTTGTTGCTCAGCGGCGACTCACTCGAGCTCGTCTACCCGGACCCGCTCGGCGCCCTCGCCAAGCGCAAGATCGGTGTCTTCTACCGGATCTCCCCGTCCGACACCCTCCTCGGGCTGCAGCGCAGTCGCCAGATCGCGGGGATGCCGTTCGTGTCGTTGCGGGCCCATGCGGTGCCGAGCTACCGGCTGCGGCTGAAGCGCCTGCTCGAGCTGGCGGTGTTGGTCGTGCTCGCCCCGGTCCTCGTGGTGCTGGTGCCGGCGACGGCGCTCTACGTGCGGCTCCGGGTCGGAAAGGGGATCATCTACCGCCAGGAGCGGGTCGGTCGCCACGCCCAGCCGTTCACGATGGTGAAGTACCGTTCGATGCGCACCGACGCCGAGGTCGACAGCGGCGCGGTGCTGGCCGGGGCCGACGACCCCCGGGTGGTGCCCGGCATGCGGTGGATGCGCGAGAGCCGACTCGACGAGCTGCCGCAGCTGTGGAACGTGCTGAAGGGCGAGATGTCGATCGTCGGGCCCCGTCCGGAGCGGCCCGAGTTCGTCGCCGGGCTGGAGGAACTCATCCCCGGGTACGGCCGCCGCCACGACCTTCCCCCGGGCATCACCGGCCTGGCCCAGATCCGGGGCCACTACCAGACCGATCCGGGCTACAAGCTCGGCCACGACCTGCAATACGTCGTGAACTGGTCACCGGTGCTCGACCTCCAGATCATGGCCGAGACCGTGCTGGTCATGCTCCGACGCTCCGCCCGATGAACGCCCACTTCCCCGACGACACGGCGCCTGCGGTCGACGTCATCATTCCCGCGCTCGATGAGGCGTCGACGCTCGACGCCTGTCTCGACGCGGTCCTCGACCAGGACTACGACGGCTCGATCGGGGTTACCGTGGCCGTCGGACCCGGTCGGGACGCAACCTGGGAGATCGCGGAGGCGCGGGCGGCGGTCGACCCCCGCGTCGTGGTCGTGGCCAACCCCACGGGCCGCACGCCGGTGGGGCTCAATCTGGCGACGGCGAAGGGCTCGGCGACGATCGTCGCCCGTGTCGACGCCCAGAGCATTCTGCCGCCCCGCTATCTCCGCCGGGCCGTCGAGACGTTGCGCCGCACCGGGGCGGCCAATGTGGGCGGCGTGCAACGCCCGGTCGGCGACGACGGTCTGCAACGGGTCATCGCCGTGGGCATGTGTTCACCGTTCGGGGCCGGTCCGGCCCGATTCCGCCGCGATGGCTACGAGGGGCCGACCGACACCGTGTATCTCGGGGTGTTCCGACGCGATGCGCTCGAGGAGGTGGGTGGATTCGACGAAACACTCGATCGCAACCAGGACTACGAACTCAACTGGCGTCTGCGCGACGCCGGTCATCAGGTCTGGCTCGATCCGGCCCTGGTGGTCACCTATCGGCCCCGGGCGACCTTCCGCCGGCTGGCATCGCAGTACTACCAGTACGGGGCGTGGAAGCGGCACGTGTTGACCCGCAACCCGCGTTCGCTCCAACCCCGCCAGACCGTGGCGCCACTGCTCGTCATCGGTCTGGTCATCTCGGCGGTCGAACTGGTGCGCGGCCGTCTGCGGGGCCTGATGCTGCCCACGGCCTACACCGGTGCCGCGCTGGTGGTCGCCCGCGACGCCCGGCCCGATCTGCCCCGGAAGTCCGATCTGTATCTGTTGATGGCGGTGTTCGCGACCATGCATGTCGCATGGGGCGTCGGTTTCCTCGTCGGCCGCGTCAATCGCGGGTCGTGAGGGTGTTGCCGCCCTTGTCGACATGGGCGAGGTAGGCCTCGATCACTTCGGCGGGCTCGCCCACTTTCATGAGCCGGCCGTGGTCGAGCCAGCCGAGCCGGTCACAGAGGTCGGCCATGAGTTGGGTGTTGTGCGACACGAGGACGATCGTGGTGCCACCGGCCCGCAGCTTGTTCATGTGTTCCATGCAACGGCGCTGGAACTCCTCGTCGCCGACCGCGATCACCTCGTCGACGAGGAGGAGTTCGGGGTCGACATTGACGGCGACGGCGAAGCCGAGGCGGACGTACATGCCGCTCGAGTAGATCTTCACCGGCTCGTCGATGAATTCGCCGATGCCGCTGAACTCGATGATCTGGTCCATCGAGGCTGCCATGTGCTTGCGGCTCAGGCCGAGCATGGCCCCGTTGAGGTAGACGTTCTCCCGGCCGGTGAGGTCCGGGTGGAAGCCCGACCCGAGCTCCAGGAGGGCCGACAGGCGGCCTTCGGACTCGATGGTTCCGGTGGTGGGGCGATGGATGCCGGCCATCAGCCGCAGCAGGGTGGACTTGCCACTGCCGTTGTGGCCGATCAGACCGAAGAACGAGCCCGGCGCGATGTCGAGGTCGATGTCGCGCAGCACCCAGAAGTCGTCGACGTCGGACTTCCGGCCGATGCGCAACACGGCTTCCTTGATGGAGCTGGGTCGGTTGCGCTCCAGCCGGAACTTCTTCGACACGCCGCGTACGGTGATGGATCCGACGCTCATGGTTCCTCGCTGATGGCCATGCTCTGATCCCGGAAGTAGACCCATCCGATCGAGAACGTGACGATGCCCCACGCCGCCGCCGCGAGGAGCCGATTCCACTGGGGCACCTCCAGGAAGTAGGTCGCGTCGCGGGCGATCTCGACGAAGAGCGACGGCGGGTTCCAGGTGATCAGGGTGCGGGCGAGGTCCGGGACCTCGGGCCGGTTGAGCAGTTCCTCGGTGAAGACGATCGGGACGGTGAAGAAGGCGACATTGAGCAGGATGCCGACCAGATACTGGACGTCGCGGTAGCGGGCGTTGAAGACCGAGACGATGAAGCCGATGCCGAGACCGAACAGCAGCGCCAACACGAGGGCGACCGGGAGGAACACGACCGTCCACGAGAGGTTCGCGAGAACGAGCATGATCGCGATCAACACGGCGGCCTCGAGGAGGGTCTGGACCGAGTTGGCCGCCGCCCCCCCGAGCAGGGCCGTCTCGGTCGGGAAGTAGATCTTCTTGCGGAGATCGCTCACCCCGATGAGCCAGCCCATCGACCCGTTGACGACCCCGGTGAACAGGCTCCAGACGATCAGTCCGGTGAACAGGTAGAGGCCGAAATTCTCGGCGTTGCCGTTGGTCGTTTCCGGCGGCTCGGCGTTGTAGACGACCCCGAACACGAAGCTGTAGACGACCACCGTGGTGAGCGGGTTCATGAACGACCAGAACCAGCCGAGCAGGCTGCGCTTGTAGCGGGCCTTCGATTCCCGCTCCGCGAAGTGGTAGATCAGCGACACGCTCTTGCGCACCGACGGCGAGAGCGTGGGGGAGAGCGTGAACGACCGGGCCATGACCGGTCGGATCCTACCGATTGATCGTCGGTACGATGGGCCGATGCGTCTGAGTCCGGCCCGCCCCGCCCTCGTCGCGCTCGGTCTGCTCGTCCTGACCAACGGGCCCGTGTTCTATGTGGCGAATCGGGTGCTCGACCGGGGCCTGAGCTGGGAGGAGTCGTTCACCCGGTCGGTGTTCGTGGCCTTGGCGGTCGCCGCCGTCGCCACGGTCGCCCTCGACGGGCACCGCCTCGACGGGCGCCGCCTCCGCCCGCCGAACCGGATCGCCGCTGCCGCCATCATCGCCCTCAGCGTCTGGATCGTGGCCTCGAGCCTGTGGAGTCTGACCCCCGACATCACCCGCGGCCGAGCCCTCGTCTACGTGGGGTTGGCGGCGTTCGCCTGGATCGTCGCCGATCTCGAGTTCGCCGACTTCCGGCGCGCCCTCACCGCAGCCACGGCCGTGGCGGTCGGACTGAGCCTCCTCGCCGTCGCGATGTCGGACTCGATCGGGCTCGACCGCAACGACGACTGGCGGGGGGTGTTCACGAACCGCAACTCGCTGGCGCCGGTTGCCGGCGTGGCGATCATCCTGGGCATCAGCGCGACGGCGGCGGCGCCTGATCGCCGGCGCGTGCTGGTCGCGGCCATTCCTGCGTTCAGCGGCGTGGCCATGATCGGCAGCGGGAGTCGTACTGCGTGGCTGGCCCTTCTCGTGGCCGCGGGTCTGGCCCTGCTCGTGGTCGGCACCCGCGCGCTGGCCCGTGAACGCGGGCCGGGGGTCTACCGCGCCGGCATCGGGCTCGGCGTTCTCGGGGCCTTGGGTACCTTCGGTGCGTTGGCCGTCCTCTGGGGCGAGACCACCTTCGTCCAGCGGCGGACGATCTGGAGCCTCGTCTGGGACCGCATCGTCGAACGGCCGATCCACGGGTACGGCTGGTTCAACGTCTGGGGCAACCCCGAGTTCACCGCCGATCACTACCTGCTGACGAGGGGGAGCGCCCACGGCAGCGTCCTGGAGGTGTGGCTCGGTCTCGGGATCATCGGCCTGGTGCCGTTCCTGGTGATCGTCGGCCTGGCCCTGCACTCCACGTTCACCGCGGCGTGGCGGCGTCCGTCGGTCGAGACCTGGACCTGGCTCGCGCTGGTGTTGTTCCTGGTCATCGAGAACCTCACCGAGAGCTTCGTGCTGTGGTTCTCCTACAACTGGGTGCTGCTCATGGCCGCCGCGCTGCGATCCGACTTCGCGTGGCGGCGGCCGCCCGTCGGGCGAATGCCCGTGCCCAACGAGCCGGCGAGCGTGTGAGCTGATCGATTGTCGCCTCGGCGCCGGCCAGGTCGGCCTCGTGGCGGCTCCGCCCGCCGACCACGAAGTGGGTGCCGGCGAGGCGTCGGGCGTCGCCGGCCGGCAGGAGCACGGGGTTCGCCGAGAGGCGGTCGATGACCATCGCGTGGGCCCGCTCCCAGGTCGCGACCGTCTCGGCCGTGTCGGCATTGCCCGAGTCGAGACGACGGTAGAGGGAGGTCGCGTCGGGAATCGAGACGACGCCGAGTGCCATCGCGGCGCGCATCAGGAAGTCCCAGTCCTCGTAGACGGGGAGTTCGTCGCTGAAGCGGAGCCCGAGACGATCGATGACGAGCCGGGGGTAGGCAAGCGCGCAGATCGGGGTCAGGTTCAGGCTCATGTGCGCCAGGAGGTCGAAGCGTTCGGGGAACGGCCGTTCGATCGGACCGATCGGGCGGACGGGTTCTTCGCCGCCGTCGCAGGCCCAGGCCTGGCTCCGGGTCACCGGCGAGCACGGCACGATGACGGCCACGAACCCACTCGCGCCGCAGCACGGCAACGCGATGCTGGAACCCAAGCACCCGATCCTGGCCGAAGGAAAGGTGCGCTATGTGGGCGAGGCGGTCGCGATGGTCGTGGCCGAAACCGAGGCCGAGGCGCGCGACGCGGCCGAGG
>JAUIML010000206.1 GCA_030432715.1 Acidimicrobiia bacterium | reverse complement strand
TGGGCGTCGGCCTGGCCTTCGTCGAGGAGCTGCGCCAGCGCGGCGTCGGCGTCGTCCTCGTCGACCGCGATCCGGTGGTGCTCGACGTCGCCGAGGCCCTGGCCGGTGAGACCCGTGCGGTCGTGGTCGACGTCACCGACGCGACCTGGATCGCCACCCTCGAGGCCGGCGTCGGTGGTCGCGATGTCGGGCTCGCCGTCGCCAACGCGGGCATCAGTTTCGTCGGGAACTTCCTCGACATGACCGCAGCGCAGCGTCAGGCCCATCTCGACGTGAACTGCAAGGGCGTGGTCGATCTGGCTGCGTGGGCGCTGCCACCGATGGTCGAACGGGGCCGGGGTGGGTTCGTCGCCACCAGTTCGGGTTCGGCCCTGGCGGGCACGGCCGGTGTCGGGCTCTACAGCGCCACCAAGGCTTTCGTGGTCAACCTGATCGAGGCGATCGGGTGGGAGATCCGGGAGAGCGGCGTCGTGACCCAAGCGGTGGTCGCCCCCAGCATGGACACACCGGCGTTTCGGGCCAACGGGGCCGACCACTCGCGGATGATGGCGCCGCCGGTCGATCCGCGGACCGTGGTGTCGCGGGCCCTCGACGACCTTCCCGCGGGCGGTCGGTGGATCGCCGACGACGGTCTCGAGTTCGCCGCGCAGGTACCCCGAGCCGAGCGGGTCGACATGATGTCGGCGGCCACGACCGCCATGTACCCCCAGGTGTTCGAGTCGCACCCGTAGACGACGGCGATCCCCGGCCTCCTCAGCCGGCGGCGAGGCGGTAGAGGAAGGTGGCGAGTTGGGCGCGGGTGACGGGGGCGTCGGGGGTGTAGGTGGTGGGGCTGGTGCCGGTGGTGATGTCGTTGTCGACGAGCCAGGCGACGGGTTGGGCGTAGTAGGCGTTGGGGTTCACGTCGGTGAAGGTGGCGGTGCTCGTGGTGGTGGCGTCGGTGTCGTCGGCGGCGAGGCGGTAGAGGAAGGTGGCGAGTTGGGCGCGGGTGACGGGGGCGTCGGGGGTGTAGGTGGTGGGGCTGGTGCCGGTGGTGATGTCGTTGTCGACGAGCCAGGCGACGGGTTGGGCGTAGTAGGCGTTCGGGTTCACGTCGACGAACCGCTGCCGGAAGAGCGCATCGGGGGCGACCCACCCGGTCTCGACCCAGGTGAGCGGGGCGGCCACCGACTCGAGCAGCTGTTCCGCCCGTGCGGAATCGACCGGACCCTTGGCCGCCGCGAGCAGTCCGACCACGCCGCTCATCCAGGGCGCCGAGAAGCTGGTGCCGCATCCGAGCGTGTCCGACCCGTGCACGTCGTGCAGGCATCCGGGGGCGGCGAGGTCGACCCAGCCGCCGTGGCTGCTCCAGTCGTAGCGACCGAAGAGGTCGTCGTGGGCGCCGACGGCGATCACCCCGTCGAAGGCCGCCGGGTAGAAGAGCTCCGTGTCGCCGAAGTTGCCGGCCGACGCCACCAGGACCACGCCGTTGGCCACGGCGTAGTCGACGGCTTCCTTCACGACCGCAGGCGTGGTGCGGCCCCCGAACGACAGGTTGACGATGTCGGCGCCGTGATCGACGGCCCACACGATCCCTTCGGCCGCGGCCGCCCAGCTCACTCCGCCGTTCGCGTCGGCCACCTGCACGGGGAGCACCTGGCAGCGAGGACAGACGCCGGCGGCATCGACCCCGTCGTGGGCCGCAGCGGCAACCTTGGCCACCGCGGTGCCGTGGCCGAAGGTGTCGACGTGGGGGTCCGCGTCGATCATGCTCGCACCCGGGAGCAGGCGATCGCCGAACTCGGGCCCGGGCGTGACGCCGGTGTCGAGCACCGCGATGACGATCTCGCTCGAGCCGAGGGTGGTGTCCCACGCAGCCTCGAGGCTGGTCCGTTGAGCGGGCGCGCCGTGGGCGAACCCGGGGTCGGTGGGTCGGATGGTCAGCTCGGCGGTGCCGTTCCACTCGATCCGTTCGTCCTCGACGGTGTCGAGCAGTTCGATGAGGCCCTCGAGGTCGGTCTCCACCACGTCGAACTTCGGGGCGTCACCAGGGGCCACGGGGTCCGACACGATGAGCTCGACGGTGACGCGTTCGTGCGTCGCTGCCTCCTCGTCGGTGTCGTCGGCGGCGGCGGGAGGGGCGAACGACAGCGCCACCAGCGCGGCCGCGAGCGCCGTCGACACGCTCTTTCGCACCCGGTGTTCCCCGCTCATGCGGGCGACTACGGAGGTGGGGGAACCACGCTTGACGGCGACGCATCGTCCGCCTCAGCGAGTGGTGACGAACCTCACCGGGCCGGTGACCTTCGGGCCATGGAGGGCGATGATCTTGGCGTGAGCCGATCAGCCCTCGCCCGCGGTCAGGCCGAGCGGGAGCGGTTGGGCGCGGTGGTGTACTCGACGAGCTCGGCCAGCTTGACCGGCCGCGAATACAGATAGCCCTGCTCGTGGGAGCAGCCGGCCGCGCGGGCGATACGCGCCTGTTCTGCGGTCTCGATGCCCTCGGCGATCACGTCGAGGCCGAGTGAACGGCCGAGCGCGGCGAGGCTCGTGAAGACCCGTTCGACCCCGTGGTCGTCGTCCTCGCCGAGACGACAGATCAACGAACGATCGAGCTTGATCGCGTCGACCGGCAGCGCGGCGATCTGCGAGAGGGAGGAGTAGCCGGTCCCCACGTCGTCGAGGGCGATGCGCACGCCGAGGTCGCGCAACGACTGGAGCTGCTGCTGGACCTCTTCCGGCCGGGCCAGCGTCGATTCGGTGATCTCGAGCTGCAGCGTCGCGGGGGCCACGTCGGTGCTCGCCAGTACCGACTGGACGAGCTCGGGGAACCCGGGCTTGCGCAGCTGGTGCGGCGAGACGTTCACGGAGAGGACGAGATCGCCCCGGCCGTCGGCGATGTGGTGGAGGTCCTCGCACGCCTTCTGGAGCACCCATGCGCCGATCTCGATGATGGCGCCGGTGTCCTCGGCGATCGGGATGAAGTCGACCGGAGAGACCGGACCGAAGGTACGACTGTCCCAGCGGAGCAGGGCTTCGACGCCGGCGAGTTCGCCGTCTTCGGTGCGATGGATCGGTTGATACGCGAGATAGAGCTCTCCTTCGGAGACCGCGGTCTTCAGCTGCTGGGCCTGGTGGAACGACCGGGCGGTGTCGCGACGAAGGGCATCGCTGAAGAGGACCGGGTGTTGCGCACCGTCGTGCTTCGCCTTCACCAGGGCAGCCTGGGCGTCTTCGATCAGGAGCTCGCCGTCGGCCCGCGGTCCGACCGCGATGCCGGCGTGGGTCGTGACCGTGACGGTTTCACCGTCGATCACGACCGGTTCACGCATCCCCTCGATGAGGCGGCTGGCGGCGCGGCGCGCCCCGTAGGCGGTGACCGGTGCTTCGAGGGCGACGACGAAGCGGGCCTCTCCGGTGCGGGCGAGGAGCTCGCCCGTCCGCACTCGACTCTGGAGTCGGTCGGCCACGGTCTTGAGCACGGCATCCCCCGCCGCTCGGCCGAGGGTGGCGTTGAGTGCGCCGAAGTCGCTGATGTCGAAGGCGAGGATGCCGATCTCGTCGCCACTGTCGGTCCGCCGGGCGCGGGCCCGGCGGATGTGGGTGAGCAGACCCGACCAGTTCGCCGCGCCCGTCAGCGGGTCGCGGTCGGGGTCGGCGCCCATGCCCCGGTTGAGCGACTCGAGGCCGGCAACGGTCTTGCGTAGACGGTTGATGGTCACGACGCCCAGGACGAGCACCGCGGCGACGACGAGGGTGAGCGGCAGGATGACGACGGTCATGTCCTCGCCTGCTCACCTCGTCGTGGCGCGGGGGCACCGGGATCGGAACGCATGGCTGCCAGCATCGGCAGGTCACCGCGGCGTATGACCGGCTCCCGGTATTTCGCCGGCGCGCGAAAACGGGCGACACGGGCCCCGGAGGGCCCGTGTCGTCGTCGAGTCGAACTCGTGGTCACCCCCGCGGGATCACCATTCGGCGTTGCGGACCCCGAGCGCCTGACTCCCGGTGCACGCACTCCGCGAGGACTGCCCGTAGAGGGTGCTGCCGTCGGAGCGGAGACGGATGTAGAAGCAGTCGCCGGAGTCCGATCGCACTGCGGCGCCCCACTCCGAACCGTCACGGGTGGCGGCGACGCTCACCTCGTCCTGGTCGCGGGAGGCCGAGTTGCTGCCCCGCCAGGTGAAGCCCGGCTCGGCCTCACGCAGATTGCGGACGTTGGCGTCGCGGTAGGTGCCGTTGTCGACATAGACGACCGCCGCGGTCGTCTGTGCCGTGCGCAGGGTCGACCGGGCGGCCTGGTCCTGAGCCCGCTCGCGGGCGCCGAGGTAGGTCGGCACGCCGACGGCCAAGAGGATGCCGATCACCAGAACCACGACCATCACTTCGATGAGGGTGAAGCCCCGGTCGCCGGTTGCCCGGGTGTCGGTGTGGGTACGGAAGCGATTCATGGCAGTCCTTTGGGTGCAACCGGACGTTGCTGTCCGGTGGTTGGAATCGGTCGCCAGCATCGGCACTGTCGGTGTCGACATCAGAGCGGCGGGACGAGAGTGGCCGAACGGACCATGTGCCCTGCCCGAAGGTCACTGCACCAGGTCGACGAGACGGAACATCGGGAGGTAGAGGGACAGGACGATCCCGCCGACGACGATGCCCAGGAACGCGATGAGCAATGGCTCGGCGATCGACGAGAACGACTCGGCCGCGGTGTCGACCTCGGCCTCGTACACGTCACCCACCAGGGCCAACATCTCCGTGAGATCGCCCGACTCCTCGCCGACGGCGATGACCTGGGCGAACAGCGGGGGGATGACCGGATGGTCGGCCAGTTCCGACGACAGGGTGCGGCCGTTGCGGATCGCCTCGGTCGCGTCCGCGAACACCGTGCGGATGACGGCGTTGCCGCTGACCCGCCCGGCGATGTCGAGCGCCTCGAGGAGCGGCACGCCCGAGGCGGCCAGCACCGCGAGCGATCGGGCGGCGCGGGCGAGGGCGGTCCTGCGGATGAGGTCGCCGACGACGGGGATGCGCAGGACGAGTGTGGCGAGGGCCAGCTCGCCCTTGGGCGTCGCTTTCCACTTGCGCAGGGCGGCGCGGGCGAGGAACCCGGCGCCGATCAGGACGAAGATGTTGCGGCGGACGAAGCCACTGGCGGTGAGGACGATCACGGTCGGGAGCGGGAGTTCGCCCCCGAGATCGGCATAGACGCTCTCGAAGACGGGTACCACGAACAGCGACATCGCCAGGACCACGACGCCGACCAGCGTGAGCACGGCAATCGGGTAGGCCAGGGCACTGCGGACCTTGCGCCGCAGCGCGGCCCGTCGCTCGAGCGCCGTGGCGGCCTGGGTCAGTGCCTGGTCGAGCGTGCCCGATGCCTCGCCGGCCCGCACCAGGCTGACCAGCACCGTGTCGAACACCCGAGGGTGGCGTTCGAGCGCGACGGACAGGGCGTCACCGCTCTCGATGTCGGTCCGGACGGCGGACCAGGCGGTCTCGAGCTGGTCGCGGCTCTGTTCGACGATCACGTTGAGGCCGCGCATCATCGGGACCCCGGCCCGGAGCATGGCGGCGAGCTGGCGGATGCTGCCGGCCAGCTCGGCGGGCTTCACCTTCGCGGAGAGCCAGTCGAACTGGAAGTCCCTCGAGAGGAGACCCCGGTGGGGCTCGTGGAGGCTGAGCGGCCGGTAGCCGAGGTCGCGCAGGCGGGTGACCGCGTCACCCTCGCTCCCGGCCCGCACCTCACCGGTGACGGCATTGCCGTCGCCGTCCATGGCGGCGTAGGTCCACAGGGTGGAGGTCATCGGATCAACTCCTGCAGCCCCACGGGATCGACGCAGCGAGACATCGCGGTGTGGCGGGTGATCTGCCCTCGGCGGAGCAGCGTTGCGAGACTGCGGTCCATCGACTGCATGCCGTGGGCGGCGCCGGTGTCGACCGCAGCAGCGATCTGATGGAGCTTCCCGTCGCGGATCAGACTCGAGACACCGGTCGACGCGGTGAGCACTTCGGCGGCGAGCACCCGGCCACCGGTGGCGGCCGGCACCAGCTGTTGGCTGACGACGCCCACGAGGGCATCGGCGAGCTGAGCCCGTACGAAGTTCTGCGCACCGTCACCGAACGACTCGACGATCCGGGAGACGGCGCCCTGCGCCGTGCGGCTGTGCAGTGTGGCGAGGACCAGATGTCCGGTCTCGGCCGCGGTGAGCGCAGCGGCGATCGTCTCGGTGTCGCGCATCTCGCCGATGACGATCACGTCGGGGTCCTGGCGCAGGGCCTGGCGGAGTGCCTGGGGGAAGTCCGAGGCGTGGTCGCCCACCTGGCGCTGGGTGACGAGGGCGACGGGTGTGTCGTAGCGGTACTCGATCGGATCCTCGAGGGTGATCACGTGAACGGGCTGGTGTCCGATCACCTGCTCGATCAGGGCCGCGATCGTGGTGGTCTTGCCCGAACCGGTGGCTCCGGTGAGCAGCAGCAGTCCGCGGGGCGCGGCGGCCAACGACGCCACGGCGGGGGGAAGCCCGAGCTGGTCGAGCGAGGGGACCGTGTCCGGAAGGATCCGAAAGGCGCCGGCGAGGCCGTCGTCGCGTCGATAGAGGTTCATCCGCACGCGGGTTCCGGAGCGGAGCGCCACCACTCCGTCCACGCTGCCGTCGTCGCCCAGTCGGCCGAGTCCGGTCGCCCGCACTGCAGAGTCGAGGATCGTGGTCAGGTCGGCCGAGCCGAGTGACTCCAGGTCGCGGAGCGGGCTGATGACGCCGTCGTGTCGGAGGTAGGCCCCCGATCCGACCGACAGGTGGAGGTCGCTGGCCCCGCGACGCTCCGTGAGTTCGAGCAGTCCCCGGAGACGGGCGTCGACATCATGGGCGGGGGCGGGTCGGGAGGGGGTCGGCCCGTCGGTGGTGGCCGCGGCCGCGACTGCCGCCAACTCATCCTCGAGCCAGCTGCGGGCGGTCGAATCGAGATCGGCGTCGA
>JAUIML010000205.1 GCA_030432715.1 Acidimicrobiia bacterium | reverse complement strand
GTCTCGTCGCAGTCAGCGAAGCGACGGTCTACACCAGCGTCAAACGGTTGGAGAAGCAAGGACTACTGACCTCGCGGCGCGAGATCGCCGACAACGGCCGGGCCCGTCGCTACTACGCGATCACTGCCGGCGGGCGGAGGGAGATATCCCAGCGGCTGGCCACGTGGGACGCGTTGGCCAAGGTCGTGACGTCGGTGTTCGCAGCCGGAGAGGGCGGCGATCGGTGAGGCGGCGGGCGAGCACGCTCGCGGCGCGGGCAGGCTTGAACGAGGCGGAGACGTTCTACCTTCGCGAGGCGATGGCGTTCCTCGACCGTCTCCCCAAGAGGGTGCGAACGGAGTTGGCGACTGAAGTCATCGAGACGCTATCCGGCCGACCGGAGGGGGCGCTCCCTGAGCTGGTGGCCTCGCTCGGGGAGCCGGCGGATCTGGTCTCTCGCCTGCGCTCGGAGACCGGCTTCCCGGGCCCGGTCCCCCTGTGGCGTCGGTGGTGGATGCAGTCGCACTGGTGGCACGGACTTCAGGGGCTCGTCCTCGTTGCCGCCGTGGTGGGCGCGGTGTCATGGCGAAACTATGTTGGAGCCACTCCGGAGTTTTTCAACTCATGTGGTGGTGTGGCGGCGACGGACTGGGAGCGGATCGAGGCGGCCGGGCAGACGGAGTACCGCGCCCCGTTCCGGGAAGGCCAGCGGTACGGCGTCATGCTTTGCCCGCACACTTCCGCAACCGGGGTCACCATCGAGAGCATCACGGTTCGGGTCCCCGGCCGTCACTTGGTGCAGCCGGTGGGATGGGAAGTCAGTTTGGAACGCATGAGTTCGACGTGGGTCGGCGATGCCTCGAACCACAGGAGCTGGTCACCCGACGATGTCCCCTGGCTCGCAGACGTGGTCGTCTGGCTCGAAGCTGAGTACTGCAATCACGCCGGGCAAATCTGGGTCGCGAACGTGGAGATCTCCTACCGCTATCGCAGCCGATCCCGCACGACGACCCTGCCCCTCGGCTACATCCTGGCGATTGTCACCGAGGAGCAGTGCGATGACGAGCGCCGGGCGTTGATGGATGCCGAGTCCGCAGCGTGGCGGGACGCCGTCGACATGGAGATCGTGCGATCGGTGGATGCCGGTGTCGATGGTCTCGGCGAAATGCACCTGGCCCCGGAATCGGTCAGTCGGGACCTCTGCCGCTACCTGCGGGGAGTAGTGCCGGCCGGGGGATATGAGGACGTGGAGCCCTTGGGCGCGCGGGCTGTCTTCCGGCTCGACAATGTGGCGCTGTCTGAGACGCTCGTCGACGGGGCTGTGCTTGGTATCTGTCCGGAGTTCGCCGATCGGCGCAACGAACTCGTTGGAGTTCTCAGCGAGGTGAGCGGAGGGTGAGGCGGAGTGCGCCCCATCAAGGCTTGAGCTCAGCCGAGCGACGCTTCCTTGTTGACGCGGAGGCACACCTCGCTGGTGTGCCGCGCAGGCCCAGGCGGGCGATGGTGGCCGAGCTTGCCGAGACACTGTCGGGGCGGCCGCCTTCGGACTCCTACCAAGACATCGTCGATGGGTTGGGGGAGCCGGCCGTCGTCGCTCGCGCGGTCCGTCGGGAGTCGGGGTACCTCGGCAGCGTCTCGCTCTGGCGGCGATGGAGGACCCTTCCTCCCGCCCTACGGGTGGCTCACGTGTTGGTAGTTATTGCTGTGGCTGGCGGGGTTGTTGGAGCGTGGAAGTACTTCACGGCGGCGCCCGAGTTCACACAAGGTTGTAGCGGGGTCATCGCTACGGATGTCGACCACAGCTCGGCAGCGGGAGAGAGCGAATACCGCGTGCCGTTCGTGCAGGACGGCCGGCTAGGCGCGTTCATCTGCCTGGGTGCGGACCGCTCAGGGGTCACCGTCACCAACGTGTCAGTCCGCAACGCGATTCAGATGGCGATGCAGCCAGTGGGGATCGAGATGGCTAACCGGCGGGTTGTCGACCTCAAGCCGCCGGTGGGCGATGCCTCGGACTTCGAGCCGTACGACCCGACTGCGGACCCGTCGGTGTATCTGATCTGGTGGTTCGAGATGGAGTACTGCCACATCACCGGACAGGTCTACTGGTTGACCTACGACCTTGAATATCGATACCGGGGGCGTACCAGAACTGCGGTTCTCGATTGGCCGTACCGGCTCTCGGTCGAGGGCGACTGTGGCAGCGCAGAACGCACCGACGTCGACGAGCGCTCGGCCGGTTGGTACTCGGTTGTCGGGAATGACACTCGCGGTCTTGGCGAGACTCTGACCTCGCAAAACCTCAGTCCCGAGTCGGTCAGCCGAGATCTGTGCCGTTTCCTACGCGGGGTCGAACCGCCGGTGGACCTCAACGGCAACCACACGCACGACGAGTTCGAGCCGTTGTCGGCGCGGGCGGTGTTCAACCTCGGTGACGCGGCGTTGTCGGAGACGCTCATCGACGGTGCCGTCTTGGGCATCTGTCCGGAGTTCGCCGATCGTCGGGACGAACTCGTGAGCATGCTCAAGCCGTAGCCGACGCCCGGGCCAAGGATCTCAGGAGAACGGCGCTCCGGGCTCGACCTTGCCGGCGGTGAAGGCGCCGTCGACCACGAGATCGGTACCGGACACGTACGAGCTCTCGTTGCTCGCGAGCCACAGGATCGCGTTCGCGTAGTCGTCGAGTTGGCCGCGACGGTTGAACGGCGGGATGGGGCGATCCGGAAGCCGTTCGGTCATGTCCTTCAATCGTTCGATCGCCTCCTCCATGAACGGCGCGACCATCTCGCTGTTCCCGCCGCCGGGGCAGATCGTGTTGACGCGGATGCCGTGACGGCCGAGTTCGATGGCGGCGGCCTTGCTCAAACCACGCAGGCCCCACTTGCTCGAGGTGTAGGCCGCCACGCCGTTCGACCCTTCGATGGCGTCGATCGATGCCACGTTGACGATGGAGCCGCCGCCGAGCCGCTTCATCGGGTCGATCACCGCCTGGATGCCCAGGTAGGGCCCGATCTGGTTGACCGCAACGAGCCGGGTGAGCACGGCCGGATCCATCCCGGCGATCGAGCCGACGTCGAGGATCGCCGCGTTGTTCACGAGCACACCCGGATCGTCGAAGTGGTGGGTCACGGCCTCGACGGCGGCCTTCCAGTCGTCGGGCTGGGTCACGTCGAGGTGCCGGTACACGGCGTGTTCGCCGAGCGACGCGGCCACCTCCCGCCCCTGTTCGTCGAGCACATCGGCCACGAGCACGCGGGCGCCTTCCTCCACGAAGCGGCGGGCGGTCGCCTCGCCGGTTCCCCGAGCCGCCCCCGTGATGATCGCGACTGTCCCGTCCAAGCGTTGCGTCATGTCGAACCACTCCCGGCGGTGACGCTAGGGAGCCCCTCCACGGGCTGCCAGTCGCGGCTGGATATTCGTGGTCCTGGTGCCGCAGCCGCGTCACTATTGCGGCATGGCGATCTCGACACGACGGATCCGGCCCGACGACGGTCAACTGCTGAAGAAGGTTCGTCTCGCGGCGTTGCTCGACACGCCGTCGGCCTTCGGCAGCAGCCACGCAGCCGAAGTGCAGAACTCCGACGAGCGTTGGGTCGAGCTCGCCGCAGAGCGGGCCGAGGGGAGCGACCACGCCACCTGCTTTGCCCTCGACGGCGATGACGTGGTCGGTCTCGTGGGCGGTCACCGCCTGGACGCCGAGACCGTCGAGCTCGTCTCGATGTGGACCGACCCGTCGGCGCGCGGCCGCGGCGTGGGCGCCGTGCTCGTCGATGCGGTGGTCGAGTGGGCGGACGGATCGGCGGTGGAACTGTGGGTCACCCGCGGCAACGACGCCGCCCAGCGCCTCTACGAACGCTGCGGATTCACGGTGACGGGCGACGTGCAGCCCCTGCCGTCCGATCCCTGCAAGGACGAGGTCCGGATGCGCCGGACGCCCCGGTAGGCCACACTCGTAGCCGTGTTCCGTCTCTTTCTCCCGGGGCTGCTCGGGATGATCATGTTCGCCGTCTGGATCTTCGCCGTGCTCGACGTGATCCAGACCGACGAGATGCTCATGCGCAACCTGCCCAAGATGGCGTGGGTGTTCATCGTCATCTTCATCCCGACGGTCGGCGCCGTGGCGTGGTTCGCCGTGGGCCGTCCGATCGGTGCCGGTCTCCACGCCGGCACGACCCGGAGCGGCCCGAACCGGTCGTGGCAACAGGAACGCGGCTTCGAACCCCGCAGACCACGGGGAATCGAGGACAGGGACGACTGGCGGGCTTCCACGCAGCCGAGCACGCCGGATGCCGAGTCGGCAGCCGCTCGCGAACGCCGTCTCCAGGAATGGGAGGCGGAGCTCGAGCGCCGCGAAAAGGAGCTCGACGACGACGGGGCGTAGGTTCGGGTCGTGGACTTCACGACTCCTGCCGACATCCAGGCGCTGCTCGCCGATCTCGACCAGTTCATCGAGGACGAGATCACGCCGCTCGAACGCGAGAACGACAACATCCGTTTCTTCGACCATCGCCGCGAGCACAGCCGCACAGACTGGGACCGCGACGGGTGGCCCAACGCCGAGTGGGAGGCCCTGCTCGGGGAGATGCGCCGCCGGGCCGACGCCGCCGGCTTCCTGCGCTACCACCTGCCCGCCGAGTTCGGCGGCTCCGACGGAACCAACCTCGGCATGGCGTTCATCCGCGAGCACCTCGCCGCGAGGGGCCTGGGGCTGCACAACGACCTCCAGAACGAGAGCAGCATCGTCGGCAACTTCCCGACCGTGCTGATGATGCAGCTCTACGGCACCGATGCCCAGCAGGCCGAGTGGATCCCGGCGATGCTCGAAGGGCGGGCGGGAATCGGCTTCGGGTTGACCGAGCCGCTCCACGGGTCGGACGCCACGTGGATGGAGACCAACGCCTACCGCGACGGAGACGAGTGGGTCATCAACGGCGCCAAGCGTTGGAACACCGGGATGCATCGGGCCACCCACGACTTCGTCTTCGCCCGCACGTCCGGCGACCTCGGCGACGCCGAGGGCATCACCTGTTTCATCGTTCCGGTGGAGACACCCGGGTTCAGTGTCGAGTTCATGTGGTGGACGTTCAACATGCCGACCGACCACGCCGAGGTCACGCTCGACGACGTGCGCGTGCCCGACACGGCCCGCCTCGGCGACGAGGGGCGTGGCCTCGCGGTGGCCCAGACGTTCGTCCACGAGAACCGCATCCGCCAGGCTGCCTCCTCGCTCGGCGCGGCCCAGTACTGCATCGACGAGAGCGTGAAGTACGCCCGCGAGCGGGCGCCGTTCGGCAAGCCGCTCAGCCAGAACCAGGCCATCCAGTGGCCGCTGGCCGAGATGCACACCGACGCCGAGATGATCCGCCAGCTGGTGCGCAAGACGGCCTGGGAGATGGACCAGGGCACCGACCCGCTCCTGATCAGCGACAAGGTCGCGATGTGCAACTACCGGGCCAATCGGCTGGTCTGCGATGCCGCCGACCAGGCCATCCAGACGCACGGCGGGCTCGGCTACAGCCGCCACCTGCCGTTCGAACACATCTACCGGCACCATCGGCGCTACCGGATAACCGAAGGCGCCGAAGAGATCCAGATCCGACGCGTCGCCCAGTTCCTCTTCGGGTTCTCGGGTCCCCGCAAGGAGTCGCTCGGCACCAGCTTCGCCAGCCGCTTCAACTCGGTGCAGAAGGGCGCTCCGGCGAGCTGGCTCGACTGAGCCCGCTCGTTCAGGGCAGTCGCTGGAACCAGAGCAGGCTCAGGGTCGCGGTCACGGCGATTCCGGCGAGCGCGAGGCCGACGAACCAGTCGTCGACGTCTTCGCGAACCGGTTCCTCGCCGAGCGCGGTGCCGATGTCGCGATAGACGGCGGCCAGGTCGGTGAACGAGGTGGTGGTGAAGAACTCGCCCCCCGTGGCCAGCGCCACCGTCTCCATCGTGACCTCGTCCACCGGCACCGGCTGACTGAAGAACGTGCCCGGAGCTTCCGGGTCCTCGATCTCGACCGTGCCGAACGGGGTTCCCAGCGCCACCGTGCTGATCTGCACGTCGGCGTCGACGGCGACCCCGATCGCCGAGTCGATGTCGCGCCCGATGGTCGGCTCGCCGTCCGACAGGAGGACCACGACCGCCGTCGGGTCGCCGTTCTCGTCGCGGACCGGCCGTCCGGTGTCGGTGATGGTCTCGACCGACGCGACGATCGCATCGCCGGTCGCAGTGAACGGGCCGAGCTCGAGCGAGTCGACCGCGGCGGCTACCGCTGACCGGTCGGCGGTGGGACCGACCTGGACCACGGGGAACTCGTCGAAGGAGATGAGGGCGACGTCGACCGAGTCGGGTACGTCGGTGAGGAAGTCCTTGGCCGCCTGCTTGGCGGCCTCGAACCGGCTCGGCGACACGTCGGTGGCACCTCGAAGCGGTGGGGGCCGGCGAAGCTGACGACCATGAACCCGCTCGAGATCAGGAACAGGACGGCGACGACGTGGCGGCGAAGCCCCGGGCGATTGGGTGCGACCGTGTCGAGAAGGGAGGTGTCGGAGAACCGGAGCGCGTACTTGCCCCGGCGCTGTTGGGCGACCGCGTAGGCGATCAGCAGGACGGCGACGCCGGCGAGCAGCCAGAGTCGGATCGGGTCGTCGAACTCGATGCCGTCGAGCGGGTTCATGCGACCACCGTGGTCGCCGCCCGGCGAGCCCGCTTCCGCTGGTCGACGAACTTCGCCAGGTCGACCACCCAGTCGCGGTCGGTGCGCAGGAGGAGATGGTCGGCACGGGTGGCGCGGACATCGCGGGCGTGATCCGCCAGGCGTTGTCGGCCGGCGGCGGCGAACCGGTCGCGGACATCGGCGCGACGGGTGTCGACTTCGACCACCCGACCGGTCCGGGAATCGACCAGGTCGATGAGGCCGACGTTGGGCAAGTCGAGTTCGCGGGGGTCGACCACCTCGATCACGAGTGTCTCGTGGCGCAGGGTGACGGCGCGCAGCGCCTCGACCCAGCCCGGTCGGAGGAGATCGGAGATGATGACCGCCAGCCCACCGCGATGGCCGGGCCCGGCCAGCCGGTGCAATCCGTCGGCCAGCGACACCTCACCTCG